>JAJTFB010000002.1 GCA_021300015.1 Pirellula sp. | reverse complement strand
CATCAACCAAACCGCCGGGACAGTCCCCGCGTTTTGTCACCGGCGTCGCATCTCGAGTTCCTTCTGCCTTGTGTCTGGACGCCACCAATCGCACCGCAAGCCGGTACGAGACCCACCCGCCGTAGCCATCTTTAGCAAAAACCGGTGAGCGGTCCCTGGTTTTTGCTATTGGAGCCGATTGCGTTTGATCTTTGCTAGAAGATATGCGGGCAACACATTACTCAAAACATCGCGTTTTCGATAGAGATCGACTAAATCCTTTTGAAGGTTTGCAATTTCGTTAATCTTCTCGGTCACGGCGGCAAGATCGCGATTCGTGAGAATCCATACGCAAAGCATATTCGGAGCTATCAAGTGCTTAATCTGCTCCAATACCCACAACCCAGTGGACATCCCTTCTTCTGTTACCGTATCAGCAACTTCTTCCGGTGTGGGCATCATTATATCTAGTATAACTGCGTCAAAATCCAAGCTATTATTAAGCAAATCAACTGCGTCGCGAGCACTTCTTGCATAAATCACGTCGAACCCAGAATCTTGAAGCTCCCTGATATAAGCTCTGGCCCAAAATTTATCGTCCTCAACAAATAGAATCTTTGCAACAGGATTATCATTATTTATGCTTTTCATAATTTCGACATTGCCGATCTAGGGAATGACACCCTGAAAATAGTTGGATTGTTTAATTGCCTCAAAACAAGATTGCATTTCTGAAGTTCCATGATCGTCTTCGCCATGTAGAGTCCTATACCAACTCCATGTCGTATTTTCTTTGCTCTTGTCGATCGAAAATACCTTCGAAAAAGATGCTGTTCCTCGCTTTCTGTGATTCCAATACCATAGTTTTCAATGTCAATATAATACGAAACGTCGGTTCTTCCGCCAGTCAATCGGATCGTTGTACCCTCCGTTCCATATTTTACAGCATTCATCACTAGGTTGTGGATCACTCTCTCTGTTAATATTGGGTCAATCATTAGAGCGGGGATATCGTCGATGCCAGTGTATTCGATTTTCATATCGTTGTCTTGCGAAGCGAAATGCCTCAGCATCTGAATACTTCTCGCAATAATGTCACCAAGTAGTCGAGTCGGCTCCTTATGAACACGAATCTGAGATGCTTCAAACGACAACTGACTCGTTAGTTGTGAAAGGAGTTTGCATGCGACCAGGATGTCATCCTTTGCATAGCCAGATGACTCTGAAATTTGACCTCTTGTTGCGAGTTTCTGTATTGTGTCCGAAATCATGGTGATCGGAATTTCAAGATCATGCTTTATGACACTGACCTGCCATTCTCTTTGCCGACGCATGGCAAGCAAATCAAGTATTGGACTGATCTGTTCTGAGATAAATTTAACGGTTTCCACCTCCATTAAATTGAAGTCTGTGTGCTCGTTAGAATACGTTGCAGTATGTCCAGTGCAACGAATAACACCATCAGCGTGCGGTCCCGCTATTCTTGGCCTTTTCTCCGAAGATCTCGGAATCGGACACAATAATGTTGGACCTAACGTGGTATGTCCAGTCGAATCGCATTCATGATACTTTCCAGTGTCCACTGCGTTATCCTCTACAAGTACTATTCTTGGTTTACCATCCCTGAAACAAGTGCCCGTCTTGCTCTCACCAAGCTTATAAGTAGCATTCGAAAGTGTGTCCCGTGGTACGCGAGTACCATCTGTTTTAACCAAGCCGTCAGAGTAAAGGCAATTAATCGTGTCTCCGTAAGGCTGCCGGTAAAAGAACGAGACCGCATTTGTTCGGATGTACTTCTTCAATACACAGCTTATCTCTGCTAAATAGTCGTTTCGATCAATGTCCGGAGATTTTGCAAATCTAGGTACAAAACGCCGTGAAAGCTTGTTTAATTCGACAAGTATTCGGAATCTTTGCGCTTGATAGGCATCAACTATTCTAGCACGAGACAAGCGTCCCATGGTCAAAAGCTGTTCGTCTTCGGGGATAAATTGCATACTTTCAACCGATTTAAAATGTAAACATATAGACCCTTCAAAATCCAACTGTTCTTCATCTCTTTCGATACCTTTGTAATTCAATGGTAAACTTAGCGGAATAGTCACAAAGCTCTTGCACCCTAAATCCTGTAGGGGTTTTTTGTTTCTTACACTGTAAGCTGTTTCTTCGAACTCGATAACTTTGTCGAAATCGTCAAAACTAACAGGCCTTCCCATTTTTATCGCTAGGGAGGCGATACATTTTGAATCAACTCCGATGGGGTTGGGGATGTGTTGTTTCTGATAATCGGTTGGATATACCGCGCTCAATTGAAAGGTGTTTGCAAATTCATTCTTACTCCATAACCAAATCCAATCGGCTCCAGTAGTCCTAAGCCATAGGTCGCAAACATGTTCGAAGATTGCGTTCGGATCCTCGTCCAACGGAACGAGTGCGATTTCGGAACAGAATTTTTGAACGGACAGCTCTGCAGATACCATTTTCGTGTTTGATTGCATTTGGACGTTCTTCAACCCTTAGAAACTCGGATGCTAGCCACTGTGCGCTTTGGATGAGTTAGGAAATCTATCTTGGTTTCAGGCACGTTTCAGTCTCCGGATTGTACTGGGTCGTTATAGTGGTTGCAAATCTTTTTTCCACCTTAGTTTCCCTGCTTTTTCCAGGGGGTTTTCGAGCGAAAGATGCGTTTCCCTCAGCAAAAATTTGCGAATATCAAGGAAAAGATTGGCGACCTGATGGAACTCTGGTGGACGCGCACAGTAGTCGTAGGGTACGCGTGCAGGATCCTCAACGTGATTTTCCGATGTTGAGGCGGAGGATAGATCGTTGGACGCTAATTGCCCTGGCGAAACTTGGTGCGCACGCACCCTTTTGCAGCTTTTATAACGGCCGTTGCGGCCTCGTCTAGACGTTTTGGCTCGCGGCATTCATGCTCGGCCTGCAGGATGCACCGCTTTCCACCGATCGAATAGATGCTCCTTGAAAACTGCACGGATCTTTTGGTTGTTTCCTCGTTGAGTGCTTCGAGTTTAGAAGAAACCCGGGGACATTCCCCGGGTTTCTTCTATCGCTCGCAGTTGAGAGACTTGAACAGCATTCTCGCGATACTCTTCGGGTGGTTCGATCACGCGTGGGGATTATTTCAACCGCTCAATATAAATCTCAATGTCATGGTCACTTATCAGTACCAACCGACTTTGCATCAAGGGTACTCCATCGGGCGTATACTCGACAGTTCGTGGTGACCGCATTTCCTGCTTGGACTGTTCAAACTCTTCTTCGGTCATTTCGGGTATCTCAACGAACTCGTCGACGGGCAGCGGTTCTCCACCCCCGGCACCGGATCTCATCGCGAGCATCGGTGGTGGCGAGCGTCGAATCCCACCACCCTTGTACCAAACCAACGATCCAAAATGATCAAAGCTTGGCGGCACGCGTGGAACCACATCGCTCTCATTCACGAAATAAACCGTACGTCCGCTTAAGGTATCTTCCATGTGCTTGCAAAACGCTGCGTTGCCAACCTTCGGTTGTCCAAAGGTCATGACGCCAGCGATCTCCAGGTTCTCCATGGATGATAGTCGGTAGCTGCAAACCACGGCGAAAGCTCCACCAAGACTATGGCCAGTTATCCAAACTCTTTTCGGTTTGCGTGACTCCAATACCTTGACTAGTTGACCATGCAACGAGTCATAGCCATTCCAGAAACCAGCATGCACGTTGCCATGGTTTATTCTTTGAGATCGACTGCTGAGATTAATGTACCAATCATGGGTTTCGGTGGGATTGGTTCCACGAAACATGATCACCGCAGTATCGTCAAGCATAGAGATATAGCCGACCAAGGTGGAACTGTTGAGCGAGGCAACACTGTTGTACCCCCGCTTCTTCAATGCTTCCTCGGCGTCAAAGGGTGACAGATACACATCACTGGAGCATTGGGCAAGTTCCTTGGCGATAGCCCAACCAGGGTAATCGTAAGCGTAGATCGATTCGTCGAGCTTTTCTTTTAAAGTGGTTGCTAAAGTGATTGGTTTATCCCTGATTTCCTCCTCGATTTCGCCAGAGGTCGGGGGAGCGTTGACCACGGAAACACCGAAGCAAACGACTAGGAGAATTAGCGCTATTCCAAACACTAGTCGGATCGGATTGAATATGTGCCTTTCGACATGCCAGATGCTCCACAACGAGAAGACAACGCCTAGGCACGCTATTATAAGTAGCCAAAACTCCCAACCAGAGAGCAGTCCACTGATGAAGGTAATAGCATCCGAGATTTTGGTCGTCTTGCCGTCTGAGAGTGACTGCATAACCGGCAACATGATGGTCTGAAAGTCCGGGATGGGCATAGTTGGGGTTCCATGGGGTGGGTATCGACCTACTTTAGTGGTAAACACTAGTCTACCAGTTCGCAACCAAGCAGCGAAGCTTTTGTTGCATATCGATGGGCTCGGAATGTAGTTAGATCGGAACCGAGGGGTTCGTTGTTTGCAACTCTTTGAGGCTACCTGGTCGAGGATGGCACAGATGGAATCGAGGGCTGATACCGGAATGAGAATGGAGATTCCCGAGGGGAGTTTGATCTCGATGGAATCCTTGGTCGGTTCAGAGGTCTGGAAACTAGGAAGGCGCTTGAATGGGGCTTATCCGCGTGTGTACACTCCTACTAGGTGAAGGCTGTCGGCGAGCATCCGATCGACGGTTGGGGCTGCGCGGATGGAGGCATCGGGTCACCCGCCCTGGCCGATACGGTCGGCCCAGATTCGGGCGGTCTTCGAGGACGCGATGCGGGACATAAGCGGGATCTCCTTGAGAGGGTTGGAATAGAAGCACGACAGCACCTTGAGTCTACCCGCACGCGGGCCATGCGTTGGGAAAAAGGTAGATTAGGCTGGCGTGCGCTCATGAACGTTTTAGGATAGGTCATGTTGGTTTTAAAAACCGCTATCGACGCGTGACCCTCGGTCAGCAGGAAGGACGCGGTCTTGAATTTTTCATAAGATCCAGAGCGAGAATTGCCCTCATTATCGTGAGTCTCCAGGCAGTAAGGAATTGAAACGGGTTTATCTCAATATCCTACCGAACTCGGCATTCGGTTGCCCGACTAACTGTATGAAACCGTTTATCGGCATACTTCGTGGTCCACGCTGAAACTCAGGAAAACATCTATTGGCAATTTGGATCTAACCAGTCATCGACCACTTTCTTCCATCCCTTGGGCCGAATCACCGAATTCCCATCGTTGTCACGGCCAGTCCACACATCCCAAAAGCGAGGGTCGTCCGAGTGTGGGCGTTGCGAAATTGGCAGCTCGTGCATTTTTACAATGACAGGAAGTTCGGAAGCCCAACCAAGTAGGATGGCGTTTCTTGAAGGAAGTGAGGGAAGCTCTCTCAAAAGCCCTCGAAGGTTATCAGGGACAAGCTTCTGCACTATCTCCTGATCACGATCGTTGCTTATTCGATGAAGGATGTACGAGTTGCATTGAGAAAGGACCGTCTGGGATAACTCCGAGGGACGTTGCGACGACAAAACAAGTCCCAAACCAAATTTACGCCCTTCGCGCGCGATGCGTTCAAATACTTGACAGCAAACTGCGGCTGCATCTGGATTCTCAATGTCTTCCTTATATCGTTTTATGAATGTATGTGCTTCTTCCATCACAAGAACGGTCGGTAAGGTGTCTCCATGAACCCGTCGATAGCGCTGAAGTGCCTCAAAAACAATCCTTGAGACTACCGCCGTCAGCAAATGCGTAACCTCGGTAGGCACAAGGGACAAATCTAGAATTGAAATGCAAGATTCTGCATTCGGATTGTTGCCGACATACGCTGAGAGCCAGTCTTCCAGCGAGTCGTCAGCTTGGTCGCCAACAAGTGGCTTCATTCTAGAATCGGAAAGAAGACCTCTAATACGGACAAGAAGAGTTTCAACGTGATCGGCAACTCCCAGCATTTCGGCTGACGCTTCGACACACCGTAGGAAGTCCTGTCCAGCGAACGGTCGGGGGGCATCAATATCTAACGGCTCGTTATCTTTTACACTACCGCCAAACGCTTCGTGAGCACTCTTTGTCGCCTCGATGATTGAATTAACCTCGTCGAGCGTATACTCAATGGTTGCGTACTGTACCCGACGAGGCGTTGCGAGGCCTTCAATCACGCTTTGCAGAAATATCAACTCGCTCGATGAAGCCCCGGTTGGGAGTTTAAGCAGAGACTCAACACTTTTGAGCAGTGTCTCGGTTGCCGAAAAGAAGTTCTTGCAATGAGGGAATTTCATCCAGGGACTCCCAGATCTCTTTTCTAATTGCAATGTTGCGAGCATAGTTCGCAAGAATCGTCGAATTTCTTGTCGTTCATCCACTATGTCACTGGCTCCCCCGTCCTTAACTGCCCGTAGCGCATGAACGAGCGTCGGACGTTGTGTCTTGGTTGTCGCCTGAGTAAAAGAACACCACTCGGCGGAATTCCAAAACCAAAGTGGCACTCTCAATAAGAGTTCTTGTTCGCCGACGGGTGCGACTTTGAATATGCGTGCCTTCAGCCTTGCTTCCGAAGAATCATTTGCAAATGCCCTGGCATACTCTCCATTAGGGTCAAGCACGATGAATCGAGCATTTGGCGTTTCATTACTTGCGTTTTGTGCCCCCTCGATACACCACCGAATCAACCCGGCTACGGTGCATGATTTACCACTACCAGTGTTGCCAAGAACGGCAAGGTGTCGCCCGAAGAGTCGATCTGGATCAATAGAGACTTCAGCATCTGCCGCGAGCGGACTGGTTCCAATACAGACCCGCCGTTTATCGCCTGACTCAACGATCGACCTCAATTGTCTCTCTGTTGGTAACAATACGGAAGCGCCAATGGACGGCAAGGCGTCGGCCCCACGAGTGAATCGATATCGGTCGTCCCGAGCACTTGACTTATAAAGCGTGCCAAGTGGATTTAAGCTCATTCGCCGTAGAGGATATGGTAGATCGACTAGGCCAAAGTCCATCATCCCTTTACGTTTAGGAAATGAAGACCGTTCGACTGTAATCCATTCAATTTGTCCAACTAACATTCCATTGTCTACGGGGACTAACACATATCCGTTTACTCGGGGAAATAGGCGTGGGCTTCCAGCATTCAATGCCACGGATTCGGGGGCATCTGTATCAAGTAAGACCTTAACTTCGTCTGGAGAAACAAAATCGACATTGCCAATTCGTAGGCCCTCGACTTGTTCAAATGGAAGCTGACTCACGGTTCTGTCTCCTCTAATGGAGACGAATCTGCGGACGGCCGTTCTGAAGTTGACCAACGCGATTTCAGAAGTTCGGACATTCGCATCGTCGTCCTATCAATTGCCGGTTTTGGCAGATAGTTATCGACTAACGCAGTAAGGTCGCCTAGATGACTTCCCAAGAGCAGTGAGACCTGTGCATACCTACCAATCTTTTCGTATATCTCAAGAATACGCCCAAGTGGATCGCCATGTGCAATAATTACCAGATGAGCGGATGGAATTGTCAGCATGTCCTCTATAACTCTATTGATGTGGTCGTCTCCAAAACTATATCCAAATGTAACTAGCGTACTGTTGGGTCGACAACATGCAGCAGCAAAGTCGCGAAACAAGTCAACGTAAGGGTACAGAGTTGTCTCCCAATCTTTCGCTGAATTGGGATAGATCATCAGGCGCATTGGAGTAGCGCCATCCAAAGTGGGCGAGTCTAGAAATGTTGAAACACTCTTGGCACCGAAAGGTAAACCAAATCTTCGAATATGGCGACCAGTTGAAATCCAATCTAGGGAACCATGCAGTTTTGTGAACTTAGCAACTCCCTCCAAAAACCTCGGTTCTCCCCTGATGCCGGGTGGATTGTAGTGCATATCGATATCTAATCGCGATGAACGAAATATCGGCGTTAGTTGTCCGACGAATCGGTCAATCAAATGCAGACCAGCCAGATCAGCCCCTGCCTCGATTATCCGGTCATAGTTCGTCGTAAACACTTGCAATCGATCCCTCGTCCCCGTTCGACTCGCGAAACTCATGAGGAAACTTACAAGGTAGTTAAATGCCTCTTCACGTGATTCCGATTCCGCACTCGCGATCGACAACTCCCCAAGCAAAACCCCGTTGGCAAAAGTCGCAATGGCCGTTTCGAGTTCTTGACGGAGCAAGTTGGCTTGCTCTTTCTTGCTTGAGTCGGTGTTAGAGAGTATGTCCAGACCTCGTAAAAGCTCGTTCGCAACGCGAATTTGGTCTTCGAAATTGCCATGTGACCGACCAGCAGCGGCTGCCGATGAGAGAACAGCCTTCGCAATTTCCTCACTAAATGACTCAAATTTGATTTCACCCATTCCCTGCATAGGGTTTTTTTTCGCAATCCAATGAATTGCTTGCGAGAGGCCGGACCCAACCAATAACGCGAGGTGCTCAGATTGAAAGAGTGCAGTAAGCCAGGGTTCGATCCTGGTTCGTAGCGTTTCAACTCCAAATGTCTGCCCCTTACGCAACCACGAGCACTTTTCGTCTTCAACGAGTTGAAATTCCCCGGGGGTAACGTTGCTGCTTGCGAACTTTATCGGAAATGGGTCCTCACGAGTTTTGAGGATGTGCTCTCCTGCATTAAGCTTCATCTTGTGACCTTATCTTCATTCGCCGTCGTGAGGACGATTAACCGGTGTGACGTATCTGTTTGCTCGTTGACGATTGCGTAGATACCGACCGCCTTCGCCGAGGTTGTGGAGATGTGTCCAATGACTACACCTCGCGGTGAATCGTCGGCTGACGCATCAGCGATTCCAAAATTGCCAACAATTCCCCAGAAAATCACTCCCATGGATTCCGCACATATCATCTTTCTCGTCAAAATGATCGCATAAAGTTGTAAACAAAACAACCCTTCTTTATGCCTGGAGAGTTACAGCCCCTTTCGCGCCGGAGCTCGATCTTGGCAACCTCATTTGTTCGTGGGAAACGAAACTGGGGACAGCTCCGCGCTGTGACGCCGAGAGCGATTCCGGCTCTATGGCCTTTCTGCGACTTCCAAGTCGCGGCCCCATTAAACAAAACGCGAGGACAGTCCCCGCGTTTTTTCTATTCACAATAGGCGGATCCGCACCAGGAGCTTCTTTCCTAGTTCTTGGACTTGGCGAACTTTGCGCCTTTGCGGTGAATTTAGGACGCGTATGGCCTGCCCGATTTGACGGTATTGCAGGGGTTGGCAGACGGGGTTGCTGACCTGTTCGGGCCCAGACGCTGCTACTGGGGGGCTTATTCAAATCGCCCAACCGCTTGCGCTGGTTGGCTCACCAGGTTGCTGACACGAAACTGGGGACAGTCCCCGCGTTTTTTCAGGAGGGACCTTTCCGCGACTTCCAAGTCGGGGCCCCATTAAAACATCGCGTGGGGACTGTCCCCGGTTTCTTGCCCGCCCTTTCAGGTCTAGCGAAAATTGTTGCGTACCGAATCCCAGGGCAGCGCTTCGCTTTGCCCTGGGCTATCCCCTTGCGCCCCGTTGGGGCATAAAACCATCGGGCTTCGTTCAATGAACCATCGATCCCGCCGCCCCGTTGGGGCATAGGACCATCGGGCAAACGCCATCCCAAATAACCCACCACAACTTGGATCGCCTGCAATGTGCAATCAACACCGATCCGTAACCGGATCGTTCGCCCCAACGGGGCTTAATGAGATAGCCCAGGGTAGAGCGAAGCGCCACCCTGGGTCGTACGCGATCGCCCTGGGTAAGCCGACGGCGAGAAACGCGGGGACAGTCCCCTAGTTTTTTCTATTCATAATAGGCGGATCCGCACCAGGAGCTTTTCGCCTGGTTCTTGGACTTGGCGAACTTGGCGCCTTTGCGGTGAATTTGGGAAGCTTATGGACGGCCCGATTTGACGGTATTGCAGGGGTTGGCAGACGGGGTTGCTGACTTGTTCGGGCCCAGACGCTGCTACTGGGAGGCTTATTCAAATCGCCCGACACGAAACTGGGGACAGTCCCCGAGTTTTTTCTATTCGCAATAGGTGGATCCGCACCTGGAACTTCTTTCCTAGTTCTTGGACTTGGCGAACTTTGCGCCTTTGCGGTGAATCTGGGACGCTTATGGAAAGCCCGATTTGACGGTATTGCAGGGGT
Organism: Pirellula sp.; assembly: GCA_021300015.1. Taxonomy (GTDB): domain Bacteria; phylum Planctomycetota; class Planctomycetia; order Pirellulales; family Pirellulaceae; genus JBKCUI01. Next base: position 85,833 of record JAJTFB010000002.1, on the reverse strand, counting down.
TGGCACAAAACGCGGGGACAGTCCCCGGCGTTTTTTCGACAAAAGTGGTAATCAATTTCGAAAACCCTCCAAAAAGTGCAAACGGCATGCGTTTTACGCTTTCAGGTGAAAACAGTGCTTGCGAGTTGACTTTGTAAAGCTTTCGATCGATACTTGGATTTGCAGCAAACTTGCACCCAAGCATTCCGAAAAAGAGACTCCAGCATGGAAAACCAACGGATCGGAACCAAACTCGATGCATGGAGTGAGTCATGTCTGAGCCTAGTCTGATCGACCCAAGAACCCTTGGGCGTCGCATAGCGGAGGCTCGCAAGGCCAGATCAAAGACCCAAAAGGAAGTCGCCGACCATATCGAGTGCAGCAGGCCAACCTACATCGCCATTGAGAAAGGCGAGCGGCAGGCTAGCGCTGAAGAAATAACGAAAATTGCAACCTACCTGGGTCGCAAGGTCCACGAACTTGTTCGTTCAGGTGAGCCGATCGTCGATCTTCAACCACACCTGCGAGCCGTGGCGGGAAAACTAAAGGAGAAGGACGAACAACTACTCCTGGCTGGAATCGATGAGCTTCAGCGACTTGCGGAAGATTATCGTGAGCTTGAGCAACTCATGAATGCACCGCTCCAGTTCAACTATCCCTCAACGATCGAACTGAATAACCGTGTCGATCCTTCGGAATTGGCGGAGTCGGCTTCCATTCAAGAGCGGCAGCGACTCGGACTCGGGGACCAGCCGATCAAGAACTTGCGCACCATCCTGGAATGGGATGTCGGACTTCGTATTTTTTACTGGGCTTTACCTTCAAACATCGCCGGTATGTATGCCTACACGCAGGACCTCGGTTGCTGCATCCTGATCAATCGCTCTCACCCACCGGAAAAGCGGCGTGCATCTCTGGTTCACGAGTACGGCCACTTGATCGTTAACCGCTACGATCCGGGCATTGACTATCTCAGTTTTCCGGGGCGAAAACCTCCCAATGAACACTTCGCGGAAAACTTCGGATTGAGCTTCTTGATGCCAAGCAGTTCGTTGCGTAAACGGTTCCATGAAATCGTTTCAATCACGGGCGATTTCCAGGTCGCTGACCTGTGTAGACTGAGGCACTTCTACTTTGTATCGGCAGAGGCAATGGGACTACGACTCGAGCAACTGGGGCTACTGCCACGGGGAACTTGGCAAGCGCTCAAGGAGTCTGGTCTTTCGCCCAAGCAAGCGCAGCGGATGCTGGAATTGCCAACCCAACCGATCACTGACAATCCTTATCCCGAGCGATACAAATTCCTAGCCGTCCAAGCCTTCGAGCAGGAGAAGATCAGCCAAGGTCAGCTTGGCCGATTCTTGCGATGCGATCCCTTGATGGTTCGAGAGATCGTCTCGCAATGCCGAACCAGTACGTACGTAGAAGACAGCGGTGTATCCAGACAGCTTGAACTGCCTTTTGAAAGGTCGCTTCTGGCTCACGAGGAGAGTCGCTGAGAATGAGCAGCGTTGCGATAGATGCTTGTTGCCTGCTTAACTTGATTGCGGCTGGCAATATCCTCCACGAAAACTCCACCAAACTCGGTTTCTCGATTTTCGTCCCAAAGGTTGTTGCCGAGGAATCGATCTACGTCCTCCAACCGGATGACGATCAAAGCGGACAATTGGTACGTCAAAAAGTGGATATGAACCGCTATATGGAACGTCAATTACTAAGCTACTGCGATATCGAAGGAAGCGTCGAAGCCGAGTTGTATGTGAAGTTTGCCGTGCAGCTCGATGACGGTGAAGCTGCTTGCCTAGCCATCGCAAAATCACGTTCCTGGATCATGGCAACCGATGACCGGGTCGCCCGTCGAATGGCGATGGAACAGAGCGTAAAAGTTTTAGGAACACCTGAAATTGTCAGAAATTGGGCTGAATGCAACTGCGTATCTGACGGAGAAATTGCATTGGCCATTGGGAATATCCAGCGTTTTGCGAAATACACCCCAAGAGCAAATGGCCCGGATTCGGATTGGTGGTATCGAAAGCAGGGAACCAACGACACGTGAAAAAACTCGGGGACAGTCCCCGCGCGGTGGGGTGAAATCAACTCCAGGGTAGTGGTTTCCGCCATTTTGTGATGGGGCGTTCAACCCTCAAAAGTGGGATTGAGGTATGCAAATCATTGAGATTTCCAGGTTTGAAGTCGATCGCGAGAGAGTTTTCAAGCTCTGTCTCCCACGATCGCTGGGTTGATTTGCTACAGAACTGCCGCGATAACTTGATAACTGACGGGACCAAGACAACATACGATTGCCTTGGAATCGAAAATAAAATAGCTCCATGATTCACGCTGCGAGCACGCTCGACTGCCAAGTCCAACGAAGCGAATTACGCTTCGAAGGTTCGCTGGAAGACGAGGACGATTTAAAGACCGGTTGGAAGGTTGATTCTCACGAGGGCTGGCCGCAGAACTCCCGGAGCTCTGGGGCCAGCCTGTGAGTTAATAAAACACAAAGATCTGTTGCAACTAGGGTGAATGGGACAGCGCATGGCTGCCAATTGGCAGCGTATCTGATTCTTGCGGCCCGTGATCAATCGCAGTAGGAAGATAGAATCAAGATTCTATGTTCTTCTTTCCAATCCCCAGACCAATAACCAGAAAGACCATCGCTACAGCGAAGAACGTAGCATTGAACTTACCTCCCATCAACATCGGTAAGACCGCGGCGTCCATAAACAAAAAAGCAGTTATCAAAATGCCCAATTTGCCAAATTTTCGTGCCATTGATTCCACACCTCCAAATCGTCCGCCCTTTTCCCATCCTGCAATCATAATAGTGTCGGTGTGTCCGCACCGCATGCTTCTTCGCAGAAGACCGACATTTTAGAATAAACTTGAGAAATACCCAGGGTGAGTCCCCCCGTTTTTGGGTGTTTAGTCTGCTTGGGCCCAGACGCTGCTACTTGGGGGCTTAGTCAAATCGCCCAACCGCTTGCGCTGGTTGGCTCACAGGGTTGCTAACCTGCTCTGGCCCTAACAAAACGCGGGGACTGTCCCCGCGTTTTCTCTATTCACAGCAGGCGGATCCGGCACCAAAAGCTTTTTTTCCTAGTTCTTGGACTTGGCTAACTTTGCGCCTTTGCGGTGAATTTGGGACGCTTATCGATAGCCCGATTTGACGGTATGGCGCTGGTTGGCTCACGGGGGTGCTAAATGGTATCATTTGAGAATCATTCCCCCTAGACTCTGTGACATAGGCTCTGTGACCACCATGGTGCTTCGATCCGCGCTGCTGCTCCTCTGGCTTTGGTCAACCTGGTGCTCTTGGTGTCTCGGACAAGAATCGCAACCCGCTGGCAGCGTCCAAACCATCGATCTTGGAAACCGCCGGGAATTGTTTGTCGACCGGTTTTTGATCGACACCCTCGACGGTCTGTCCCACAAGCTCCATGAGCCCAAAGCGACCGAACCGATGGAACAACCCGCCGACGCGATGGAGTACGGGACGATCATTAAAGACGGTCCCCTGTTTCGCATGTACACCCGCGATGGCCGTGGCGCACGATTCGACGGGGATCAAACCGAGGTCACCCGATACTGCGAAAGCACCGATGGGATCCATTGGACCAAGCCGAACCTGGGACTTGTCCAAGTCGATGGATCCAATGAAAACAATGTGGTCTTAAGCGAACCTCCGTATTGCCACAACTTTGCTCCCTTCCTCGATGAGAATCCAGCCGCCCCCAACGAGGCACGCTTCAAGGCTCTTGCCGGAACGGTCAAATCCGGATTGGTCGCGTTCCAATCCGCAGATGGCATCCGCTGGTCAAAGATGCGCCATGAACCGGTCATTCAATACACCAAGGAGTATGCGTTCGACTCTCAGAATGTCGCGTTCTGGTCTGTCCACGAAGGGCTCTACGTGTGCTACTTCAGGCACTTCCTCGAAGGAAAACTGCGTTCGATCTGCCGCACAACCTCCGAGAACTTCATCGATTGGACCGAACCCATTGCGATGCGCCCCAATTTGCCCGATGAGCATCTCTACACTTCGTTGACTCACCCTTACTTTCGCGCCCCCCATATCTACATCGCAACCCCCACGCGTTTCTTTCCCAACCAAGGCGATCGAACGGACATTCTTTTCATGTCCGCCAGGGGTGATCAACCCTTCGATCGGACGTTTCGCCAAGCGTTCCTTCGGCCAGGATTGGATAGCGATCGGTGGGGAAACCGCGCGAACTATGCCGCTTGGCATATCGTCCAGACCAGCGATAGCGAAATGTCCCTCTACACGACCCCTTTTCGGCGATTCACTCTGCGCCTCGATGGATTTGCTTCCATCCATGCCGATGCCGATGCGGGACGGATGACGACCAAGGTCTTTACGATGGCCGGTGATCGTTTGGTCATCAACGCTTCGACCAGCGCCGCAGGTTCCATCCGGGTCGAATTGACCGATCCGCAAGGTACCCCCATCGAAGGCTTTTCCTTCAAGGATTGCCAAGCGTTCGTCGGAGATGCGATCGATGCGACGGTGACTTGGTCGTCCCGACCGGGACTGCGAAGTTTGGCCGGTCGCCCAATCCGCGCTCGATTCGAATTGATCGATGCGGATCTTTACGCACTCCATTTTCCACTCGATGAATCGAGCCGTGTCGACTTCCGACAACAGGTCCGGCCAATCCTCGAGCAACGATGCTTCGCTTGCCACGGAGCTCTCAAGCAGGAAGCCGGTTTGCGATTGGATTCCGCTACGGCGATCCACCAAGGGAGCAGCTCAGGGCCAGTGATCGATACGAAAGCCGCAAGCTCTAGCGAACTTGTTCGGCGAATCCTCTCGCAGGACCCCCAATTAAGGATGCCCCCCGAAGGCCACTCGCTGGCCGAATCCCAGATTCAAACCATCCTCGCATGGATCGAACAAGGTGCACCCGTCCCCCAGATCGACACCCCGGAACCGGATCCCAATGCGCATTGGGCTTTTCAAATTCCCGTTCGATCCAAGATCCCCGACTCGACGGCCTCTTCGAACGCTCCGATCCATCCGGTCGATGCGTTCTTGCAAGAGTCCTGGCAATCCGAAGGGCTCGTTGGGCAACCCCAAGCCGATCCGCATACCCGATTGCGAAGAGTCTACATCGACCTCATCGGGCTGCCACCTAGCCCGGAGTCCCTCGCAGATTTCTGTCGAAATCCTTCTCAAGAAAACTACGAACAGATCGTCGATAAACTCCTCGCTTCACCCATGTACGCAGAACGCTGGGCTCGGCATTGGATGGATGTTTGGAGGTATGCAGACTGGTTCGGCAGACGGTATGTACCCGACGTTTGGAACAGCGCACCTCAAGTTTGGCGTTGGCGCGATTGGATCGTCGAGTCTCTCAATGCCGATACGGGTTACGACCAGATGATCACACAGATGCTCGCGGCCGACGAAGTCAACCCAGGTGATCCGAAATCGAACGTCGCTACCGGCTACCTGGTTCGAAACTGGTATGCCTTGAATCCCAACGACTGGATGCGCAGCAACGTCGAGCATTCGAGCAAGGCTTTTTTAGGTTTGACGTTCCACTGTGCCCACTGCCATGACCACAAGTACGATCCGATCAGCCAAGAGAACTACTTTCAATTGCGAGCCTTCTTCGAACCGATCGCGGTCCGGCAGGATCGGCTCGCTGGCCAACCGGACCCAGGGCCGTTTCAAGAGTACGAGTACAGCACCCTGCGAAAAGTACAACGACTCGGTCGGGTGGGCATCTATGACAAATCACTCGATTCCCACACTTGGCTCTACACCTCAGGAGACGAACGGAATCGGCAAACCGATCGCGGATCGATCTTGCCCAATGTACCGGATTTCCTCAAAGCCGCTTTCGAGCAACCGATCGAACCTGTCCCTCTGCCGACGACGGCTTGGTACCCTGGTCTCGATCCTGAAATTCTAAAAACGGTGCTTCTCGAAGCAGACCAAGCCATCGCGCAAGCGCAAAGCGAACTCGATGCGTCGACCGCTGCGTCCTTGGCTGCACAAGTGGATGCCAGCAAGCCCGATGCCCGCCGAACCCCAGAGCAAGAGGCACTCGAGACGGCCAAGAGCCTTGAGCGGCAGATCCAGGAACTCCAGGACGCGCGCAGGCCTGAGGAGTCCGGCGTTCTGAGCGGCCAGCAATCGCTCCTGATGGATGCCTCGCAAGGTCGACGCATGATCTACCGAAGTGTCCCTGAGATCCCTTCGATCCAGGAGGACGATCGCATCGAATTCCTGGTCCAAATCCTAGCCGACACGCACTGGAATTTTCAGTTGACTCGCGATAATTCCACAGGTGCCACGGCCACCTACATCGGTTTTGAAAAGGGGCAGATCAAGTCTTACAAACCCGCGTCGTTCGACGAGTTCGAGGTCGGCAAGTTCGATCCGCAAACACCCCAGGTCCTGGCCGTCGAATTGACCTTGCACCCCAAGGACGATCGGTGCACGCTCAAGGTGTACTCTCGTGAGGACCAACGAGTATTGGTCGATGGGCTGAGCGTTGCACTCAATGGATGGAATCCTGTTGGGGATCCGACCAAGGGGATCTTGTTCGACGCTCGGCCCGGTTCGATCGCCGCAATCGACGATTGGCGATATCGCAGGAAAAGTTCAAACGGAGTCGGACCAGCCGAATCGGTCTTGGAATTCACTTTCGAGGCTCCCGAACACGCCGACAAGGATCTTGTCGGAATCCTCGACTGGACCTCGGCTCAAAACTACTCGATCGCCCCTGCGCGGTCCGTGATGGTTCGCAAGTTGCCATCGTTAAACTTGAGCAAACTCCAACAAGAGCTTGCACGCGTTCAGCGGGCCATCGATCGCATGCGACTGCCGACCGAAACGGCCAGAGCCAAGCTCGAGTCGAGCCAAGCGAATCGCCGCCAACTCGTGTCGCGAATCGAAGCCGAGAGGCTCAAGTACATGGCAGACCCTTCCTCGGATCTTGAGTCGATCCAACGTTCCTCGCATCGAGCCATGATCGACGAGAAAAAAGCCGATTTTGCGAAACAACGGGTTGAATGGAACGATGCCAGAAGGCAATTGGCGGATGCTGAAGCCAAACCGCTCGGGGATGCCAACCGAGCGAAAGAACTCGATGCTGCGAATGCAAGATGGGCCAAGGCCCAAGTGGATTTCGAGGCGATCGGACAGGTGCTCGAACAAAGCGAGCAGATCGCACCCGAGCAAGCGACCTACAAGCCCCTTTCGCCTCAGTATCCGCGGACCAGTACCGGGCGTCGACGCGCCTTGGCCGCTTGGATCGCTTCTCCTAAAAACCCACTGACGGCTCGAGTCGGAGTCAATCACATTTGGATGCGGCATTTCCACGAACCGCTGGTCAAGACGGTTTTCGACTTCGGACGCAATGGCAGCGTGCCAACGCATCCGAAATTGCTCGATTGGTTGGCCGTCGAATGGATGGAATCCGGTTGGAGCATGAAGCATCTGCACCGATTGCTTGTCACGAGCCAAGCTTACCAACGCGAGTCGGTAGTTGCAGAGAATCCCTCGCAGATCAAAGATCCTCAAAACCAAAAGTACTGGCGAATGAACGCAGGACGCATGGAGGTCGAGGTCCTACGCGATTCGATCCTCGAAATTGCAGGTAAGTTGGATCCCAAAATGGGCGGACAGGAGTTGGAGAACAAAGACATGTTTTCCACTTCAAGGCGCACGCTCTACTACTCGTGTCAACCTGAAGAAGACGGCAAGAGCGCTTTGGGCATGCTCTTCGATGGACCCGATGCGAGCGATTGCTACCGCAGGACCAGGACAGTTATCCCCCAGCAATCGCTGGCACTGACCAATAGCCCACTGGTCCACGAGGTAGCGCCACAGATCGCTCAGCGGATCGAGTTGAGCTTGTCGCAAACCGACAGAACCGACGCAGGAAGATTTCTCGATGCGGCTTATACCCTCCTTCTGAATCGGCCAGCAACCCTTCAGGAAAGGGAATTGTGTTTGGATTACCTGAATTCCGCAAGCGATTCGACCTCCCAGCGATCCAGCTTGATTCGCGTCCTATTGAACCACAACGACTTTATCACGATCCGCTAAGGCCGCGGCCCGGCCGACCGCGCCCCAAGGAGCGACACGATGGCATTGAGTACACGCAGGATGTTTCTATCCGATTACGGGATGGGGTTTACGGGGATCGTCCTCGGTTCGATGCTCGCTCAAGACCGCATCGTCCGTGGGGCTCCCTTGCCGCAAACCAACGCTGGTGCGGAGCCGAAGGCCAAGTCGGTGATTTGGGTGTTTTTATCCGGGGGCTATAGCCATATCGAAACATTCGATCCGAAACCTGCCTTGAACCAATACGCAGGAAAGACCTTCAACGAAATCCCTTTGGCCAACCCCGTCGACTCGCCGCTGCACAAGAAACGCTTCCGTTCGGTACCTGCCGAAGAGATCAATGTGCGCGATGTCTACCCGACGATCTATCCGATGCAAGTCGGTTGGAAAAAGTGCGGGCAAGCTGGCATCGAGGTGACCGACTGGTGGCCGCATTTGGGCAATCAAGTCGATGAGCTATGTTTCGTGCGCAACATGTGGACCACCGATAACGACCACGCGGCCGAGAATCAGATCCACACCGGGCGGCATCGCCTAGACGAACCCCAGCCGAGCATCGGAGCCTGGGCCAACTACGGCTTGGGAAGCTTCAACGAAAACCTACCGAAGTTCGTTGTGCTCGGTGGTCCGACCCGTTCGGACACCCGCCAGTCGATCGATTCGTATTATCTTGGCCCTCAGCATGCCGGCGTCCCTTTGGCATTGGATCCGAAGAACCCACTCCCTTTTGGCCAAAGGTCCGACAAGCAGACGCTCGGTGAGCAAGCCAAAGAGTACGAGCTTATCGGGAAGCTCAATGGGTTGTCCGGTGCGCTTTACCCCGAGGACCAAGAGCTCCGCGCCAGGATCCGCGCGTACGAATTGGCCTTCCGCATGCAGGCTTCGGTCCCCGAAGGGATCGACATGGCAAGCGAGACCGAGCAGACTCGCAAACTCTATGGGTTGGATCAAGAGGCGACGAAGGTCGCAGGTGAGCGATTTTTGGCGGCTCGACGGTTGGTCGAACGCGGGGTCCGGTTCGTCCAGGTTTTTCCCTCGGCCTACGGAGTCTGGGACTCCCATCAGAAGCTCAAGGAGAACCACACCAAACTCTGTGCGAGCGTCGATCTGCCGATTGCCGGTCTGATCGCCGATTTGAAACAGCGCGGCCTGCTGGAATCGACCTTGGTGGTTTTCTGCACCGAATTCGGAAGAACACCTGGTTTGGAACGTCGCAGCGGCGGGGTCGACGGGCGAGATCATCATCCCAACGGCTTTACCATCTGGCTTGCAGGCGCTGGAGTCAAGCGGGGGTTTGTGCACGGACAGACCGACGAACTCGGATACCATGCCCTCGGAGAAGGACACTACGTGACGGACTTGCACGCAACGGTCTTGCACTTGCTCGGACTCGAATCTAGAAGCCTAGAAATTCCGGGGAGAAAAAGGCTCGATATCGATCATGGCCAAGTCATTTCAGATATCTTGGCCTGATGGAATCCAGGGTGTCGACAGGCAAGCCACTGTGCTGCACAATAACCATCTGACTCCATGGAAATTTGGCTAGGCCCCAATCCCATCTGAAGAAAGATTTATGCATCAGGAAATTCAACCGACCAAAGAGCAGGTCGATCGCGCCAATGCCAGCAGCGTTGGGATTGTTGTCTCCGAGTACAACGATCAGATCACGGGCAAACTCTGCCACGGAGCCATCGAAACGTTGGTCCAAGCTGGCATCGCTCGCGAGCGGATTGTCGTGACCCGTGTCCCAGGGGCTTGGGAACTTCCCTTTGCAACCCAGCGTCTAGTCGCCCTGCGCGGTATCGCCGGGGTGATCGCTCTAGGGGCGGTCATCAAGGGTGAGACATCGCACGACCAACATATCAATCGCGCCGTCAGCTCGGCCCTGATGCAGCTATCGTTGGACCACAACAAACCGATCGCCTTTGGGCTCCTGACGGTCAACACCCTCGAGCAAGCCTTGCATCGCAGCGGTGGAAACAAAGGAAACAAAGGCCAGGAATGCGCCTTGGCTCTCCTGGCATGCATGCGACTTGGAAAAGCGTTCGACGAGTTCCAAGAAACCAACGAATGAGTAAACGTACTCGTCCGGCAATCGCTTGGACTCCCCGTATGGTGGGATTACACTAGGGTATCCCAAAAGCCGATTCGATTGAAAACCTCGCCCCCGTCGAACGCAATCTCACCAGGGGTAGAACTCAAGGATTCAGAATGTTATTTCCCATCAGCGATGACGATCGCGATGTCCAAATCGTTCCCTACATCACCTACGCCCTGCTTGCGGCCAACGTGGTTCTTTTTCTCGTGCAGATCAGCAATCCCGAGTTCACTTACGGATGGAGTGTGATCCCTAAGGAGATCACTTCCGGAGTCGATCTTGTGGAACCCCAATCGATGTCCGTCGAAGGGCATGGCACCGTCGAGATTCCGCAGGCCCCAGGGCCTGTTCCGATTTGGCTGACGCTCTTGTCCTCGATGTTCATGCATGGTGGTTTTGGGCACATCGCGGGCAATATGCTCTATCTATGGATTTTTGGGAACAACGTGGAAAACCGATTCGGCCACCGTTGGTTTTTGATCTTCTATCTCATCTCGGGCTTGGTCGCCAGTTTCGCGCAGATCTTTATCTCCCCGCAGAGCATCATCCCGAACCTGGGGGCCTCAGGCGCCATCGCCGGCGTGATGGGAGCTTATCTGGTCCTCTTCCCTCACAATCGGGTCAACGCCGTTTTTCTCTATCACATTGTCACAATCCCGGCGATTCTTGTTTTGGGGATGTGGATTGCCATGCAGCTTTTCAGCGGCTACGGATCGATCGCCAGCACGTCGAGCAGCGCCGGTGGGGTCGCTTATATGGCCCACATCGGTGGTTTTGTCGCAGGGGTTCTTGCGGCCTTAGCCTATCGTTTCACCCTGCAAAGCGAACCGGACTCGATACTCAAACGCCAGTACGATCGCGATCCGATGGCACGTCGCTTTTGGTAACGCAGGCCTCAACGAGGGCTGCGGGGATCGTTTGGGGAGAGGATCGGCGTGAGCTCTTTGACGAAGTCTTGGGCATCGCGGAAACTGCGATAGACACTCGCAAAACGCACGAAAGCGACTTCATCGAGATCTCGCAAGTATTGCATGCAGAGGTTTCCGACGTCCTCTGAGCCGACCTCGCGTTCGTAATTGTCCAGAATGTGAGACTCGATCTCGATGGCCAAGCGTTGGATTTCCTCTTGCTTGATCTTCCGCTTCCAGCAAGCGGCCGAGAGGCCACGCTCGATTTTTGCCCTGCTGAAATCTTGGCACGTCCCGTCGCGTTTTCGAACCTGCAAGAGTCCTTCGACACGTTCATAGGTCGTAAATCGCCGCTTGCAGTGATTGCAAAAACGCCTTCGGCGAATCGCTCGACCATCCTCAACGATTCGAGAATCGCGGACGCCGTCATTGTCGTTAGCGCAAAATGGACATCGCATGGAACGCAGGGATCTGTAGTTTTCGGCTCGGGAATTCCGATTTGGAAATTTCGCATCGCGCCGAAAGTTTTCCTTATTGTCGCAGAGTTTCTCAATCAATCAACCGTGCAAAACGCTCCCTTGGCGACAAAAATCTCCGCTATCCGAGGGTGTTTGGCGAGCTATCATAGAAGGTCGCACTAGAACCCATTTCCTCATTCTTGCACCCCTAGGGGTATCCCGAAGCTATCGATGTCCAACGACTCCCATACCGATCCGTCCATAGTTGCTCTTGGGTCCCCACGTTCGTCGCCGGCGTACAAATACCTGCTCTATGCTGGCTTGTTCATGCTCCTGGGGATCAGCTTCCTGATTTTCTTAGGGCGTGAACGCCAAAGCTTTGCCGGGCGACAGATCCCTGACTTGGACCTCAAGCCGCTTCTGAACGCCACCGATGTGCCCACGGAGTTGATAGCCAAGTCGGACTATGTTCTGCTCCACTTTTGGGGGACTTGGTGCGGTCCGTGCGTCCAAGAATATCCCGACATCATCAAACTCCAACGCAAGTACGCCGAGGATTCCCGCGTAGCGATCCTGAGCGTCTCATGCGGTACCACCACACCCGAGTCGACCGAGGAACTCGAGTTCAACACCAAGATTTTTGTCCAAGGCGTCGGCGGCGATCTGCCGGTCTATTGCGATCCGGCGATGTACTCCCGTATTCAAGTGGCCAACATCATCGGCCGAACCGGTTTCGCCTACCCGACATCCTTGCTCTTGGACAAAAACCGCAAGATCGTCGATGCCTGGATCGGGTCGACGGGCCCAGGGGAGCTTGAACGGGCGATCGAAAAGGCCCTCAAGACTCCGTCGCCTGTTGCGGCCCCCTGAGGCGCTCTTTGAACTCCTTGACCCACCTGGATCGGATCGATCGGTTGACGAAAACTGCCATGAAACCCACTCTTGCGATCTCGATGGGGGATCCGACCGGAATCGGCCCCGAAATCATCGCAGGCGCCCTAGTGGATCCTGCCGTTTCGACTTGGTGCACCCTGCTGGTCGTCGGTCGTACCGAAATCATGCGACGCGCCAGTCGAGTCATAGGAGCGAACATCGATTGGATTGCCTGTTCGACATGGGACCAACTTCAGGTCCCAGAGTCCTCAGCCGAACGACCACGGATATTGTGCCTAGACGCCGCCTCTGAGGAGTGCGAACACGCACAACCCGGACAGATCGATGCGAGGGGAGGGCAAGCGGCCTACGATTCATTGGTCGCTGCCACACGACTTTGCTTGGACAAGCGGGCCGACGGAATGGTCACCGCGCCGCTGCAGAAAAAATCGCTGGATTTGGCCGGGCATTCATGGCCCGGTCACACAGAACTCTTGGGGCATCTGTGCGGCGTCGATACCACGGCGATGATGCTTTACTTGCCTGCGGGCAAGCCGAATCATGGTGGTCCGAGCGGCTTGGGTGTCGTCCATGTGACTTTGCATATGGCACTGCGCGAGGTGTTCGAGCATGTCACGCGTGCGAACATTTTGAAGACCATCGAACTGACCCATGATTATTTCTCGCGGCTCGCAAGAGCCGAGGGTCGCCAAAGCCCGCCGAGAATCGCCGTGACGGCCCTGAATCCCCACGCCGGAGAATCGGGTCGGTTCGGCACCGAGGAGATCGAATGCATCGGACCTGCGGTCCTGGCCGCCCAAGGGCTTGGGATCGATGCCAGTGGTCCATGGGCTGTCGATACCCTTATGCCCAAAGCGGCCCAAGGCCAGTTCGATGCGGTCGTCGCGATGTACCATGACCAAGGTCATATCGCGTTGAAGTTGCTCGACATGTTTGAAGCGGTCAATATCACCCTGGGGCTGCCCATCGTGCGAACGAGCGTCGCTCATGGTACGGCTCACGATATCGCTTGGAAAGGAATCGCGCAATGCGGTGGGATGGTCCAAGCGATCCTGGCAGCAGCGAAACTGTGCAACCGTTCGTCGGCCACTCGCTAAACGAGCGAATTCAAAACGTTCAATGCTTCTGCAAACCTGTCTTGGATCTTGGGGGGTTGAAGCTGCAGGTGATGGTGCACCACGATCATGCAGTCACCGCAAGCCTCGAAGTTCGGTACGGAATGTCGTATCAAGCCTTCTCTTCGATCCGCAGTCAGAAACGCCTTGAGAGCTTCCTCGGATTCCCCTCGAACCAGATATCGGGATTGGAACTCCGGGTCTTCTGGGAATTCGATGAACTGATATCCAAACCACTTCGAAACCGATGCCGACAAGGAAGCATTCCAGGTTTTCTGCTGCAAGCTCAGGGCTGGCGCGTCGAGCCGAGGGTCCCACACCAGGAGAACGATCGACGGAACAACCGATGAGTCATCGCTCGCGTTGACAACGATATTGTATTCGCACACGGTGATTCGTGTGCTGTCGGTCTGGGCGACAAATGCTAGGCCCACGGTATGCTTCCGGCTCTTGCTCTTGTAGAGATCGAATCGTTCGATTCGATCCCAATCCTCCTGTGGAAGTTTGAAGTGGATTTCCAAGCCGAGTTGCTCGGCGATTTTGGTAAATGCTTCCCGACGTTTTTTGTTGTACGTGTGGCTTATCCCTGCGATCAGTGCGAAAACGCAGACCGCAAAAACAATCATGAGAAAAAGATTCATCGAAGTCGCTCTTATTCAAAACGATGAAGCTTCTAGGGTTTCGCACCGAGCAATTGCTGGACCTTTTCATCCAACGCTTTACCTCGCACGTGAACCGCAACGACATTTCCGTCGCGGCCGATAAGCATCGTGAAGGGAATCGCACTGATCGATAGCTCTTGGGCCAAAGTCGTATTCATCCCGGCCTTGGTCGGGTCGTTACTGACGTAGACGTTCCAAGGCATTTTGTTTTCGCCTAGGAACTCGTCGAGGTCAGAGCGTTGGTCATCGAGATTCACCGCGATGACCTCGAAGCCTTCGGCGTGTTTCTCGTCATAGACTCGACGTATGTTCGGGATTTCGGCCACGCAAGGCCCGCACCAAGTCGCCCAGAAGTCGACCAAAACGACCTTACCCTCATACTTGGACTTATCCAACGCTTGACCTTGGGTGTCGACGAGGCCTTCGAGAGCAAGGGGCTTGCCGATGCTGCCGGTTCGTTTTTGGAAGCCTTCGACGGCCATTTGAATCTGCGCTTTGATCTCAGGCGTCTTGGTCGACTCGAGCTGAGTCGCTGCGATATCGAGCAAGCTTTTGGCGACATCGACATTGCCAGAGTATTCGAATTGGGTGGCGCATTGGGACAAGGCCATCGCGGTCCAAGGCGATGGTATTTTTTCCATCAGGCTCGCAGCCTTTTGGGTTAAAGCCACCGGATCGGCGGCCATGGCCTGACGCGTATCGAGGACTTGGAGATAGCTCTCGAAGTCAGGTAGTCGTTGGATCTTCATGCGCCATGCCATCATGCCGACGTTCGGGTCGGGCACATCTCGGAACTTGGCTTCGAGGGCATCGACGATTTGATTGCATGCGATCTGGGCCTCACTGGCCGGCTCGGGAACCCCGGGGTTTGCAGGATCGCCTCCCTGGGACTCGCTCGATAAAGCCTCGGCCGCCTGGGCCACAGCCATAAATACACCTTTGTCAGGCCCTTGGGCTTGATCGAGCAATCCCTTGGCTGCCGCGACGATTTGGTCGGCCGTTGCGGTCTGATTTCGATAGTCCCCTAGGAGCAACTGCAGTTGGATTCTCTGAGCGATCTTGGCCACTCGAGGATCCTCGTTGGCCGAGAGTTCTTTGCTCAACGTGCGAACTTCATCGGCCGATGGGACGTCTCGGAACATCGCCATCTGTTGCAAGGCTTCGAGTTTACCGATCCAGCCCTTGGCGGTCTGATCGGGGGTGGTGGACTTGTTCCGCAATCGGTCCGATGCGGTGAGCTTCATCCGCAGCAGATCCAACCCTTGATTGAGAATCGTGTCGGAATTGACCTGCTTGCTGTTCGCATCGGTCTGCAAATCCATCATCGCACGATCGATCGAAGCGACGAACTTGACGAGCTCCTCGGGAGCTTCCGAATCGGTCATCTTCAATGTCATATAGCTTTTTTCAGCAATCGCCGGATCGACCTGACCGGGGGTGAAATTCGGCAGTCCAGCAGTCGATCCAGAAACCGCATCGGGCCCGCTCGGAGATCCTTGGGCACCCTCTTGCGGCTTGGACTCCTGAGGCTTGGGCTTGCTCGCCCCGGCAGTCGCTTCGGCGGGGCGAAAGCCACTGGTCTGGGCGCTGACTTCTTTGGGTTTCGACTCCGGCGAACAACCCAAGGGTACACCCAGGACGGCGCAGGCTAGAGCCAACGACACTCCCACCGGCATCGCTTTGGTCCCAGAGAGGAGCTTCTGAGTAAGGATCCGACGAGCCAATCGATGGTGAGTCTTATTCATCCGAGCGTTGGTTTCCTGGGCAAAAATCTTTTTCACGACGATTCTCCGAAAAACGGGGTATCCGACTCCGCTAGTAGCTTGAACGAATCGGGCTCACTAGGCAATACTGCTTGCTCTTTGCCCGGTTTGATTTCCTCGGGAAACATCCAAAATCGTTCTCCATCGTTAGAAGAAACCATGATAAACCAGCTCTGCATCCCTCCGGTCGGATTGGGATTTTGGAAGATCCCCAACGCATCGACAGCCGAATTGTCGGTCCAGGCCGCCCAACTCGGTTATCGCCATTTCGATTGCGCGTCGGATTACGGCAATGAGCCAGAGGTGGGGCAGGGAATTGAAAAGATCGTTAAGGCTGGGATTTGTCGCCGCGAGGAACTTTGGGTCACAAGCAAGCTTTGGAATACATTCCACCGCAAAGAACATGTCCGCCGCGCATGCGAGCGGAGCCTTAAAGATCTGCGTCTAGACTATTTGGATCTCTATCTGATCCACTTCCCGATCGCACTGGCTTATGTTCCCTTCGAGCACCGTTACCCTGCGGGTTGGTTTTTTGACCCCCAGGCATCTGCTCCGGCGATGATCCCAGACGCCGTTCCGATCAGCGAAACCTGGGAGGCCATGGAACGACTCGTCGAGGCCGGACTGGTTTGCAACGTGGGGATCAGCAACTTTGGCGTTTCGCTCATCCGAGATCTGTTGTCCTATGCAAGGATTCGCCCCGGGGTATTGCAGGTCGAATCGCATCCTTATTTGACGCAGCAAAAACTCCTGAGGTACTGCCAGCAAGAACGGATCGCTTTTACCGCATTTAGCCCTCTGGGAGCACCTTCCTACGTCCCGCTAGGGATGGCCCAGGCCTCGGAATCGGTCTTGGAGCTACCCGCCATCAAGGCGATTGCCCAAGAAGTCGCGAGGACACCGGCTCAAGTCGTTCTGCGCTGGGGCGTGCAGCGGGGTACTTCGGTGATCCCCAAGACGCAGAACGTTCAACGGCTTGGGGAAAACCTCAGCCTTCTGGACTTTGAGCTCACCGAGGAGCAAATGGCCACGATCGGCCGTTTGGATCGCGGCCAACGCTTCAATGATCCCGGGGTTTTCTGCGAGCAAGCCTTCGGCTGCTACTACCCGATTTATGAGTAGAGACAGGCGATGAGGTTCGATTGGCCTGCGAAAAACTAGGGGTCCTGAAACTAGGAGTCCTGAAACTAGGCGTCTTGGGGCCCTGTCGATTGCTGCTTGCGCATGATTTCATAAAGGTCCAAATCGCTGCGGCCCCCGAGAATTGCAAAAATGGTCCGGAGGCGTTCCAAGCCGATCTCCCAGAGGGAGTCGGCCCGCAGTCGAAAGTACCCAGGCTCTGGCGTCAGGACATCTCGCGCTCGTGGCAAATGCTTATCTTGCGAATGATCCGATAGATCGTATTGCTGCAGACTCGACTCCAGGAAGTTCGATGCCTGTGGGTTGTATGCAAGGAGTGTTGGGCCCAGGGGTGTTTCTTGATACTCGGTTCTGCTAACGATCCGATCGACCTGCAGCTCGACGCTCGAGTCGTCCTCTTTGAGCAATCGGACTTGCCAAGAGCCTTGCTCTTGTGGAGTGATCGACTCGACACCTAGGCTGTCGATCATCACAAAACTCGGGGAGGCTCTTTGGGCCAATTCCATCCTCGCCTTGGCGAGAAATTCAGGCTCATCGCTTTGAACAGGGGGCAGAACCCATACGAGCCGTTCATGGCCAGCGTACTCGAGGCACTCGCGGAGAGTCCGGCAAGCTTCCTGCGTCGAGCCTGCGATGAGGATCGATTTGGCATCGTACTTCTTCGCATCGAATTTCCGGTCGCCGGGCAGATGTTCGAGGAACTCTTTACGAGCTTCGAGTTCACCGATGGCCAATCCGCCGGCAGGACCGAGCCCGACTCGAGTGCTTCGATTCCCTCGGCAGTCGATGATGCAATCGGCGCGCGAGACCCAGGTCCCCCGGTGTCGGCCCTCGACGAGGATTCGGAATTCATCGTTGCAGCGCTCTTGCCAAGGGTACTCATCGAAGCGTCCGGCAGCAGGCTGACTTGCGACACGAAATCGAGAGATATCGATCACGGGGCTCAGGAAGTGGATGTCGTCGAAGAGCAGATCGGTTTTCGCCAAGGGCAGAAGATACTCTTCCGCGTACTGCTTTCCGTTGAAGATCCTGCTAGGTTCCGGCGGTATGTACGTCGGATCCTGGGCCTGCAGGGCCGAGAGTCCTAGGCTCGTGGTGATCTTGCCGGCAGGTTCCTCCAAGGGTCGCAGGTTCCAGTCGAGCATCCGGTGTGCGACGCGTCGGGTTTCGAAGATCGAGACATGGTAACCCAGAAAGCGTGCATAGAGTGCCGCTTCGACCCCCAGTGGTCCAGCTCCGAGAATGGCGATCGTCGCAGGACTTTCCATCTCGGGGTCCCAAGCAAGCGAGTCGATCATAGGCTGAGTATTTCTTGGATCCAAAGGAGGTTCGATGCAGATTTTTCGATGCAGATTTAAGGAAACGGAATGTTGTTGAACTCATACTCGACGGTCTGGAGGATCACCGAATCGGGCGCCTTGTAGACGAATCGGTATTGGCTCAAGTCTTCCTCGATGTCAAAGAGATAACTCAGCCCGATGTCGTTTTTGGTTAATCGGGTCGTAGCCCAACCGGCATGTTCGATCTTCTTGCCCTCTTTGTCCAAAAGATAAGCATCCGTAAGGGCGATCCAGCCTTGGAGCACGTCGCTCGAGGGCTGGTTGGCTAACGATACGCCGATTTGGATCTCTTGCAAATCCCGATTCTTTCGGGCCGACTCGAGGACAACCTTCATGTCGCCGGTACTGAGGCTTTTACCGCTGTTTTCGGTCGGAGAGGTAAACTCGATCGTCGATAGTCGCCCTGGTACGGCGATTTGCAGTTCCCCTTTCCACGCCCCGATCTTCAAGGCTGCTGGGGTCGGTTTGATCACTCGCATCGAGGTGATCATTTGAGAGCCCGAGGGGACATACTCGCTGGACTGATCCTTGGGTACCAACAGAAGTTCGCTGTTGTCGGTGCGGACCATCAAGTTGTCCATGGGAAAACGGACAAATACCGGATGGAACCGGGGTTCCCAGTGCAAGGAGAATTCGAGGGTCGCGGTGCTTTGCAAGGGGTCCAGGAAGTTTATCGATTTGCTCAGGGAAATCGGTTGCATGCGGAGGATCCCGATGTAGATCGGCGGGGGGGCCTCGACGGAGATGGCCTTGAGCACCTCGGATTGCCCCTCTGGGATTGCGAATTTGGGGCCAAACAACAATCCCGCGCCGTCCCTTGGAATAATCTGCCAGTCGATTTTTTCGAGCACCTCGTCGATAGCTTCCCAGAAGGTCACTCCTTGGATGGCGAAATCGAATTTTTCTTGAAATACTTCTTGGCTTCGAAATGGGTCGAGTCCTATGGGATTTCGCGTTTGCTTTTGGATCGCTTCGAGAGCCTCGAAAACGCTCAGCGTGCCTTGGATGTTGACCATGGACGGCTCATGGAAATCGAGGGTGGAATCCTCGATAAACCGGGCTCGAATCCGTTCGATCCGCATGGTCCATTCCTCGGATGACAAGTCGTCGGTTTGCGGAAGGAACTCGAGCGCATCGGGTCCGATTTCCAGCAGCGCTTTTTCGGCAGCGTCTCGTTGCTGCTCCTTGTCCGCGTCGAGTTCTTTGGAGAGCGATTCGACCCGTTGCTTCAAGGGGACGCTCTCGGGTGGCTCTTGGATCGGGGCCGATAAAACGATGCCCGATAGGCATGCAAGGCAAGCCCAGAAGAGGGACTCGGATCGATAGTTCGATCGGTGGAAGATAGGAATCATGGGTTGCTCTCCATCGCAGAACCGGGACGTTCGGAGGGTGGTTTGAGTTTGTTGCGAATTGCATTGTAGCGAAGCGCGAGCTCACGCTCCGCGCCGCGCTCTGTCGGATGGTAGAACTGACGATCGACCCCCAAGTAGTCTTGGGTGGCAATTCCATCGGGCGCATCGTGGGAGTACTGGTATCCGACGCCGTGGCCGAGTTGCTTGGAGCCCGCATAATGGCCATCGCGAAGGTGGATTGGAACAGGGATCAAGGTCCCTTCTTGGACTTCATGGCGTGCGGTCATGATGGCCGTCGTAGCGGAATTGCTTTTGGGTGCTAGCGCCAAATAAATCACGGCCTGGGATAGATTCAACTGGCATTCGGGCAGACCGACAAATTCGCAAGCTTGCATCGTCGCGACCGCAAGGCTCAGCGCACGCGGGTCCGCATTGCCAATGTCTTCGCTGGCAAAGATCACCAGTCGTCGTGTTAGGAATCGGATCTCCTCGCCACTTTCTATGGCGCGAGCAAGCCAGTATAGGGCCGCATCGGCATCGGATCCCCGAAGGCTCTTGATCAACGCGCTTGCCATGTCATAGTGTTGGTCACCGGCCGGATCGAATTGGAGTATTTTCTTCTGCATGCTCTCTTGCATCAGCTCGACGGTCAGTTCGATCGGGTGTCGATTCGAGGAGAGGACCGAAATTTCCAAAGCGTTCAAAGCGCGTCGAGCATCCCCCTCGGCAATCCGGGCACAGTACTCGAGGGCTCGCTCGTCGACTCGGATCGCATATCGCCCAAACCCCAATTGTGGGTCCTCAATGGCGCGTCGAAGCAGCCCTACCAACTCTGTTTCCGACAGAGGGTGAAGTTCGAAGACTTGCGAGCGACTGAGCAATGCACCATTGACTGCAAAGAAGGGGTTGCTCGTCGTCGCGCCGACGAGAGCGATCGTTCCGGATTCGACGTCGGGCAATAAGGCGTCTTGTTGGGAGCGGTTGAAGCGGTGGATTTCGTCGATAAAGAGGATCGGCCTAGAGCCTGTGACGCTCAATTCGTTTCGAGCCCAATCGAGCGCTTCGCGAAGTTCTTTGATACCGCTTGTGACGGCATTGATCTGCCGGAAAGCGGCTTGGGTCTCTGCGGCGATGAGTCTTGCCAGGGTTGTTTTGCCGGTCCCGGGGGGGCCGTAGAAGAGCAGCGATTGGACGCGGTGGGCCTCGACCAGACGCCTCAGAAGCTTACCGGGAGCGAGAATATGGGACTGTCCGACCATCTGATCGAGGGTCGCTGGCCGCATTCGGGCGGCCAAAGGCTGAGCGCTTTGACGGTTGGCTTCCTCGGCTTTTGAAAATAAATCCATTGTTTCTTGGCCGCTTGGCATAGGTACGATCCGCGGGGGGGCGAATGAGCTTGGTTTTCCCGAGCAATTCCCTACAATCTCGGGTTTTCGGTTTTCCTACTCCTACGGATTTTAGACAATGTCTGACCCGAAGTCCGATTCTGGCTCGCAAAATTCTCATGAACTTGGGGTGCATCAAGCTGCGCGGCTCGAAAAGCTCAAGAAGATCGAGGCCATGGGAATCGACCCTTGGGGCCATCGTTTTGACCAACGACTTTTTATCGATGCAGTCCGTGCCAAAGCCCCGGAAGTCCATTTTGAGAAGCAGGACGGCTCGATCGTCGAGTTGCCCGACTTCGAGGCCTCCGTTCCGGTCGACTACCGAGCTTGGAAGACCCAGCAGGGGGAAGGCCAAGAAGTAGGCCCCCAGGTCCGCATCGCGGGTCGAATTCTCCTGATGCGGACGGCCGGCAAGTTGGTTTTCTTGAACATCCGGGATCTGACCGGCGATATCCAAGTGATGATCCCCAAGGGGCACCTACCCGACGAGGATTTCGAGCTTACGAAGCTTCTGGATTTCGGAGATTTGATCGGCGTCGACGGACGACTAGGACGGACCAACACCGGTGAGTTGACCGTTTTCGCATCGAAATTGCACTACATGACCAAGACGCTCGAGCCACCACCGGAGAAGCATGCTGGCTTGCAAGACCCAGAGTTGCGTCAGCGAATGCGCTATGTCGATCTGACCTACAACCCAGAGTCGCTCCAGACGTTTTTGAAACGAACGAAAATTATTCAATCGATCCGCAAAACGCTTTCCAAGCATGAGTTTGTGGAGGTCGAGGGTCCAACCCTTCACACCATCGCCGGCGGCGCGGCCGCCAAACCGTTCCAAACCCACCACAACGCCCTGGACATGAAGCTTGTCCTGCGAATCGCGCTGGAACTGCACTTGAAGCGGCTCATGGTCGGCGGCATCGAGCGAGTGTATGAAATAGGCCGAGTCTACCGGAACGAAGGAATCAGCCCAAAGCACAATCCTGAGTTCACCATGATCGAATTGTATTGGGCTTACGCCGACTACAAAGTCATGATGGATCTGACCCAGCAAATCATCGTCGAAGCGATCGAGGCGACGGGCCAAGGTTACCAATTGATGTGGGGCGATCTTGCGATCGATTTCACCCCGCCGTTTGCCAGGAAAACCTACTCGGAGCTCTTCGAAGAGCATACCGGACTGAAGATCGACGATACCGAAGCGATCGCCACACTGGCCAAAAAGATCGGGTTGGATCCTCAAGGCAAACACCCCGACGTCGTCGTCAGCGAGGTCTTCGAAGAGAAAGTCGAAGACTCCTTGGTAGGCCCTATCTTTGTCACCGACTACCCAGCTAGCCTATGCCCACTGACCAAGCGAAGCGCCACGAACCCCAACATCGCCGAACGCTTCGAACTTTTCATCCACGGCATGGAACTCGCAAACGCTTACACCGAACTCAACGATCCGATCCTTCAAGAATCGCTCTTCAAAACCCAGCTCGAGGGAATGTCCGAGGAAGACTCGATGGCCAAGATGGATAGCGATTTCATCCGAGCCTTGAGATACGGGATGCCCCCCGCAGGAGGATTGGGGATCGGAATCGATCGATTGGTGATGCTTTTGACGAACTCTCGAAGCATCCGCGATGTGATTCTCTTCCCGCTGTTGCGGCATGAATCCTAAGGCGAACGAAATAGCAATTGGCAATAGAAAGACAAGTCGATGGAAGCTGGAATTGTAGGTTTGCCCAATGTGGGTAAAAGCACTCTGTTCAATGCGTTGACCGGATCGCAAGGAGCCCAAGCTGCGAACTATCCGTTCTGCACGATCGAGCCCAACGAGGGGATCGTCAGTATCCCCGACGCGAGGCTCAAACGAATCGAGCATTTCATCAAAACGCAAAAGATTATCCCTGCGATGTTCAAATTGGTCGACATCGCCGGGATCGTCAAAGGTGCAAGCGAGGGAGAAGGGCTCGGGAATAAATTCCTAAGCCACATCCGAGAGGTCGACGCGATCTTGCAAGTCGTCCGTTGCTTTGAAGATCCGGATGTGACTCACGTGGCAGGCAAAATCGATCCGGTTTCCGATATGGAAACGATCGAAATGGAACTCCTTTTTTCCGACATCCAGAGCGTCGAAACGGCGATTCCAAAAGCCGAGCGCGCCGCGAGAACCGGCGATAAAGAAGCAAAATTTCGAGTCGGTGTTATGCAAAAATGCCTAGAACACCTCAACTCCGAACAGCCTTTGCGCTCCCTCCAACTCGACGAAGCCGAGTCCAAGGCCATACGCAGCTTCGGACTCATGACGGCCAAGCCCATCCTCTACATCGCCAACGTCGACGAAACCGATCTGCACGGCCAAGGCCCCATGGTCCAACGCGTCCGTGAACTCGCCGCAAAAAAAGGTGCGTTGGTCGTCCCTGTATGCGCCAAACTCGAGTCGGAAATCGCTGAACTCGAAGACCCCGATCGGAGCGAAATGCTCGCTGCCGTCGGACTCGAAGAACCTGCTCTCCAGTCGGTAGCAAGGCAAACGTACAAGACCCTCGGATTGCAAAGCTATTTCACCGCTGGAGAAAAGGAAATCCGAGCCTGGACCATTCCCATCGGTGCAACGGCACCCCAGGCCGCCGGTGTTATCCACACCGACTTCGAACGAGGTTTCATCCGCTGCGAATGCTATGCCCTTGAGGACCTGGAAAAATTCAGCAACGAAAAGGAAATCCGGGCTAACGGCAAGATGCGGACCGAAGGCAAGAGCTATATCATGCAAGACGGAGATATCTGCCACTTCCTGTTCAACGTCTAAAAATCTATGAGTCTTCCCGAAGGATTTTCAATCGGTCCACTGACCGTCCTGGAGTTGACCGGGGCCGATCGCAACAAGATCCTCAACAACCTCTGCACGCAAGACCTGCGTTCGTTACAAAGCGGACAAAGCAAAGAGTCGTTCATGCTCGATGTCAAGGGGCGGACCATCTCCCATGGCTCGGTCGCTTGCCTCGATGCGCGCACGCTCTGGATCTCCTCGCCCGGGCAAGCCCATCGACTGGTCCCTCATATCGATCGATACATCATCCGAGAGGATGCGATGGTCCGCGATGTCTCCGAGGTGTTTTTACCCTACCTGCTTCGGCCTGAATCCCCCTGGATGCAAACGCATCTCGCAGAGTTGCTCGAAACCAAAGAATGCTCAGAGGTATTTGACAATCAAGCCATCAGCATTCAGGTCCCTTGGTTAGGCCCCGGTACGCTCCTGGTCTTGGCAACGCTAGGAACTCAGTCTCCACAGATCGCTCAACTGTCCAGCGTTTGCCATGCCAGCCAAACCCCTAATCTCCAAAAGCATGATGGCTCGGCCTGGGAAACGCTGCGAATCAAAAACTTCTGGCC
Source organism: Pirellula sp. (assembly GCA_021300015.1). Taxonomy (GTDB): domain Bacteria; phylum Planctomycetota; class Planctomycetia; order Pirellulales; family Pirellulaceae; genus JBKCUI01. The sequence goes on along the minus strand of JAJTFB010000002.1, from coordinate 61,257 downwards.
CTGGTATGGCGTCGATATCGATGAGCGGAATCTGCCGCAGGAAATCGGTATCGATGCGAGAGCTATTTCGTTCAACAAAGGTTGCTATCTAGGTCAGGAAACCGTCGCTCGGCTCGATGCCCTTGGGCAAGTACAAAAAAAACTCGCTTTGGTCGAACTGCGTACCGACTCGGGTTGGAGGTTTTCAGGGCCCACCGAATTGATGCTGAGTGGGAAATCCATCGGAACAGTAACCTCAGCTAGCCCATCGGACACCATCGAAAACGGCAGAGGACTTTGGATCGGGCTTGCAATGCTCCGAAGGGCACACATGGAACCAGGAAGCCAGTTTGCTACCGATGATGGGTTCGATGTGAATGTGCGAAGCGCAATGCACCAATAGGAACAGCAAACCAGTTTTCGAAAAACGAGCTCTATCTTTTCGACTTCGACGTCCGGATAATCGGCAGGATGGATCACGCCAGTTAGATTCCTGAGGGGGGGATTCGATGGCTCGAGTTATTTGCAAGTGTGGCCAGCAGTTTCGGACCTCGGCCAAATCAGGCACGCAAGTCCAGTGCCCCCGGTGTGCTAACGCAGTTTCCGTAACCGAAAAGGTCTTTGATCTCCAAGACCGAATTCGAGGTCCCCATTCGCTCGCAGTCAATCCCGAATCCGATCGATTTGGAGAGGTAACTTCGGCGCAAATCTTGCAGAATCGCGAGGGAACGAACCGTTCGCGTCTCTGGCTGGCAATCGGGTTTGCCACGGTGGGCCTCGCCGCTGCGATGATCCTGGCGATCGCATTTTGGAACGGCGGAAATGGCCAACGCTGGGGTTTGATTAAAAAACAACCCAATCAAAAAAACGCTACGGGTCAAGTCGAGCCCTCGGAACCCAAGGATTTTCGATGGTCCTCGGTGGCCAAGTGGGACAAAGATTTCCCGAAAGATCCAAAAGGCCAGCAGATCCGGTCCTACTCGGAGCAAATCGCTCAGGTCGGTCAGTCCATGGATCCACTTCGATTCTGGCAGAAGCTAAATACGGACACCTTTAAGAACCGAGTTTTCTCACCCGAAGGCTCTCTGAGAGCCTACCAGGATAAGCTGTCGATCGAACAAATCTTCGATCGATTGCAGGGCATCCCTATCGATGCGGTCTCCAATCCCTTGAATACCACGGGAAGCAATTGGAAGGTGATTGGAATCCATCAAGGTCCTTATGCACTAGGTGTCTTGGTACGGTACTTCCACGACCCGTTGGAACTTGTCGATCTAGTTCAGTCAGATCCGTGGATCGATAGCCTGCGCCAAATGATTTCGTTCGACGAATACGCGAATGTTGCACGAGATCTATTCGCATCGAGCCCATCGGATAGACCTTCAAGACCAGATAAAGCAGAACTAAACCCGGATGACGGCACGGTTAGCCAGACCATCTTTACTCCGATGTTTGGGTACATGGTTCTGCTTTTCAATGTGGAACAAGATCGGGTGATTTGGTCCGATGCTGTTTCGATACCGGGCGATGTTCAACTCAGTCGAGCCTCGGGTTCGATCGGTGAACGAGACTTTATGGCCTTTATGAACAAAGTTCGGGTTTCGGAACGCAAGGTTCCTGAAGGATGGCGGCCTGAAGGCATCATCGATGTGTTTGGGGAATACGAATCGCAGAGCGAGGAACCGCTAGCCGAAGAGCTGGTTTTTTCACCCAGGAGACCCGATGCTGCGACGACCCTCCGAATCGATCGATCGCTTGAGCAAATCCGCTCCGGACGATCAAAAAGCTTGATCCAGATCGCCCAATGCGTCACCTCGAACTACGGTCAACTTAAAGAAAAAACAAGGCAATTTCGCGAAGCGTTTCCCGATGATTCCGGGCTCGATGCTCTTTTGCTTTCGATGTGGCTGAGGCACTACCATTCCGTTCGAGCAGGCTTGAACTTCGACGAATTCGGAGTCGTTTTTGCCGACGCGGCCGAGCGACTCTATATCAAAACGCAAGATCCTGCTCTTTTCGATATCCAATCAAGGATCTACTGGTCCAACAGTCGCAAGGAAGAGGCAAGGAAATTGCTCGATTTGGCTGAGAAATCTGGGAGCGTTTCCGCTTTCTACTTTCAGAGGAAAATCGAGGAATCGATCGATCAAACCGACAAACCCAGCGTGCTGAAGTATCTTTCTCAGTTCAACAGTTTTTGGCTCAGTCAGCCAGGTGTCGTGGTCGGAGGACCCGTCGACCCTAGAATCAACCGAATGATGCGTCGATGGAGTCAGGATCCATCCGGAAAACCCAAGGAATGATTGACGGCTAATGGCCACTGGTGTATTCTACTCATCCCGGACCGCAAAGTACACAGCTTGTAATCTCGTTCCCCACTGAGTAGTGGTAGCCGGATCCTATGCCTGACGTTGTCTGCCGTTGCGGAACCTATGTACGGGCCTATGTCGAGTCCGGGACGAAGATCAATTGCCCGCAGTGCGGTGTTCTCCTTACCATGGGTCCGAGTTCAAATGCTCCGGGTCCAGAGATTTCAGGCTCAGGCATAGCAGGTTCAGATTTACCAGAACCCCTCGATTATCAAGCTAGCCGCAAAACCGACTACAATGCGGTCAATCTAAAGAAGTTCTTTCTGCCACTTCTCTTTGCGGTCCTTTTGGCGACGGTCTGTGGGATTTCGATTTTCGCCCCGAAGCAAATTGGTTTCAGCGAATGGTCTCAAAGGCAGGAAGTATCCCAAGACCAAGAAAATCCAATGCTCTTGAGCCAGCAGGACCAAGAAGCACTCTCACCCAAGCCTCAAATAACCCAATCGTCTCCCTTGTGGTCCGTATCGGGAAACTGGCAAACCAACTTCTCAAAAGTTCTCTTAGGCTCCAATATTCAAGCCCTTTCTGAAGAGATCTCTCGCCTCGGAGCCCTGATGAACCCATCGGCCTTTTGGGATCGGATCGATCATTCAGATAAATCCAAGCCACCGACAGAGGCCAACCGACTTGTCGAATACCTCAAAACCCTGCCGATCGATTCACTCTCGTCAATAGCCAATACCTCCAGTAGCGACTGGAGAATTCTCGGATTCCAGCAATCAGAACGTAAGCTAGGAGTTCTCATTCGATATTTCTACGAGCCTCTTTCTATCGACACTGGCAACGCCGGCGAATGGGTCTTGGCATGCCGCCAAATCCTAAGCCAAGAGGAACTAGCCAAAGCGACCCAAGAAATTTCTCGTCCGATCTCCGAGATTTCGACTCCCAACCCCACGGAAAGTCCAGCCGCCGACCTGCAAACCACGCCCAAACACCTACTGCTTACACCCCGCTTTGGTTACCTAGTCCTCGTCTTCCAGGAAGAAAACGGCCAAGTCGTCTGCACCGACTTAAGCGGTATTCCGGGAGATATTCCTCTGAGCCAAACGGTTGCAGCAAACTCGAAGGAAAGTCCAGGGGAGGAATCGAGCGATGTGCCCGTCGATTCAATCGATGTCTTCGGCCAATACCATTCCGACGTCGGTCGTTCTCTGGCGGGCTCCGTTTATTTCAGAACCCGAGAAGATCAAACTTATACAATCGCCGAGATTCGTAGGTTTATCGGCTCGATCTCCGATCCCCGAGCAAAGCGACTCGGGGAAATTGCCGAAGCGGCAACCATCGACCCTAGCCAACTAAGTCCCCGGATGGCACGATTCAGAAAAGAGTTCCCTAATGATCTCGGCGCCGATTCTCTCCTGATCTCACTATGGTTTACAGTCGACAAAGGAAAGCGATCGAGCATCTCTTACGATGAGGTTGGAAAAGTCTACGTGGAATCCGCTCACCGACTCTACATGAAGACCTCCGATCCGATGATGCTCGAAATCAAATCCCGCATCTACCGATTCCATGGAAGAATGAGCGATGCTGACAAATCTCTCCTGGATGCAGAAAAGGAAAATCATCAATCCAACTACCTGATTCAGCGTCGAATCCAGGAAGCGATCGATGCAGGCAACAAGCAAGATCTCATCGGTTATCTCACTAAACTCAATGACCTGTCCATAAGCCAATCGACAAAGACCATCAACCCGGCAATCCGAGCCAAATGGAAACAACTCCTGGGCAATTAAAGCCCAGATCGTTCATCGCTTGGGGTTGCGAATCCGCTCCAACTCCTGATGCATCGATTGGACTTTCCCCCCCGGCAAATCACCATTCAAATCCGCGTGCAATCCATAGAGATTCTCTCTTTGTCCGAGATCGACATCCAAACGATACAACTCCCCGGGCATCTGGTCCTGTCGATAACCGTTTTCGCGATCAAACCACTCAGGAACCTTGCTGACCGACCCCGAATCCGACTCGATAAGCAACCAAACGCCCTGACGGATCGCATAGCCCTTGGGATTGGTGTTATGAACCAAGGTTTCGCGTGTAGATTCGCCAGTCCCAAAGACCATCCGTCGCTGATCGAGGCTATCCTCGGCGTTCCCCTCAGGAATCTCGATTTCTAGAAGTCCTGCGATCGTCGCAAACAAATCGACTTGACTCATAAGTCCATCGCAAACCCTATCGGAAGGAATCTTTCCGGGCCATCGCATGAGCATCGGCACACGGTGACCACCCTCATACAAATCACGTTTAACCCCCCTTAACGGACCCATGCTGCGATGTCCGTAGTTTTTTAGCCTAGCGTACGCATAAGTCTCAGGACCGTTGTCGCTCGAAAAAATCACCCACGTGTTGTCCGAAAATCCCTTCGACTCCAAGGCCGCAAGTATCTTTCCGACACTCGCGTCGGTCTGCACCATAAAGTCCCCATATCCACCGGCCCCAGATCGCCCCTCAAAGGCCTGGTCAGGAACAATCGGAGCATGAGGCGAGGTAAACGGGACGTAAAGAAAAAATGGCCTCTCGGGTGATTGCTCCGATATCCAATCGACGGCCCGTTGAGTAAGCGTCGGCATGACCGCCCAAAAGTCCCAGTCCTTAACGCTCGGACCCGGACGGGCTTCCCATGCTCCTTCGGCCGTCGGTTTCGGAGTCGATAACGGAACATCCGGAGCCCTTTGAACCCGATCGTTTTCGATCCAAGCATAAGGTGGAAAGTTCGGGACATCATCCCCAAAATAGTAGTCAAACCCGTGCGCTAAAGGTCCGTCGGGAATCGGTAAACTCCAATCAAAAGCATCCGGTGCATAGCCGGTCTTGGGATCCGCCTTGGCCCCAGGACGCTGAATCGCTTTCCAGTCCCAACCCAAATGCCATTTGCCAATGCACGCAGTTCGATATCCCTTGGTCTTGACCAACTCGGCCAAGGTCCAGTCAGAGGAATCCAACACACTGCCTTCGAAGGAATTGACGATCCCGTGAAACTTGCGCCAGTGGTATCGCCCTTGCAAGAGCGCGTAGCGACTCGGGGTACATATGCCCGACGAGCTATGCGCATCGGTAAATCGAGTTCCTTCTCGTGCGAGCCGATCCAAATGAGGAGTTGGGATCTTCGACTCGCTATTTTGCACACCTAAGTCCCCGTAACCCATATCATCGGCATAGAGCAGGACAATATTCGGTCGCCCTTGGTACCCCTGCGAGAAGGCTGCCCCCCAGGAAAAAAAGCAAATCACCGCACAAAGAAACACCGTCGGATTCTCGGTTCGATACACGTTCCTACTCCTGTCGTTGCGTTCGTTCTACCGAACCATGAGCATTTCAGAGATCAGTCGCTGCAAGCGTTCCATGTCCTTGTCGATCCAGTAAGTAGCAAGAGCCAAACTCATGCATCCTAGGGCCAGCAATAAAAATGGTTGAACCCAATTTGGAGACTTGGCTGCACCCCTGGCCTTAGAAAACAAAGGGGACGACACCACAAGCCTCTCGAGTTGATACCAACCCAAGATATTGCGTTGCTTACCCGTAGCGCTCAAATGAGATACGCTCTGGAACCCCCGACTCGGCTCGATCATCGCTTGCAAATCCCATTCGGAAATCTGCAAGTGATTCCCTAACCAAGCATGCTTGATATCGCCCTGCTCCAGTATTTCACTAAGCACGTTTCGGAACCCTTGGCTGTCTAAACCAAGGACCGTCCATCCAGGTTGCCGCTGCAATGCAAACAACAAAACCAACAAACCATACAACGCAATAAGAAGGATCCATGTCCACTGGCCCAGGGCCGCATAAGCGCCCGTAGGGAAAAACAACTCGATCGGGCCAATCAATGCAAACCCCATCAACGCAAAGCCCAGGAGCAAGGCTTCTTGACCAGAAGTCAACAGGGTTGGCCTGCGACGCATCGCCAAAAAACCCATCACGATCAAATAAACACCCAGCGGGATCAATCCCAACGAAAGCCTCAAATAATCAAACATGGACCATCCATCCCGAAGTTCACCACCTCAGCTTCAATTTTCTAAAACCGTATCGGTATGTTCATAGCCAGGTGCACAAGAGCAAAGAAAGACCAAGTCCTCCGAACCGGTGTTCTGGATGCAATGCGAGCATCCTGGCGGAATCGCCACCGCATCGCCCGGCCCAACCTCACGGATCTGTCCGTCGATCTCCATACGACCGGTCCCAATCAAAATATAGTATATCTCCTCGGTTTGAGGGTGATGATGACGCTCCGTGAGCACACCTGGCGGTAAGGTCGCCTCAGCCAAACTCTGTTTGCGAATCCCGGAATTACGATGCGATAGAAGCTCTCGGATCGTCGATCCATCCTTGGTCACAAATGGCTCACACCCCTCTCGATTGATCACATCCACCGCGCAACTCCTGCAAACGAACCGAAATAAAAACCGCACCGTCGTTCCGGACCATAGAGCCTAAAAGACACTCGGATTATTAGCTACAATAGACCATCTTGCATCTCTTGAATCAATCCGCTCTGAATCACACGACATGAATCCCACCGCATGAACCGTATCCGTGTCCTGTTTTGCTCCTCGACCATGGATGGCGGTGGCAGCGAACGCCAACTGCTCTATTTGCTCAAAGGCCTGGATCGATCCCGGTTCGAACCCTCGCTCTACCTGCTAAGAGCTACCGGCCCACTCCTAAACCAGATACCAGAAGACTGCCCGATGACGGCGTTCTGGACCGATCGGACCAGCCCCAAATTCAACTGGCCAGGACGCATCCACCACCAGCAAATCCAACACTTAGCAGACCACATTCGCTCCCATCGTATCGAGGTCCTCTACGATCGACTCTTCCACATGACGATGATCAGCGGGCCCGCGTGCCTCGATGCCCACTGCGCGCGGGTCTCGACCATCGTATCGCCACCCCAATTCGACGTCATGCGACGCGATAACCGCTGGAGATGGATCAAACGACGCCGCTTGGCAAAAGCCTACAGGGCCAGCCAAGCTCTCCTGAGCGTCTCGCATGGAACGGCTCAGGCAGCCGCCGACTTTTATCGCATCCCTAGAAGTCGATTCGAAATCGTTCCGAGCCCGATCGATATCCAAACCATCGAAAAGAAATCCCAAGAACCGATCTCTTTTCCTAGCTGGACCGGGACTGCAAAAAAAATCGTCGCTATCGGTAGGCTCGGAACCGAAAAAGGACACACAGAGCTACTCGAAGCTTTCGCACTGCTGATCGCCAATTGCGGTAAAAACTATCAACTTCACATCGCCGGGGAAGGACCACTGCGGCAAACCCTGGAAAATCGAATCCGCGAACTCAACCTCAACGACTGCGCGTTTCTCCACGGCCATGTCTCAAACCCCTACCCCCTCCTGAAACAAGCCGACCTATTCGTCCTGCCCTCCCACTACGAAGGGTTGCCCAATGTCATGTTAGAAGCCATGCTCTGCCATTGCCCAATCCTTGCGACCAACACCCAACAGGGTGCAGGGGAATACCTGCGTGCAGAGCCTCTTGGCCAACTGGTCCCTGTGGCAAGTATCTCAGGGCTACTGACCGCGATGATCGACCGATTCGAAAATCCAAACCCATGGACCGCACGAGCCGATCTGGCTTATCACCATGTGCAAAAGCATCACAACCTCGAACATTGGATCCAATCCCTCTCGGGAATCCTACAGCGCGCAGCGCAAAGCCAAGTCCCATGACCAGTAAAACCAACCTCTCCAATGAGCAACTAGCCGCCCTCTTCGAAGAATTGGCGGATTTGCTCGAACTCTCAGGCGAAAACGCCTTCCGGATCCGAGCCTATCGCAGCGGCGCTGCGGCCATCCAAGGACTCCCTCAACGCGTCGAGGAACTCATCGCCCAAGGCTTTGATCTCACCTCGGTCGATGGCATCGGCGCGACGCTCGCCGAGAAATCCAAAATCGCTATCCAGACCGGTTCGATCCCAGCCTTGGAAAAAATCCGCCAAGAAGTTCCAACTACGCTCCGCGATGTGATGAAAGTCCCAGGCCTCGGAGCCAAGAAAGCCATGAAACTCCACCAGGAACTCGGTGTGATGGACCTTGCTTCCTTGAAACAAGCTTGTTTGCAAGGTAGCGTCGCGGATCTTAAAGGGTTCGGACCCAAAACCCAACAAAGCATTTTGCAAAACATCGATATCGTCGCCCAAGCCGCCCAACGCTTAGGAATCGACGATGCGGATCGTCTGACCCAAAGACTCAAAGGACACTTCTCCCAGTGCAAGGCCGTCGAGCGACTCGATTTCGCCGGAAGCTACCGACGCAGCAAAGAGACCGTTGGCGATTTGGATATCCTCGTCGTTAGCCAATCCCCCTCCGAAGTCATGGATCGCTTCGCCGAATTCCCAGGCATCGCTGAAGTCCTCGCCCGAGGCGACACGAAAATGAGCGTTCGCATCGCCGGAGCTTTCCAGGTGGACCTGCGCGTCGTCGAGGAATCCTGCTGGGGTGCAGCTCTGCAATACTTCACCGGCAGCAAAGAGCACAATGTTCATGTGCGATCACTCGCGAAATCCTTAGGCCTGAAAATTAGCGAATACGGCGTGTTTCGCGAAACCGAACCCTCGGTTGCAATCGCAGGCAAGGACGAAGAAAGCCTCTACCGTGCCATCGGGTTGCCCTGGGTCCCACCCGAGCTTCGCGAAAATCGCTATGAGTTCCACAAAGATCTTGAACATCGACTCTCGCACTTGATCCAACTCTCAGATATCCGAGGCGATTTGCATATGCACACCGACGCGACCGACGGTAGCGATACGCTCGATGCGATGGCCAACGCTGCTATCGAACGGGGACTCGAATACATCGCCATTACCGACCACTCCAAACGGGTCAGTATCGCTCGGGGACTCAATGACCAACAAGTTCAAGAGCAATGGGCGTACATCGATCGGATCAAACCCGAACTCGAAGGTCGATTGATGCTCCTCAAGGGAATCGAATGCGATATCCTCGAAGACGGCTCGCTCGACCTCTCCGACGAATCCTTAGCGAAAGCCGACTGGGTGACTGCAAGCGTCCATTTCGGGTTCAAACAGTCCAGGCAAGAGATCACCGACCGAATCATCGGCGCGATCGCCCATCGAAGTGTGCACTCGATCTCCCATCCCTCAGGTCGGCTGATCTCCCGCAGACCGGCCTACGAGTTCGACCTTACCGCCGTCATCCAAGCTGCCGAAGAACACGGCAAATGCTTGGAAATCAACGCCAATCCCGCCCGGCTGGATCTCAACGATCTCCAGGCCGCAGCCGCAGCCCAAGCCGGGGTCATGATCGTGATCAATACCGACGCTCACGCCATCGGAAACCTCGACCTGATGAAATACGGCGTCGGGGTCGCTCGAAGAGCCGGTATCATGAAAAACCAAGTTTTGAACACCAAGCCAGCCAAGCAACTTGCCGCCTGGCTCGAAAAACACAAATAGCCCCCCATATCCGTAGCACCCAAAAACCGGAGTTAGGAATTCTCAAATGCATCGCGCCATGGTCGCTTGGGCCGTAAGCTTAACGTCAATAATGGTATGCTCCCATCTTCTCTGGTCGGTCAACGGACAACCGCCAGAGCCACCCACCCTGCCGATTCCTGAGAGTCAGGAAATTCGCAGGATCGATCCCAAGGACCCACTTTTCCAATCGATCCAAGAGAGGATGGGCAAGCTACCTCGCTTGGACCCAGATTCCGCCGACAGTCCATCGGCAGGTTCCTCGAAAGCATCCTCATCGCTCAAAAAAAACGGAGGATCGAAAGTCTCCAAAAAGAACCGAGCCGCCGAATGGATGCTCAAATCGGCTAGGTTGCTCGATGACCAAGCAAGCGAACTTGAACTCCAAGATCCACAGGCTCAAGCTCAATCCGAGCAGCTCGCCTCGATGGCCAAAGACCTTCGCAAACAAGTGCGGATTCTCTTGGAGACCCCTTAGGCTCCCTCCGAGGCTCCCGACGCAGGGCCTGTCGATCCACCAGGGCCTGCTGTTTGGCCCGGGCTATCAGCCAGGAACAACGAATAGATAGCGAGCATGATCGCCCCGGCGACCAAGAGACTGTCAGCGATGTTGAAGTTCGGCCATGTGTACTGGCCGTAACGCAGGAGAATCCAGTCTCGAACTCCACCTGCAAACGGCACGGGCAAGCCATGCAGATTGAGTCGGTCGTAGAGATTCCCCAAAATCCCACCCGTGACGAGCCCCAGGGTGACTGTCAGCCAGAGCGAATGGCATGCGCGGTAGAGAAATAGCCACGAGACGAGCCCAATGATCGCGGCGACCGAGACGATCGCAAAAAGCCAACCGTAGCCTTGGCCAAGCCCAAAGACCGCTCCTTGATTGACCGCCGTTTCGATTCCAAAATAGTTCTCAATCCACCAGGCAGGGGGTTGCTCTCCTGGCAATCCCTTCCAGGCAAAAACCCGATCCTTGGTAACCAGATCGAGGCCTGTTCCAAGGGTTGCAAGAAGGCTGAAAACCAAGATGCGGCTTAGGATCATTCGAGTGCTCGATAGGTTGGATTACCAACGCGATTCCATCTGATCGACAATGTGGTTGGCCAATCGCTCTGCGTTGCGTTGGAAAGCCGTGGAGATCGACTGGCCAGCTTCGGGAACAAAGTCAGTTCGCTCCGCGAAATAATGGGTGATTTCACCCGGCGGGAGAAACCTTGTCGTGACGAGGTTCATACCCCGCCGGTCGGTCCAATTCAGTTCCACAGCCACCACAGTTTCCAAGAGTCTAGGATCGTCGGTGTTGGTCTCGGCGATGACTCTCTTGGAGTCGCTGGTCAATCGGATCGAAAGGGTCGAATCGGCCACGGAGTTGTCTGCGAGTTTATAAGGAGTACGGCGCTCGATTTCCTTCTGGACCGCCTCGGTCAATTGCACCCCCAACTCGGGTCGGAAGCTATCGCTCCTTACAATCGGTACATTGATCGTCCGCACATCGGTTCGGTACACATTGCGAGTCCCGATCCGGTATCCAAAACAACCGGTGGACAAGACCATCGTCAGAGCGATCAGCAGGGATTGGATTCTCTCAGCCATGGGCATCACCGCTTGACGGGTTCTACGCTGCCGGCGGTTCGGACCTGGGAATCCCCCGACATCGGATCAAGGGGATTCGACGGTACCTTAGGTCGGTTCCGTGTGATCAAAGACTGCCGCTCGGCAGCTTCCTCTTCGGTGGGTTTGAGCAACGGTGTGACCTTATCCCGCGTCGGGAAAACGTAAGTCATCCAGTGCATGTAAGGGGTAGGGACCGATGGCTTGCCCTCGGCGTTATCGATGATTTCCTGAGCCATTTGGGCGTAGGGAGTATCCGGGTAATTGTCCAAGATCCGATCGCAGTAGACGATCGCCGCTGCATACTCTTGCTTATTTTTTCGATACGTGGCTTCTTCGTAGAGCCGCTCGGCTTGACGGTACTGGACCTCGGCAAGCATTTCGGCGATGGGCTCTTTCCGCTCGCTGGATTGCTTTTGAAACTGACGGACCATTTGCTTGAGCAGTTTATCGGCTTGCTCCAAAGGCTCCGAGGAGTATTGGGGGCCTTGATAGGCCAGCAAGGCGGACTTTGCGCCCAGGAAGTGCGCATCGAATTGGTGGGGGCTATCGGTGTAGACCGAGATCAAGTCGCGATAGCGATCGAGGGCTTCGGTCCAGTTCTCCCGCTTGAACTCCGTATTGGCGATGTCCATGGTCGCATCATCGGCCAAGCGTCCGGTGGGGCTATCGAGCAGCATTTTTTCCAGAACCCGTTTACCGTGGTTTTGCGTGTCGTTCCAAGGCCGCGTCTTATCGGTCCAATTGACATTGTAGAATTTGTCAGGGAATTGAAGCCAATAGTTCCCGATCTCCATGCGCCGCTGGTCGACGCGATCCTGGTACCGCGTGCGCGGGTACTCCTTGATCAACTTGACGTAGTAGTCTTCCGCTTTGGGATAATCCTCCGCAAAGAAATAGGATTCGGCAGCCATATAGTGAGCATCTTGTTCCAGGGAACTGCTGGCCCAATTTTTTCCCGCTTCGATGTAGCTCGCAGCGGCTTTCCTCAACAGCTCCTTGCGCTCCTGGCCCTGGGCATTCGTACCGGCTTGGTAGTAACCGTTGGCTTCCTGGAGCTTGGCGCGAGCGAGCTCTTTGTCGACTCTGCGCTCGCCCAATCCAGGGATTTTACGCAGAATCTTGGGGACATCGGAATTCATCGCCTTGTCGGCTCGGGAGCCCTCGGGACGAATCCAATTCCCCTCCTTGTCCTCATATCCTTCGATAGCGTTCTTGGCCCGCGAATATTCGTCTTCTTGCCATGGGCTGAAAATTTTGCAACCCGGCGAGGTCAGGACGATTAGGACCAGGAAGGCAAGGTGAGTTAACGCTTGAGGTCCCCTAGGAAATCGAGCATTCGCAATCGCCGTTCCGAGAGATTCATCATGACTTGCTCCATGACGAGCCTTAGCTCGGCTCGGACCTTCGGAGCCAAGATCGCAGGTGCACTTGGCTCGCAAAGCACCATCGCTAAATCCGATCGACTTAGTTGCGCCGCTCGCGATTCGAGAATCTGCAACGTCTGTGGGTCTATACGCAAATAACCGCGCTGAGTCGGTGTGCAATTTGGGCACAGCACTCCCCCGCCGGGGGGACTGAAGGCAATCGATTGCCGATCGGTTTCGATCTCTTCTCCGCATGCCACACACCATCTCCAACTCGGCATATGCCCGAGACGTTGGATTGTCTGGAGTTCAAAATCAAGGATGGTCCATGCAGGATTTGCTTGGCGATCAAGCTCCTGAAGTGTCAAGCACAGCGATTCCATCAAGCCCGCTATAGGCTCGTGGTTCTCGGTAAGCGCATTGATCACCTCACCCGCATAGTATCCGCAGTAAAGGGGTAAAAGTCCCACTTGGGCCGAACGAAACCGCCGCTGCAATTTCGCTTCGGTCAACAAGTCCAGGGACTCTCCCGACTTCTTCAAGAACACTACGGAGGAAAGGGACAGAAGGTCAAGAGCAGATTCAAAGGGGCTTTTCAACCGACGAGCACCCTTGGCAATCGCCGAAATCTTCCCGAAGTCCTTGGTAAAGAGCGTCACGATCAGGCTCGTCTCGCTCCACTCGACGGTCTTGAGAACTACCCCATCGGTCTTTTCCAACGACATCGAAGTCTCCTAGCTAGCCGAGGAACCCGCGCAGTGCCTCCCCCGTGGGGGTCGCGAGCCGGGCGATTTGCTCAGGGGTACCGACTCCGACGATCTTACCACCCTTGGCTCCACCCTCGGGACCTAAATCGAGGATCCAGTCGCAGCAAGATATCAAATCCAGTTGGTGTTCGACAACAATCACAGTGTTCCCTTTTTCTACCAGCCCAAGCAGGAGCTTAACGACACGTTCGATATCCGCTAGATGAAGCCCCGTCGTCGGTTCATCCAGCACATACAACGTCTTGCCGGTGGTCTTTTTTTGCAGTTCGGTCGCCAGCTTGATTCGCTGAGCTTCACCTCCGCTGAGGGTGGTCGAACGTTGTCCGAGGGTCAGGTACCCAAGTCCGACCGATTGGAGACACTCGAGGACATTTTGAAGATCCGGAACATTCTGAAAAAACTCTGCGGCTTGATCGATGGGCATGTCCAAGACCTCTGCGATGTTTTTGTCCTTGTATCGGACCGACAGCGTGGAGCGATTGAATCGCTTGGCGTTGCAGGCCGCACAAGGCACATCGACCTGCTCGAGAAAGCTCATCTCGAGCTTAACCCGCCCAGCCCCTGCGCAGGTATCGCAGCGTCCGTCCCCGGCATTGAAGCTGAACCGATTGGCTTGGTAGCCTCGGATTTTCGCATCGCGGCTGGCCGCAAACACTTTGCGCACCGAATCCCACAACCCGCAATACGTCGCAGGTGTGCTCCGGGGCGTGCGTCCGATCGGGGATTGATCGATCTCCAAGAGCCGTTCGATCACATCGACCCCGTAGAGCCCTCGCCAATGCTCTCCGGACTTCTTCGAATCGGTCAACCAGCCCATGACCGCTGGGACCAACGTATCGTGAATCAAGGTGCTTTTCCCACTGCCGCTGACTCCGCTGATCGCGATCAATCGACCGATAGGAAATTCGGCACTGACGTCCTGAAGATTGTTTTTGCAGACCCCTTCGATCCGGAGCATGGGATGCTTTTTCTCGACCGATCTGAGCTCGGCGGCTCGCATCTTGTAGCCCGGCGATAAGTACTTGCCGGTGAGCGATCCGGGGGCGTCGAGAATCTCTTCCAAGGATCCTTGGGCCACGACCGATCCGCCCAAGGTCCCAGCACCGGGCCCCATGTCGACGACCAGATCGGCGGCCCGCATCATCGATTCGTCATGCTCGACAACGACGATGCTGTTGCCCTTGGATTGGAGGGAACGGAGGATCCCTAGGAGTCGCTCGGTATCCCGGGCGTGCAGGCCGATCGAGGGTTCATCCAAGACATAGCATACGCCCGTGAGTCCAGTTCCCACGCTGGTTGCCAAGCGGACTCGTTGCAATTCGCCACCGCTGAGGGTCTGACCCGGACGATCTAGCGAGAGATATCCCAGACCGACCTGATCGAGATAGGCCAAGCGGGGGAGGATTTCCTGAAGGATCGGCTGGGCGATCTTTTGCCGCTCTGGATCCCAACGCAAGTCACTTAGCCAGACTCGGAGCTCTTCGATGGTCTTGGTGGTGATTTCGGCGATCGAAAGATTTTCCAAGCGGATTGCCAGCGACTCGCGCTTGAGTCGGGTGCCTTGGCATGTCGGGCATCGAATCTCCTTGGACTCCCCGATCGCTCCGTAGCCCTCGCATTTGGGGCATGCCCCGTAGGCGCTGTTGAAACTGAAAGTTCTCGGTTCGATCTCCGGCAAACTGATCGAGCATCGCACGCAAGCGAATCGGGTCGAGTAGAGATGCTCTTGGTCGTCGGCCAAGGTACGGACAAGTCCCGAGGTCAATTGCAATGCACTCAGAATTGCCTTTTCGATCCGTTCTTGGCTATCTTCCCTGACCACGATGCGATCGACGACCGCTTCGATGGTGTGCTCTTTGCGGATCGCCAATTTAGGTACTTCATCGAGCTCAAAAAGCTCTCCATCGACCCGGACCTTGAGCAGACCAGCCTTCTCGATTTTGCTGAAGACCTCCGCATGAGCCCCTTTTCGGTCCAGGACCATCGGGGCCATGATCGTCAGCTTGGTACCCCGGACCGATTGCATGACCGCCCCGACGATCGCCTCGGAGGACTGCCGCAGAATTGGCTCGTTGCACTGGTAGCAAGAGGGTATCGCAACGCGAGCCATCAGGAGTCTGAAGTAGTCGTAGATTTCGGTGATCGTACCGACGGTACTCCGAGGGCTTTGAACACCCTGCGATTGGTCGATGCTCAAGCACGGTTGCAGACCCCGGACCGAGTCGAGTTTGGGTCGCTCCAATTGGTCGAGGAATTGACGCGTGTAACTCGATAGGCTCTGGAGGTACTGACGCTGACTCTCGGCAAAGAGGGTGTCGAAAGCCAATGAGCTTTTGCCGCTGCCGCTTACCCCCGTCAGAACGATCAACTGGCCGCGAGGCAGATCGATGTCGATGTGGCGTAGGTTGTGGGTCGCCGCACCGCGAATCTGCATCGTCGGAAGGCTATTCCCTGTCTTGGGTTTCGCGGATGGGGCCATCGGCATTTTCGTTCTTGAAATAGGTCGCGTTGTAGCCGAGTTCTTGTAGCTTCTTCTGAAAGGCCTCCTTGGCATGCTCCTCGCCATGGACCAGTCGAATCTCTTTCGGGGGAGTCGCGATGCCTTGGACGAACTGGATCAGGTCCAATTGGTCGGCGTGGGCGGAGTATCCGCTTAGGGTATGCGTTTTGGCTCGAACTGGGTATTCCTTATGGTCGATACGGACCGAGCACTTGCCCAATTCGCAGTCCTGGATCGCTCGGCCCGTCGTTCCAGTCGCTTGGTACCCGACAAAAACGATGTCGGTATTGGGGCGATGAAGAAAGGCCTTGAGATACTCCATGATCCGCCCCCCGGCGCACATTCCACTACCTGCGATGACGATCGCAGGTTTCCCAGAACGCTTGAGGTACTCAAGATTCCCTCTGGACTCTCCGGCCCGGTCGATCTCGATGAGGTTGTTGAAAACAAAAGGTTGGCTGTCGACGGTGAGCACCTCTCGGGCCTCCTGGCTCCAATAAGGCTCCATTTGCTCATAGATATCGGTCAGCTTGATCGCCAATGGGGAGTCGACGATGATGTCATAGGCATCCAGAGTGGAGCTTCCGTGCTTCTTGCCGATCCCTTCGATGATTTGATTCAATTCAAAAAGAAGTTCCTGGGTCCGTCCAAGGCTAAAAGCGGGGATCAAGGTCACGCCACGATTCTCGAGCGTCTCGAGCAAGATCGCCTCGAGCCGCTCCATTCGCGTCTCGCGGCCCTCATGGATCCTGTCTCCGTAGGTGCTCTCGAGAACGAGGATATCGGCTCGCTCCGGAGAGACAGGAGGCTTGAGGATAGGCGTGCACCGCGAGCCGATGTCTCCGCTAAAACAGATCCACATGTCCTTGTTGCGGACCTCGATCACCGCAGCGCCGAGAATATGGCCTGCGGTCGAAAAACGAAATTCGGCATTGCCAGGCAAGCTTTGCCATTTCCCGTAGGAGACCGGTTGGATCAAATCGGTGATCGACTTGAGCAAACTCCCCACCACCTTTTTGTTGCGAGTCATCCCGAGCCGAATCGCATCCTCGAGCATCACCGGCAGGAATTTGGCAGTCGGAGGCGTGCAGTAGATCGGACGGTGGAACCCGGCTTCGATCAAATAAGGAACCCGTCCAATGTGGTCGATGTGCACATGCGTGAGCAACAACGCATCGATCCCATCGAGTGAAAAATCGATCTGCGGAGAACTCCTACGCTTCGCATCGGCTCCCTGAAAGGAACCACAATCGATCAGGATCGAACGCGAGTTATTCAAATGAAGCTGATGGCACGAACCGGTAACACCCAAGTACCCGCCGTGATGAACGATTTCCATGGAAGAGATTTCTCCTGTGAACGATCCTGCGAAAGCACAAGTCGGCAGTATACCACCCGATCCGATAGAATCGAACTCATGGCCCCAGGGAGTCAGGCGCCGGGGAGTCAGACTCCAAGGCTCTTCGACGTCTCTCCTGCCAAAGCTCCCAGACGATCGGCACGACGCTCAGGAGGATGATTCCGATGGTCACAAGGAAAAAGTTCTTTTGAATCCAAACCACCTTGGCCAGCAGATAACCGGCGAAAAGAAACAGCGTCACCCAAGCGATCCCGCCGGTGATATTGTAAAACCAGAACTTGAAAAAGTTCATCTTGCCGATCCCCGCGACAAACGGGGCAAAGGTCCGAACGATCGGGACGAACCGCGCCAAGATGATCGTTTTTGCCCCATATCGATCATAAAACCGCTGGGCTCGGTCCAAATGCTCGCGATGAAACCACCTGGACGTCTGGCTCCGGAAAACCTGCGGACCAGCCTTGTATCCAATCCAGTAGTTGACCGCATCTCCCAGGATCGCAGCGACGATCAGCAGCGGCCATAGAACCCAGATATTCATCGGGCTGCCCTCGATCGCGCAGAGCGATCCGGCGGCGAAAAGCAACGAATCCCCAGGTAAAAACGGCAAAACCACCAGCCCGGTCTCACAGAAAACGATCAGAAACAGGATCGTGTAGAGCCACGGGGCACCGACGGCATCCATCAATTCCCGCAAATGCTTGTCGACATGCAAAATCCAGTCGATCCATTGCCGCATGCCCAAACTCACAAAAAAAAGGTTCTTCGGGGGATTTAAGTTCTTGACCGGAGGCATTTTAGTTCGCTCGATGCACCCGAGTAACCCTCGATTTGGTCTTTTCCTAAACCGGGAGTTCTGTAAACTCTTCTCTCGTCAATTACTAGGAAATGACGGACTTTTTCGTTTTCTGCGGGTGAATTAAGAAGACTATGGACCTAACCAAATTACGCAACATCGGTATCAGCGCTCACATCGACTCAGGCAAAACCACCCTTAGCGAACGGATCCTGTTCTACGCAGGTCGTATCCATAAGATCGAAGAAGTCAAAGGCGGTGGCGACGGTGCGACCATGGATTACATGGAACTGGAGAAGGAACGGGGGATCACCATCACCTCGGCGGCCACCCAGTTGCTCTGGCACGACAATATCATCAATCTGATCGACACCCCAGGCCACGTCGATTTTACCATCGAAGTCGAACGCTCCCTGCGAGTTCTCGACGGCGCTGTGCTGGTCCTCTGCTCCGTCGGTGGCGTTCAGAGCCAATCCCTGACGGTCGATCGGCAAATGCGACGCTACAAGGTCCCTCGCCTAGCGTTTGTCAACAAAATGGACCGCACCGGTGCTGATGCCTACCGTGTCGCTCAACAGGTCCGCGACAAACTCAACGCCAACGCCATCATGATGCAAATCCCCATCGGTGCGGGTGAAACCTTCGAAGGTGTCATCGATCTGCCCACAATGAAGGCCTTCTACTTCGATGGCAAGGACGGGGAAGAGGTCCGAGAGGAAGAAATTCCAGCCGCTTACGTCGACAAAGCCAAGGAAATGCGTCAGAAGATGCTCGACGGCCTGTCCGACTTCAACGAAGAACTCGTCGAACTGCTCTTCAACGAACAAGAAGTCCCGGTCGATCTGATCTACAAAGCCTGCAAAGATGGAACCCAAGCTCTGAAGATGACTCCGGTCTTCTGTGGATCCGCCTACAAAAACAAAGGGGTTCAACTCCTTCTCGACGCCGTTCTACGCTACCTGCCAAGCCCCCTGGAACGCGAAATCTCGGCTCGCAAAGTCGGTAATGAAGAGGAAAAGCTTACCCTCAAACCCGATCCCGATCTCCCATTCGTCGGCATGGCCTTCAAGATCGTCGAAGACCCATTCGGTCAGTTGACCTTCATGCGGATCTACCAAGGCAAAATCGCTAAAGGTGAGATGTACATCAACCAACGCACCAGCAAAAAAGAACGCTTCAGCCGAATCGTTCGCATGCATGCCGACAAACGCGAAGAAATCGATGTCGCAGAAGCCGGCGATATCGTCGCGATCATGGGTATCGATTGCGCCAGCGGCGAAACCTATAGCAACGAACGAGACTTCTGCACCCTCGAAAGCATGTTCGTCCCCGAACCGGTCATCCGAGTCGCCGTGACTCCCGCTAGCCGCGCCGATGCCGACAAAATGGGCAAAGCACTCAGCCGCTTCCGCAAAGAAGATCCCACCTTCCAAATCTTCAACGACGAAGAAACCAGCGAAACGATCATCTGCGGGATGGGGGAACTCCACCTGGATATCTACGTCGAACGCATGCGCCGCGAATACAAAGTCGAAGTCCAAGTCGGGGCCCCCAAAGTCAGCTACCGCGAAACCCCAGGCCAAGCCCAGGAATTCAACTACAAACACAAGAAACAAACCGGTGGATCCGGACAATTTGCCCACATCGTCGGCAAACTCTCCCCCATGGACCCCGAAGGTGAAACAACCTTCCTCTTCGAAGACCATGTCACCGGTGGACGAATCCCCAAACAGTTCATCCCACCCGTGGAAAAAGGCTTCCGCGATTCGATGTTCAAAGGACCGCTCGCCGAATTCCCTGTCGTCGGTGTGAAAATCGATCTCGAAGACGGTAGCTACCACGACGTCGACTCGAGCGAAAGGGCCTTCTACATCGCCGCCTGCGATTGCTTCCGAGAAACCCTGCGGGCCTCAAGCCCCATGCTCCTCGAACCGATCATGAAATGCGATATCGAATGCCCAGAGAACGACCAAGGTTCGGTCGTAGGTGACGTGATCTCACGACGCGGACTGGTCAATAATACCGACGCACGAGACGGAGTCTCCTACATCACCGCCGAAGTCCCTCTGGCAAACACCTTCGGTTATGCCACCGACCTCCGAAGCATGACCAAGGGCCAAGGCACCTTTGCCATGGAACTGGCCCGATACTCGGCCGTTCCACGAAGCCTTCAAGATGACATCATCAATGAACGCAAGAAGCAACTGGCCCAAAGAGCGAAAGCCTAAACCCCCAGTTTGCCCGCAATCACTATTGCTTCATCAAACCATGAAAGACGCAAGCCTACAGGCCTGCGTCTTTTTTTTCAGGTCGACCCTCCCCCCACTCAGGGAAATCGCCAAGCTTGGACAATCCTCCGTCCTACGCAGGTTTTTGTCCCCAGATCCGTTGACCTAGCGACCAAGAATTCAGTAAAAAAGATTCGCCATGGACATCCGCCATCAGTGAGCACCCAACACCCATGAATTCCTACAACCTGACCCACCTAAAACAACTCGAATCCGAAAGCATCCACGTCATCCGCGAAGTGGCCGCCGAATTCAAAAAGCCCGTCATGCTTTACTCCATCGGTAAAGATTCGGCCGTCATGACCCACCTTGCACTCAAAGCCTTCTACCCAGGCAAACCCCCCTTTCCATTCCTCCACGTCGATACGACCTGGAAATTCCATGAGATGATCGCGTTTCGCGACTCCTACGTAAAAAACCAACTCGGGATCGAACTGATCGTGAACATCAATCACGAAGGCCTCAAACTCGGCATCGATCCTTTCGAAAACAGCGAGAAACACACCGAGGTCATGAAGACCGATTCGCTCAAAGCCTCCTTGTCCAAATACGGCTTCGATGCGGCCTTCGGCGGCGCTAGACGCGATGAGGAAAAGTCCCGAGCCAAAGAACGTGTGTTCTCCTTCCGAGATAAATTCCATCGATGGGACCCCAAGAACCAACGACCCGAACTGTGGAACCTCTACAACTGCCGTGTCAACCCGCAAGAGAGCATTCGCGTGTTCCCCTTGTCGAACTGGACCGAACTGGACGTCTGGCAATACATCTACCTGGAAAATATCCCCCTTCCCGATCTGTACCTGGCCAAACCAAGACCCGTCGTCGAACGCAACGGGGTCCTGATCAGTCCCAATGACGATCGATTCAAACTCCGCGAAGGCGAAGTGATCGAACACAAAATGGTACGCTTCCGCACCCTCGGATGCTGGCCACTGACAGGCGCTGTGGAATCCAATGCAACCACCCTGCCAGAGATCATCCAAGAAATGCTCCTGACGAAAACCTCCGAAAGACAAGGCCGCGTGATCGACAAAGACGGTGGCGGTGCCGGTATGGAAATGAAAAAGATGCAAGGATACTTCTAAGATGTCCCACCAAAGTGAACTGATCGCCAAGGATATCCTGGCCTACCTCGAACAACACGAACGCAAAGAACTCCTGCGATTCATCACCTGCGGCAGCGTAGACGACGGAAAGAGCACCCTGATCGGAAGGCTCCTGTACGACAGTAAAATGATCTATGAGGATCAGCTAGCCCAACTCGAAAACGAAAGCAAAGTCCACGGTACCACCGGAGGTAAATTCGATCCGGCCCTGGTGACCGATGGACTCAGAGCCGAACGCGAACAAGGCATCACCATCGATGTCGCCTACCGGTATTTCTCGACGGCCAAACGAAAATTCATCATCGCCGATACCCCAGGCCATGAACAATACACACGCAATATGGCCACCGGCGCCTCGACGGCCGATCTTGCGATTATTCTTATCGACGCCAGACACGGCGTTCTGACCCAAACCAAACGACACAGCTTCATCGTCTCGCTGCTGGGGATTCGACACGTCGTCGTGACCATCAATAAAATGGACCTGGTCAACTACAGCCAAGCTCGATTCGATGAGATTTGCGAGGACTACAAACAGTTCGTCTCCAGACTCGACCTGCCCGATCTGCACTTCATTCCCCTGGCTGCTCTCCACGGCGAAAACGTCGTCGACCCAAGCCCAAATATGCCTTGGTACCGAGGCAATACCCTGATGAATTTCCTCGAATCGGTCTACATCGGCTCGGATCGAAACCTCGAAGACTTCCGCCTCCCTATCCAGTACGTCAATCGCCCAAACCTGGACTTCCGTGGCTTCTGCGGAACCATCGCCTCGGGTATCCTTCGAAAAGGCGACGAAATCATGGTCCTGCCATCGAAGCGGACCAGTCGCGTCAAACGCCTTGTCACCCAAGATGGAGACTTGGAAGAAGCCTTCTGCCCCCAATCGATCACCGTCGTACTCGACGACGAAGTCGATTGCTCACGCGGCGATATGATCGTTCGACCAGGGAACGTTCCGAAATCCTCGAATCAATTCGATGCGACCATCGTTTGGCTCAACGCCGATGCTCTCCTGCCCGGCAAGTCCTATCTGTTCAAACACACCTCGCAAACCATCCCCGGCCAAATCGATTCGCTCCGATACCGAGTCGATGTCAATACGCTCCACCGCTCCCCTGCGCCCGAGCTGCAACTGAACGAAATCGGACGCTGCTCGATCACCCTGAGCCAATCGATCTATTTCGACGCCTACAAACGAAATCGATCCACCGGGGCCTTCATCATCATCGACCGACTCACCAACGCGACCGTCGGTGCGGGCATGATCACCGACCGAGATACCGCTAGACCCAAAGCCGCTTGGGAATCCACCGAACAAGACTCCGCAAAAACCGAGTCGATGACTGAGGTCAACCTCCAAGAACGCTCGGCTCGTTTCGGTCAATCTCCCGCGACAGTGCTCTTTACCGGCCTTACCGGAACCGGAAAATCAACCATCGCACGAGCCGTCGAACGCGCCTTGTTCGACCAAGGCCGCGCGGTGATGGTCCTCGACGGTGAAAAAATGCGAAACGGGGTTAACCAAGACCTCGGATACTCGGTCGAAGATCGAAGCGAAAACCTCCGACGATCCGCACACATCGCTCGTATCATGAACGATGCTGGTTTGATCTGCCTTGCTGCTTTCGTCGCCCCAAGCGAATCGATCCGCGCTCGCGTCGCTGAACTCGTCGGCAAAGACAAATTCTTCGTCGTCCACCTGACGGCCGATGAACAAGTCCGAATCGCACGCGACTCCAAAGGTCACTACGCCAAAGCTCAGGCCGGTGTGCTTCCGAACTTCCCAGGTGTCAGCGCCCTGTACGAAGCCCCAGAAAAAGCAGACCTCGTGGTCGACTCAGGAAAAAATTCTCTCGAGTCCTGCGTAGAGCAAGTACTCCAACTCCTGACCCAACGCGGTGTGCTCAAGAACTAGGCCCCCAAAAAGCCCTACTCTGCAAAGCCCTACTCTGCAAAGGCCTGAAGTACCCGAACCATATCCCGGTCGAACTGGCCTCGGGTCAGCACCACATCGAGACCCAACTCTTTGGCCACATCGAGCCGATCGGCCTGGACGTGCGCTCCATAACCGAGCCACTTGGCCGTCGGCCAAATCTGCCGGCCTGAGGCAAGTACCTCCGCTAAGTCGAGATTCGCAAGCCCCAAGTCCACCACGATCAATCTCGGAGCACCGCTGATCGAAGCACCGCTAGTCGAAGCACCACCGAGATCCTTGGGGTTTCGAATCACCCCGAGCGACATTCCCGATTGCCTACAAGCCGAGGAAATCTTCGACTGAAACATCAAATCGTTGCCGATGAAAAGTACGCCCGCTTGCCCTGCGCCCTCTTGCGGTTTGCTAGGTTCCATCGTCGGTCCTAATCCCCTGCAATCGCTGCTTGATAGTTCGTCGAAATCGCGTCCTCTTGCAGAGAAATACTCGCCTCGGCATACGATTCGTCGGTCTCCCAAATCCTAACGCGAGTTGCAATCGCTCCGCTCCCCTCGAGGATCGATGGGCAAACCTCCTCGAGCAAGTACTTGGCCATGTTCTCAGCCGTCGGATTGTAAGGCATAACGAACAGACGACAGGGCGTGACGACCTTCAAGGCGGCGATCGCGTTGTCATCGTCTTTGCAGATCAAAAAACTGTGATCCCAGTGCTCGTCAATCCACCCCTTGCAGCGGGACTTGAGATCCGAAAAGTCGATCACTCGACCAACCGAATCCTGGGTCTGGCTAGTGACAAAGAAATCACAGACGTAATTGTGCCCGTGGAAATTCTCGCACTTGCCACCATGGCCGTACAAGCGGTGACCGGCGCAAAACTTGATGCGTCGCATGATCGTTAGGTTCATAAAATGCGTCTCTGTTGCTCGTTGGTGAGTTCGTTGGTGACCGAAACTCAGGGACCTTGGAGTTTCGGGTTTTCTCGATGACGATCGATGTCCCGCTGAGTCTTTTTCAATAGGTTCGCCCGCATGGCCGAATCCAAGTCGACCCCGGTTTGGTTCGCTAAACAGACCAAAACAAACAGGACGTCAGCCATCTCGTCGGAGAGATTGTAGGCAGGCTCGCTTTTTTTAAAGCTCTGATCGCCATAAGTTCTCGCAAAAATCCGCGCCAACTCCCCGACTTCCTCCATCAATACCGCAACATTGGTCAATTCGGAGAAATATCGGACTCCAATCGTTTGGATCCAACGATCGACCGTCTGCTGCAGCTCGTCAAGCGAGAGGGGGGGCTCTTGCGGGTTTTCCATAATCGATCGAAATCCAAAGCCTTGGCCCTCGAGCCGGACCTATCAGCCCTCTGGGCTTGTCGAAGCTAGTCTTCGACGCTCCGCCGTCGATTCATCGTGCCAATGAAAATCACTGACGTCATCCTGGCCCATCTGCCAAGTAAAAAAAGCTCGCCGATCATCGATCGAGGTCGGAAAATCGACGATCCCCTCATGGGCTGAACGAAGAATCACCCCGAGGCGCTCAAGCTCGCTTATGTAGTCGTCCAAATGCCTCGCCTCGTCTGCCAACTCCTTTTGCATTTCGACGATCTCCTGATCGTACACTTGGTACCTCGCCTTGCCCTGGTGACTCCGGAGCATCCTGCGCAAGTGCGAGCGACGATCGGTAAGCTCCCGATGCGACAACGAAATGTCAGCGACGATCAGCCGAAGTAACGGCAGCATCGAGCGAGCTTGTTCATGCGAAAAGTGAAATGTGGCGGGCACGACCCAAAACCTCTGTAAAGGCGCTAAGCTCGGAACAAAACCATCAATTGCAAAGCGATATCCGCAATGACAATAACCAGAAAACAAAGGTTCGTATAGCTCATTTGCTCAACGCCAGCGCCCTCCCGCCGAATCAGCCAGCCTAATTGAGCGTCCGCTCACCGATTTTCATTACCCGTGGGATAGGCCTCCGGCCTGTCGGCGCCCCTGGGCTCAGTGCCCGGCACCGACTTTTCGTGCGCTGGTTACAAATGGTAGATCGATTGTCCCCAATCGATCGGAACCTGAAACCACCGCAGACAGTAAGATAAAACAGCCGAACAGCGGTAAAACTCCTCCGCTTGCGCGTCGTCGGGAAGCCATTGGGGACAATGGCTCTACACTGTAAGTCGCCTCCGGCCTGGATTTGCGAACCCAGATATAGCCTGGATTCCCCCCGTTGGTTAGACTGACGGCTATGATCGGACCGATTTTTCAACGCGAAACCGCTGTGCTACCGCGCCGCCCACGACACTTTGCTGCGCGGGTGGTTTTCCTCGTCATGGTCTTTGCGATCATCAGCACGACATGGTTGCTGCTTGCCGGTGTTCAACCGGTCCAAAACGCCGGGGATTTGGCCCGGTTCGGAGTTCTGATTTTTCAACTCATCGCTCCGTTTCAGTTGTTTGTTTTGATGTTTCTAGGGGCTTTGGCCGGCGTCACTGCCGTAAGCCACGAGAAGGACAAGCAGACGCTCACCCTGCTTTTGATGACCTCGCTGAGCAACTCCGAGGTGGTCTTGGGCAAAGTCGGCTCGGGACTTTTAGGAGCGTTCAACGCGTTGTTGGCCGTAGCGCCGATCCTTTTTCTCCCACCGTTGCTCGGTGGGGTTTCGCTCGAACAATCCGCCAGTGTCGCATTGATCACGGCCAGCACCATCGTTCTGACTTGCTCTCTGGGAGCGACCATCGCGTTTTGGAGAGAGAAAACGTTTCAGGCCATTGCCGTGACTCTCCTGGCCGTCGCGATCTGGCTTGCCGTCGGCGAAGCGATCCAACTGGGGGCCATCCCAGGAATCGCTCCAAAGTTCGCGACTGCGTTGAGCCCGATTCGGGCCGTGTGGCAGGTCGCGCAGCCAATCCTGCGCAGCGCGACGGCCTCGCCCCTCGGGGTTTGGGAGCAAGCGATCGAGAGCTCCTCGGTCTTGCTTGCAAGTTCACTACTGCTCATGGGGCTTTCCATCCTAAGACTCAGGGTCTGGAACCCCAACCGCGAGCGTCGCAAGGTCTCGGCCGAATACTCCGATGCACAGACCGAATCGAGTGACCTCGGAGCTCCTGAGTTGCCAGCCGGCGCCAGGGCCATCAAGTCCTGGAAGAGTCGCGACCCGCGCCCCATGTGGTCCAACCCGATCCTATGGCGCGAGATGCGGACTTGGGCCTACGGCAAAAAAGTCTTGATCATTCGAGTTGCCTATTTAATTCTTGCCGCCTGCGTGGCCTTCGGCCTGTTCCAAATCGCCCGCTCTGGGCCCGGTTCGATGGCCGACCGTGGGTACCAAGAGCAATTGGTCGCTCCGGCCGTTACGATCCTCGCACCCCTTTTAGTTTTCTCCCTGATCTTGATCAATGCTCTGGCGGTCAATTCGGTGACCAACGAGCGCGACGGCGGAGCCCTCGATTTGCTCTTGGTCACAGAGATCACCCCGGTCGATTTCATATTCGGCAAGATCCTCGGTGTCCTCTATGTGATGAAGGAGATGGTCCTCTTACCGATTCTCCTGCTCTTAATCCCTTGGTTTTATGGTGGACTCTCGACCGAAAACCTGATCTTTTCGGGCATCGCCATGCTGGTCATGGACATGTTTGTTTGCATGCTTGGAATCCACTGCGGGATGATCTACCACCAAAGTCGCACAGCCATCGGCACGAGCCTCGGAACGGTTTTCTTCCTGTTCCTCGGCGTCGCCACTTGCATGCTGATCATGCTGATGTTCCGCGGCTCGTTTGGTCGGCAGTTGGCCCCCTTCTTGATGATCATCCTCGGTGGCGGTACCGGTTTGTACTTGGCCATCGGCAATCGCAACCCTTCACCGGCAATCGCACTGACCTCTTTTCTGCTCCCTTTCCTTACATTCTTTGCCATCACTAGTTTTATTCTTCGCGACCAAGAGCTCACCGTGTTTTCTACGGTCGTCGTCTCTTATGCGTTTGCCACCGCTGCGATGCTTATCCCGGCGCTGAGCGAGTTCGAATTCTCATTCGGTCGTGGCAAGATGCAGCAGGAGGAGTAGCTCTCAAGCTACGCGAGATCCGAAATCGGAATCGCCGCAGTGCTAAGCCCTGCACTGCTCAAGAAATTGCTCAAGATGCAATAACCATACTCGGTCAAAATCGACTCGGGGTGAAACTGAACCCCAAAGACCGGATGCTCGGTGTGCTCGATCGCCATGATCGTCCCGTCATACGTCCAGGCCGTCGGCCTCAGGACCGAAGGTAGACCCGTCGGATCGATCGCCAAGGAATGGTAGCGCCCGACCTGAAACTCCTGCGGCAAGCCCCTGAGCAATCGATCGCTCGTATGGTGAATCCGAGTCGCCTTGCCATGCATGGGTTGGGTAGCTCGAACGATCCGGCCACCGAGCGCTTGACCGATTGCCTGATGCCCCAAGCAGACGCCTAGGATCGGGATCGATCCGCAAAAACGACGGATGACCTCCATCGAGCATCCTGCATGATCTGGGTCCTTAGGACCAGGAGAAATCACAATCGCCGAGGGCTTTAGTCTAGCGACTCCCTCGCAACCGATCGAATCGCTTCGGAGCACCAATGTCGCTTGTCCAAGACGCTGAAGATAACGGTCTAGGTTGTAGACGAAACTATCGTAGTTATCCAGCAGTAAGATCATCGGGATTCCGTCGCCTTGATCCCTGCAGCAAGCAACTCGATGATCCGATCCGGATCGTAGACACAGCCTCCCCACGTCCCGCCGCTGGCACCTTGCAGTGCAGCCCACAATCGCGTGTCGGTCGGAAGTCTCGCGTCGGGCGATAGCCCCGCATGGGGTTCCCGCTCGGCGAGTATCTGACTACCTCGCTGGGCTGAAAATATCGCTCCATCACACCCGACAAAGTCAACGCTCGCCTCCAAGCTGGTTCGGTCGATGATAATCTCGATCCGGTCGCCATCGCGAATTTTACCGATCGGACCACCGGCAAGCGCTTCGGGTCCGATATGGCCGATGCATGCCCCGGTGCTTACTCCAGAGAATCGAGCATCGGTCAGGACCGCTACGTGCTTGCCATACTCTAGATACCGAAGCACGCTGGTCAACTGGTAGGTTTCCTCCATCCCAGTGCCCATCGGCCCGCATCCGATGAGGACCACTATATCCCCAGCTTTCAATGGATGAGGGTGTTGACCCTTGGCCGCCGCAACCGCTTCTTTTTCGGACGTAAATACTCGAGCCGGTCCCTGTTTTCGGTACACGCCATCGGGGTCGATCACGCTCGGGTCGATCGCCGTCGATTTGATCACAGAACCCTCCGGGGCAATGTTTCCCTTGGGAAAACATACCGTGCTGGTCATCCCCATCTGCTTGGCCTTCGTCGGAGGCAGGATCACATCGTCGGGATCGACATTGTCTCGAGACTTGAGCAACTCCCGCATCGCCTTGCGCCGCGGTGAATCCTTCCATCGGTCCAGGATCTCATGCCAAGTCATCCCGGTGACGGTTTTGCAGTCGCATTTGGCGATCCCCAACTCTCGTAGATGCCACATGATCTCAGGAACGCCACCGGCAAGGAACAGCCGGAGGGTCGGATGGTACTGCGGTCCATTGGGAAGCACATCGACAAAGCGACTGACTTGGCGATTCAACGCGGTCCAGGTCGCAAGGCTCGGTCGCTGGATTCCTGCTGCAAACGCGATGGCCGGAATATGCAAAAGCAAGTTGGTCGATCCACCGCAAGCCGCATGCACGGCGATCGCGTTGTGAAACGAATCCTCGCATAGGATATCTGCAAGCTTGGCCCTGCGTTGATGCTGATCCCAAAGAATCTTGGCCGATTGCCTTGCGATGTCCAACCATACGGGTTGTCCGCTCGGAGCCAAGGCCGCATGCGGGGCCGTCAAGCCCAAAGCCTCTGCGACGACCTGACTCGTCGCGGCCGTCCCTAAAAACTGACAACCACCACCGGCTGAACCACAAGCTTTGCAGCCTGCCGCGGAAGCATCTTCAAGCGAGATCATCCCATTGATGTACCGCGCCCCAATGGTCTGGACTTTACCCAGATCCTCCTCGGGACCATCGGCGTTGCGCGCCGGCAAGGTCACCCCTCCTGGGACGACAATGCTCGGAAGATTCGATGCGCCAGCAAGAGCCAGCATCATGGCCGGAAGCCCTTTGTCACAGGTCGCGACCCCCAAGACCCCGCGTCGCGTCGGCAAGGATCGGATCAATCGCCGAAAGACAATGGCCGCATCGTTGCGATAAGGGAGCGAATCGAACATCCCTGTAGTCCCTTGGGTGCGACCATCGCAAGGATCGCTGACATATCCGGCAAAGGGTACCCCACCGTTCTCAAAGAACCACTCGGCCGCAGCCCTTACCAACAACCCAACCTCCCAGTGCCCCGTGTGATAACCCAACGCGATCGGTTGCCCATCCTCTGCCCGCAATCCTCCTTGGGTGCTCAAAAGCAAAAACTGTGGGCCAAGCATCTTCTTCGGATCCCAACCCATGCCGGCGTTCTGGGTAAATCCGAACAAATCTCCGCTAGACCACGTCCTAAGCATTTCGTCGGTCAGTGGCAAAGAGCCCTCAGGACCGGTTCCCGAAGTTTTTAATGCGACATCGCTGCCGGTATTGGCCAAAAAGGAATCGAAATCAAAAGCGGCAGACATGGGTCGATCGACTCGTGGTTAGGGACTCTCAACTCCTGGCAAGCAGGGAGGGGAAAACATCAGTAATTGATAATGGATAATCCATAATTGGCAATGGTCGATGCCAAACCGAGACGATCAATCAGGCCGCTGGCCGGT
The DNA here is from genome assembly GCA_021300015.1 of Pirellula sp. Classification (GTDB taxonomy): domain Bacteria; phylum Planctomycetota; class Planctomycetia; order Pirellulales; family Pirellulaceae; genus JBKCUI01. The sequence continues at coordinate 30,934 of JAJTFB010000002.1, read as the reverse complement.
CCGATCCCCAAACCTCCAATACAAGGCTGGAGTGACCAATTGATCGAGAATCGTCGAGGATAACATCCCCCCGAAAACCACCACCGACAATGGATGCAAAATCTCCTTGCCCGATTCATCCGCTCCCATAAGCAATGGCAAAAGCCCCACAAAACTCGTAAAAGCCGTCATCATCACCGGCGTGAGCCGCTCTAGACTCCCTCGGATGATCATCTCCTTACTAAAAGCCTCTTGCTCGTGTTTCATCAAATACTGATAGTGCGAAATCATCAAAATCCCATTGCGACTGACAATCCCCAGGAGCGTGATAAAGCCAACCCAATGCGCGACCGAGAGCGTGATCGATTGGACCCATGCACCCGGCCAAGACCACCAAGGCAACCCTGCGAAAACCGATGCATCAGGCCTCTCGAACCACAATAGCATCGCCACTGCACCGATGGCTGCAAGCGGAACATTGACCAGGATCTGAAACGCCGCAGACCACGAATGCAAACACTGGTAAAGCAAGAGCACGATCGCGATGATCGCCAACGAACCAAAAAGCGCCAACCGCGCGGTGGCCTGCTGCTGAGCTTCAAACTGCCCACCGATCTCCAAGCGGTAACTCCCTCCGAGTCCTGCCATTCGCTCTTCGATCGGTTTCAATCGAGCCTGAATGTCTCGGACAACGCTCGACAAATCGCGTCCTTGCACATTGCACTGCACCACGATCCGACGCTGAACCCCTTCGCGATGGATGGTGTTCGGCCCCGTCGTATCGATCACCTCGGCAACTTGTCCCAACGACACTCGACGCCCAGAGGGGGTGTCGAGAATCGTCGACTGAATCCTCTCAGGGGAACTTCGAGACTCCTCGTCGTACCAGACGACCAAGTCATGGAACTGCTCCCCATCGAGAACCTGCGAAACCGTCCGACCCTTGTAAGCTGTTTGGAGCAATTCGGCTAAGTCCCCCGGGCTCAAACCATACCTTGCAGCCTCTTGACGCTTGATCTGAAGACGGATCTGCGAGATCTCCACCTGCGGCTCCGCTTGCAAATCCACCACGCCAGGTACCTGCCCAATGGTATCGAGAAGATCGTGACTGAACTCGCGAAGTTTCCGAAGGTCTTCACCGAAAGCTTTCACCGCAATCTGCGCCCGGACCCCTGACATGATATGGTCCAAACGATGGGAGATCGGTTGGCCGATGTTGACTTGGACCCCGGGAATGCTCGTTACTTTATCCCTGATCTCCTCGATGACCTTTTCCGATGAACGCCCCTGGACCCGATATCCTAAATGCTGTAGTCCAGGGATGCGCCGAGCCAAAGCAGGCCCAAAACCAGGCAATGCCACTCGACTCGACTGGGTCTGTATGTCGATCTCCGAGGAGTGGACCCCCTCGGCATGTTCGTCGAGTTCCGCTCGCCCAGTCCGCCTCGATAGCGAAACAACTTCGGGTATCTCCAAGAGCATCTGTTCGCACCGTTGGGCCACTCGCCGACTCTCCTGCAAACTCGATCCCGGGGAACATTGCAAATTGACAGTGTAGCTGCCCTCATGAAACTCCGGTAAAAACGAGCCGCCCATCCAGCCGACCGTACCTATCGAAACAAGCACGCCCAAGGCCGTCGCTGCGAACACCCAGCCGGTATGATCCAAGGTCCACTCCAAAACCCTTCGCACAATCGCCTTTAACCCACGTACCACCATCGTCTCGCGCCGGTCCGACAGGAATCTTGCACGGGGCAAAAGATACGATGCGACAACAGGCGTTACCGTCAACGAAATCAAGAGCGAACAGACCAACGATACAATATAGGAAACACCTAATGGAGCGAATATTCGCCCCTCGAGTCCCGACAAACCAAACAACGGGATGACCACCAATATGACAATCATCGTCGCATACACGATCGATCCTCGCACCTCCCGAGAAGCTTGATAAACTACCTCGAGCGGTCCCTGACGCTCCCCCTCGGCCCGCTGATGATTCTCCTTGAGCCTGCGAAAGATGTTTTCCACGTCGACAATCGAATCGTCGACCAAGTCCCCGATCGCTACGGCGATCCCCCCTAGCGTCATCGTGTTGATCGTCGCTCCCATGCTTCGAAACACCAGAAATGTCATCAAGATCGACAAAGGCATGGAGATCAATGAACAAACGCTGACTCGAAAGTTCCACAGAAATACAAACAGGATCACGACCACCCAGACCGCACCGTCCTGGACCGCTTCGGTCACGTTCGAAACAGCCGAGGCGATGAAACTCGATTGCTGGAACAATCGCCGCTCCAATTCCATCCCCTCAGGCAACTCCTTTTGAATCGAATCCAACGCCCTCTGGATTTTGCGATCCAACACCAACGTGTCGACTCCCGGTTGCTTCTGGACCGCTAATATCACCCCTTGCCCCCCCTCGATTCGACCGCTTTGGGAATCTCTCACTTGAATCCCACCGTCCCCGCGTTGAATCGGTCCCCCAAAACGAACATCAGCAACCTCGCGAACTAATACCGGACGCTGCTCTCGCCAAATCACCGGCGTCTCCTCGATGTCGCTGAGCGAAAGCGACTGGCCGCTGATCCGCAAGATCGACTCCTCGGTATCGCGTACCATCAATCCACCACCCGAGAGCACATTGGCCTTCTCAATCGCTGCGCTTAGCTGCGCAAGCGTGATGTTTTGCGAAGCGAGTCGTTCAGGGGACGTGATGACCTGGTACTGCTTGAGCACTCCTCCCATGACCGTCACTTGGGATACCCCTTGGATCGACATCAACCGGTTCCGGAGCCGAAACTCGCCGAAGGTTCGCATCGCCATCTGAAGCTCTCGGTCTTTCGACGGATCCAGAGCCCCATTTCCTATCTCCTGTTTCGACGGGCGAATGCCCAAGAGTAGGATCTCACCCATGATCGACGATACCGGAGCGATCGTCGGATTGGTACCAGAGGCCATCCGCTCCCGAGCCGTCGCTAATCTCTCAAAGACGATCTGACGGTCCCGATAAATGTCGGTCCCCCATCCGAATTCAACCCATACGATCGATAGCCCAATCCCCGATGCCGATCGAATCCTCTCGACACCATTCAATCCATTCATCGCGTACTCCAAAGGTCGAGTCACAAGCAACTCGACCTCCTCGGGAGCCAATCCGGGAGCTTCGGTCATGATCGTCACGGTCGGACGGTTCAAATCCGGAAAAACATCGACTGGAATTCGCGCAAGTTCCCAAAGCCCTCCGCAAGCGCACACGACCGCAAGAAAAAGCACCAAGGGGCGATGATCCAGTGAAAAGCGAATGAGTCGATCGAACATCACCGAACCCTTTATTGAATCGCCGCAAATCCGGTCTGCAGGGCCGAAACCCCCTGAACCACGACCGCTTCAAACGGACGCAATCCCGATAAAACCTCCACATGCAGATCATCGCGTCGCCCAAGCAAAACGCGGCGACGCTCGATGAGCCCATCGGTCAAGGCGACAAACACATAGGTCTGACTCCCCTCCTGTAAAATGCTCGTCCATGGAATCGCAAGCGATTCGGGCTTGTCGATCGATCCATCCGAGGCAGCCGATCCCCCCGCACCGTCGCTACTGTCCAATAGATCGATCGAAATCCTGCAAAGCATGTTGTAAAAGACCACCGAGTCGTCCTCGAATTGGACATGAGCCCATACTGAAAGGGTCTGCCCTCGATTGCTCAACGACTGACCGCTGCTGATGACCCTACCAGGATAACTGCGATCTTCTTCGGCCAAGGATCGGCAGCGAAGCGTCTGACCTTGCCGTATCAGACTTGCATCCTTCTCCGAGACAAACACCTCGACCAAACGCTCGGAGTTGTCGTGGATCTCGAACATCTCCTCGTCAGCCGAAACAATATGCCCAATCGCTTGATGAAATCCAACCACAATACCATCGATAGGAGCCAATACTCGATAGTGTTCCGAGACCTGCTGCGATTCGAGCATCGACTCGAGCTCCTCTTGGCCTATCCCGAGCAACCGCAGTTGGCGAGCAAGGCTCTCCAACTGATTTCGCGCGGAGACCAATTGATTCTCCGTCTCAATCCGCTGACGCTGAGGAATCGATGTCCCCCCTTGGCGAATATTTCGAAGCACCGACTCGCGAAACCGCACCTCCAAATTGGCTTGAATGCAATCGAGTTGCAAGTCCTGGAACTCCGGGCTCGAGAGCAACGCCAAGGCCTGACCTTGGCGCACCGTCGCCGAACGATCGATCAGGATCTGATGGACCCTGCCCGAAAGCTGTGATGAGACCCGAGCAAGTTTCGACGGCGGAAGACTCACGACCCCATCGACCGATAGCGTCCTGGAAACCCGCAATGGCTCTACCTTTTGCGTCTTGAACCCAATGCCCACGGCCGCTTCTGGACTAAGTTTCAAAACCCCTTGCGTGAAAAGATGCCCAAGCTGCCGACTGCCTTGCGTCAAAACCCGATCCCCTGGCACCAATTCCCCTCGCGTGACCTCGCAAATACCGCCACTTTGCTCGCCGATCGCTAAGGGGATTTTCCGAAACACTGAGGCTTTCTCGTTGCGTTCCTGCTCGACCAGTACGAATCGCTCAGCTCCATCGCGGACCAACGCCGATTTCGGTATCGAAAGCCTCGCAGCGGTGCTCTGCGCACCGATCTTGACCTGACCTGTCATCCCTGGAAGGAGCGATGCGATCTGCGATGTATCCATGGGAAGATCGACCCAAGCCGTCGCAAGATGCGTCACCGGATCGAGGCTTTTTTCGATCACGCCCAAGGAACCCGCGATCGGTTTACCTAAACCACTCGTAGGAAAAAACTCAACTGGATCCCCTACCTGTATCCGCGAAACATCTTTCTCCAAAATGTCGATGCGAAGCCACAGCCGAGAAAGGTCGATCACCTCCAAAACGTGCTCCTTGAGATTGACGAACTTGCCAACCGTCAAATCGGTGTGCAGTATCGTTCCCGAGATAGGGCTCTTAAGCGACAAACGGACCGATGTAGGAACATCCGGATCGGCAACCATGCGATCGAAATCAGAACCCTCAAGCCCCAGCCCCCTCCATTTGGCTTTCGCGATCGTCAAAGCCGTCTCGTGTTGGAACAGGGACGCCTGAAGCTCCAACAGCCGAGCCATAGGGATCGCTCCGCTGGTACTGGCCTCCTGGGCACCCTGGAGCAACTGCTGATCCAATCGCAATCCTGCAATCAAATCGCGAATCTCTCTTTGAAACGATTCGATCTTCGGCGATTCAATCTCGGCAACACTCTGGCCGATCTGAACCCTCTGGCCAGCAATTGCCGAAATCGAAACGACCCGACCCTCGAGACTCGATCCGACCAAAGCATGGTTGTTCCAAGGCACCACCAGACTCCCGAACGCATGGAGATAACGGCGGACAGGCCGCTCCATGACCTCCTCGGTCTTGACTGCAAGTGCATCGCGCGCCGAGGCGCTGAGCACCAACGTCCCGCTCTGAGGCTCGATCTCCACCCCTTTGGTCGGAAGCGGTTGGTGCCCCTCGTGGGCTGCGATCGATCCGGCGAGCATGATCCATGCAAGCCATACGATGGGTAACTTCAAGGACACGGCGCTACTCCTTGATGAATGTCTCTGGTGCCAGAAGCGAATCGGGTTGCTCTTTCGCCGCCCGAACGTACTCATCGATGCATGGAGGGCAGCAAAAGGTATAGGACTTGCCATCGATCACCCAAAGGAATTGATCATTGGCCTTGGTCTTCGAGATCGGGCAGATCCTATCGCCCTTCACGGGCTTGTCGTCATGATTCGAACGAATCCCTTTGAATTTCACCGTTGGAATCGTCTTGCCGTTGGCCGCAATGTCTTCAGCGGTGTACTTGCCACCCGGTGTCAAATACAAGGTTTCCTCCTCGCCCAAAGCGACCGGTTTTCCCATCGGTTCGTGCGCATCATCGCCCTTGAGATCCAATGCGACCCGGAACCGCTCCCCCGAGATTACCAAGTTGGGGATCGTGATGCGAATCGATCGTCCGAGCAACTCCGCTGGTATGGACGTAACGAATTGCGAGGTCTTGCCTGCACTGTCCCCCGGCTGCGGCTCGGGCATAAGCTCAAGGTTCTTCACATCGAGGTCCTCGGCCTGCTTGGCATACGCCTTGATCGTTTGCAAGTCGACCTCCTGGACCCTCGTTTCATCTCTTCCGAGCATGAATAACCTCAAGGTTCCATTCGTCTCGAGAATCGCTTCGGCGTGGTAGCTATCGGCCCCGAGCGAAACGATCGTCCCTCCGTGTTGCCCCTCGACATGCTGATGCGAATCCAGCTCGGCCGAGCCCTTGGTTTCGGACATTTTATTAAGGGACAGATTGTCTTTTTCCCCAGTCTGTGGTTTGGGGCTACAGCCGGAGCTGATCAAAAAGATCCCCAACGCTACGCTCAGTCGACGCTTTAGAACTATTGAATTTCCCATCACACACCTCAAAGGTTTTTAATTGGTTCTGAATTGATTGGGTCGTAGTACAACGCGAGCACCGATCGAAGGATCTGCCGAAGCGTACGAGCCACTCGGTAAAAATGAAAAGACCGCAGGGCAACAAGAAGTCTGCAGGCGGTTGCGAAACGCAAACGCAAGCAGAGCTAGGGATTGAGATCGGACAGCAGAGAATTGCCCCGAACTAAATCAGCGGAATCAAATCATCCAAACGCTGAGCCAAGAGAGCCGATACAACATCGGCGCAGGCGCAAGCTGGCCTGCAAAAAAGAGCCCACCGCTTAAGATCGAAAGCCGGTAAGCCAAATCCTCCCATGAGGATGGGATCTGAAAACCTAGGGACAAAAACCCGCTACAAAGCCCCTGAGACGTGGACTTAAGCTCCCAACGTTCCGTCGAAACAAACGTCTGCTGAGCGACCAGCCGACAACTGCAACCCTTCGAATGGACCTCTTGGCCGCAATGCCCCCCTGAATCCACAGCCTTGTTTTCTCGGGCCTTGCTTTCGTGGGCCTTGCTTTCGTGGGTCCCCGCGTCTCGAGCCTTAACCTTGCACTTGCTGCAAAAGGACTTGGGACCTGCTCTCTGGGGTTCTATCGAATGGACGACCGAATGCTCAGACGCACAGCCCATCAACGCGTTGGCAAAACAACAGCAGGAGCCAGCCCCTGCGATCTGCTGGATTACCGTTGCGAAAATCAGTGCGTATCGTACCAACGAACCGTTCATACCTCTAAAGCTATTCAAAAACGACGAAGCGATCAAGACAGCTTCCCGGAAGATTCCGGCTTGCTGTCTTGCCGTTCCCCCTGGTAGCTGATCGCAAAGTAAATCAAAACGACGAGCACCAAAAGATCCAACCCGAGCCAATAAGGCCGCCAATTCACAGTGGAATTCGCCGTGCACCAATGCAACCAAGCGCCCGTAACGAGATAGCCAGTAAGGTTCCCAACCCCCCCGACGAGCAAACTCAAAAGGGCCTGAGCGCGCGTCCTCCACTCGGGGGCAATACGACGAGCAAGGTAGATTTGGGTCGAAATGTAGGTGAAAGTAAAAGCCATTCCATGCAGGGCTACCCCTAGGAGCAACGGGACCTGGGAATCCATCGCATAAAAAAGATAACGGAGCAAACCTGAAAAAAGCCCAAAAAGAATGACAAACTTGAGCCTCCAATCGACCATGAAACCGCCGATGGTAAACATGATCCCCACCTCGATTACCTGGCCGATGGACATCCAGGCGCTGGTCCGCTCCATCCCCAAATCCTTCATGTGGCTCGGAGTGTAGGGATAAAAAGCGGAAAATGGGATGGCCACAAGCGCCGCGGTCGCAAAGATCACTCGGTGATCATGCACCTTGAGCAAGCTGAGCGCATCGAGGCCAAAGCGTTGACGCAACGTCAGACGTTTGGTCCCACCCATGGGTATCACTCCGGCAGGCAGGAGCAACGTGTAGGCAGCCACCACGAACCATAAAACACCGCTAAGCAAAAAGGTGCCGGGACTGGCATCCAAGTGCAGTCCGCTGACAATCCAGCAGCCGGCCATCCAACCGGCCGTTCCCATGGCTCGGATCGCACCGAATTGGCCATGCGAATTCGCGACGCGAGCCAATACAATCGAGCCCGAAAGACTGTTGGTCGGGACACTCAAAAGCGCCTGCGATTGAATCATCATCCAAACGTTCCACCCACTGGCGCCCTGCCCCAACGCGTAAGCCGTAAGAAGCGAAAGCACTCCGGAACCGAAACAAACCCAACGCAGTACTCGAATAGGGGGCACAGAACGATCGGCCATCGCCCCAAAAAACAACGGGGACAGAAGCGCCGCGATGGCCGAGGCCCCAAACGCATAGGGTGTCCAGGCACCTAGTCCCGAGGCCTGCAATACCGTCCCCATAGGGACAAACCAAGCGGCCAATGCCATGCCGTGTAGGAACAAGAGCGTCATCAACTCAAGTTGCTCAATCCAAGTTAGCTTTTGTTCCACCGTCGTATCGCCTTAACTTCCTTGTCTGGCTTCCTTGTCGCTTGAAACCCTCGCCGAGCTCTTAGTGATCGATTCCCTTCAAGTCGGGTCGATCCCAGGGGTGGTGGATTGAACCAACCATCGCGCATAATCCTCCGTGACCCAATCGATGCGTCGAGCGGTGATCTCGGGAACTTCATAAGGATGCCGAGAGCGTAGCAACGCGAGGACCGCTGGCATGCGATCGATCGTTGTTTTCATGCAAACTTTATATTCGAAAGTCCGCTCGCAGTGACCCTTCCAAAGATAAGTGCTTTGCACCGGTCCTGAAACTTGGGCACAAGCCACCAGTCCCCCTCGCACCAAAACCTCGGCGATGTCGTCGGCGATAAGGTCGTCCGGGAAAGTAGTCGTTATCTCAACGAAATCCTCGACTTGGATCAATTTCGACGCTTCAGGGCCCAACGCGTTGTTACCTCAAGGAGCAAAAGGGGCAGACGCCCTAGCTTCGATAATCCGCTAGGCCTCACCAACTCCCCCAAGTTACTCGTACTGCATGGCTTTCGCAAGGTTCAATCGTGCGGCGCGCTCGGCTGGGAACATCGCCGATAAGACCACGATCACGATCTCGGCGATCAATGCCGCGACCATAAAGCCCGGGTACCACTGGAATCGGACCGCATGCCCTGTGACGATCAAGGTGCTCAAATTCATCGCCGCAGCCATCCCAACTCCCAAAACCATCCCGGGCAGGATCCCGATGATCGCCATAATCAAAGCTTGGGCCAAAATCATCTTTCGAACCTGCTGACGGGTCATGGCCACGACCCGTAGCATCCCTATCTCGCGGGTCTGTTCCAAGATGTTCATCGCAAGAGTATTGATCAATCCAAACGCAGCGATCACCGCCCCTAGCGCCAAGACAACCCAAAGCCCTCCGACGACACCACGGATCATGTTCTCGACCATGTCGGCCATCTCTTGGAACGATTGGACCATGAGGCCCTCGGCGTCTGCGAGCTTGAGCAACGCTTGCTTGACCTCGCTTCGCTTCGATGGATCGGCGCGGACGATCACCGCATCGGTCCCGTCGACACTGAGCAACCGCTTGGCCTGCTGGGCCTGCATGTAAAGCGTAAGGCCACCGGCTAGGTACTCGTTCGTTACACCAGCAATAGGGATACTGATCTTCCCCTCATTGGTCTCCAACTCCATCTGATCGCCGACTTTCAATTGCGACCGCTCTGCAAGTACCGACCCTAGAACGACCTGCCCTTGCCGAATCCCCTCAAGCACCTGATCTTCCTGGCCTTGGACCAAATCAAAGTAGTCCTGGGTCGAGGAGTTGAACTCGCGGACAATAACAATCACGCTTAACTCACCGGCCCTGGCGCTGACGAATCGCATCGTATCGCTCAGCAGCACCCCGTCGAGAGCCGCTACTTTTTCGGGAAAGCCCTCAGGCATGTCCGCAGCATGGCCACTACTCATATCGGGCATCGCGGCTCGAACGAAGAAGTCCCCGACGATCGTGCGCTTGTACCAAAACTGCACGTCCCGAATGTTGTCCATAATGGTAAAGGCCATGCCTAAACCCATCGCCATGGCGACAAGCAATATACCGATGGTCATCGCCGCGCGGCCCGGATGCCGTAGGACTTGCCGACGGGCCAAGGAAGCTTCCACGGGCATCCAAACCATCAGTGGGGCCGCGGCGATCTTGGTCAACCAAGGCAAGGATGCCGGCAGCAGGAGAATCACTCCCAGGATCACCATCACAATGCCGACAGTTCCCATCCGTACCGAAATGAATCCATAGGTCGATAACCAAAAGATCAACAAACCCAATGCGATCATGACGCATCCGGTAAGGAACCATGCCGTCCAGAGCGCTTTGGAATCACTCTGAGGGACACTCTTCATAGCGTCCGAGGGAGAAGCGCGCGCGGCGGTCAACGCCGGTATCAAAGCACCTAGCAACGAAACGAAAAAACCACAACCGATCGCAATCGCGATCGGTGCGATTCCGACGCCGGTGCTGGGTATCGAAATCCCTAAAAGCGACGCTGTCGATTGGTTCAGCAAATCGGCTCCAAGATAACCTAGAAAACACCCTAGAACGCTCCCGACGAGCCCCAATACCGCCGCCTCCCGCAGCACCATCGTCAGTATCTGCTTGCGCGTCGTTCCTATAGCTCGGAGGATCCCAAGCTGCCGACGACGCTCCCCAACATTCATCTGAAACGTGTTGAAGATGATAAAACCAGCCATGACCAGCGAGAAGATCGTGGCGATCAAAAGCCCTCGCTGGATCGCTACGGTGCTCTCATTAGCAAGCTCACTGCGCATCGGGGGTTCGCGCACGTAAACCCCCTCGGGCAACTTCCCTGCAATCTGTTCTCGGATCGCACCGACCTGATCGGAATCCTTGATCATCAATTGCACAAGATCGAGTTTGTTCGTCGATCGCGTCCATTTCTGAATCGTTCGCGTCGGTGCTAAAAGAACCGCCGATTGGAAAGCCGATGCAGCCGTGTTGGATTTGACAAATCCAGCAATGCTTGCCGTTTGGTTTCCTGTCTTGGTCAACAACTTGATCTCTTGACCAATCGACAGCTTCGCGGATTTGGCCAGCCCTTCGTCGCACCAAACCTCCGGCGCAAGGGCCGAGGTTTTCGGTTCGTCTTGAAGGTCGACCTCAGGGGACGCATAGGGATCCTTTCCAGCGATAAAATCCACATTGCGAACCTTGCGGTCCTCATCGAAATCGACCCCGAGTAGCTGCACCCGCAACTTGCGATCCGGTTTACCCTCAGCATCGAGCGTCGCGAGTGTCGAGTACCGACGCACCGATGGCGAGATGACCGAGATCCCAGGAATCTCCTTGAGGAACAACACATCCCGAATATCGAACGAGCTCCCCCCGGCGGCTTGGATTTCAAGCTGCGCATTGCCCGTTACGTTTTGAACCATGGCGCGCTGAGCAAGCCTCGCGCTGTCCGAGGCGATATAAGTCGCAACGATCGCACCCGCACCGATGATGATACTCAGGAGAGTCAACAACGACCGCGCCGGGCGACTTTGAAGTTCTCGAAGTGAAAGTCTCGATAGAGCCATTGCCTATTTGCCTCAAGAGCCTCTTGCCACAAGTGCCCCGACTTGGGCGCTCAACCCGTTGCGTTCTGGACAGAGGAAGCATGGAAGACCGATGCGTTGGCTTCGAAGTCCTCCTGGGCAATATCCCGTTCGATATTGCCGTCCTTGAACTTCAAAAGGCGAAACGCCGTTCGAGCCACCGTCGCATCGTGGGTGACCATGATGATCGTCTGACGCGAGTACATCGCCAAGTCCCTGAGCAACTCGGTCACGCGACCGCTCTGACGCGAGTCGAGATTCCCCGTCGGTTCGTCGGCCAAAAGAATCACCGGTTCGATCGCCAACGCCCGAGCGATCGCAACACGCTGCTGCTCACCCCCAGAGAGCTTCGAGGGAACATGGTCGAGCCGATGCCCCATCTCCACACGCTGAAGCGCGATCTGAGCACGCTCCTGCGCTTGCTTCCATGGTACCCCGTCGAGTTGCAACGGAAGCGACACATTTTCAATCGCATTGAGGGTCGGGATGAGATTGAACGCCTGAAAAATAAAACCGACTCGGCGTCGACGCAACAACGTCCGCTGCTCGTCGTCAAGCTTGCCGATGTCCACGCCGTCCAATAGTACCTGCCCCGAACTCGGCGGTTCGATCCCGCCGATGATGTTCATCAACGTACTTTTTCCAGAACCGCTCGGACCCATCAACGCGACAAACTCGCCAGCTTCGATCTGCAAGTTCACCCCTTTGAGTACTTCGACTGCCAGCTCACCAGCACCGAAGTGTTTCGTCAGGTTTCTAACTTCGATGATCGGCATGCGCAAACAGTTCAGTCGTTGGTCAAGTTGAGGATCCGGGAGTCCGGATTATATCAGGATTCCAATCCCTTGGAGACCTCTGGTTTTCCGGTTTCTTTGGTAAGATCTTACGATCAGGGGACTTGGGGTGCGGCTTGAGTCCCGTAATTCGATCCTCAGCCACTTTTCCATGCGTGTAACTCGATGAGAATTGCAGTCACCGGTGCGACCGGCTTGCTCGGTAACAACATCACTCGACAAGCGATCGATCGAGGTTACCAAGTCGTTGGCATTTCAAGAAATGCATCGAACGCAAAAGCGCTCGAGGATCTAGATGTCGAAAAACTCGACGCCGATATCACCCAATGGGATTCACTCGATGCCCTCACCGGTACCCTCGATGCGGTCATCCACTCGGCAGCTCACATCCATATCGGATGGACCCAACGCGCCGAAGGAATCCACACCAACCAATCCGGTACGCTCAACGCAATTCGATTGGCTCAAAAACACCAAGCCCGCTTGATCCACGTCTCGACGGTCAACACCCTGGCTATCGGCTCAAAAACCAATCCAGCCGATGAACAAACACCCGGGGATGGACAAGTCCCCTGCACCTACGTCGTCTCCAAACGCGCCGCTGAGCAATGCGTCCATCAAGCCATCGCCAAAGGACTCGATGCGGTCCTGGTCTACCCAGGTTTCATGCTCGGTCCCTGGGACTGGAAACCCAGCAGCGGACGAATGATCCAAGACCTACGCAACGGTGCCCCTCCCCTGGCACCATCGGGCGGTTGCAGCATCTGCGACCCCCGCGATGTCGCTACCGCCATCCTCACCGCAATCGAACAAACACCCGCTGGGTCCCGCTTCGTCTTGGCAGGCGAAAACTGGACTTACTTCCAACTCTGGAAGGAAATCGCAAGGCAATTCGGAAAACGCCCACCATGGACCTACCTCAGAGGACCAGGGAAATTCCTTGCCGCAACGGCCGGTGATTGCCTCGGAAAAATCACCGGCAAGGAACCCTTGGTCAACTCCGCAGCCATCGCGATGTCCTCGCAATACCACTGGTACTCAAGCCAACGAGCCATCGATCAATTGAACTACCGCATCCGACCCGTCCATGAATCGATCGCCGATGCCATCGATTGGATGCGAAATCAAAACATCCTGACCTGACTCTCCGTCTATCGACCAACGCCACTGAATCTATGGAATCGACCCAACGGAACGCACAGGCCACCGCACAGGCCACCGCAGAGGCTATCGAGCTGGCCACCGAACTGGCTCTGAATTTTCATCGAGGACAACGCGATGCCGACGGCGATCCGTACATCCTGCACCTGATGCGCGTCATGCTCAAGTGCCATTGTGCATCGGCCAAACAAGCGGGACTTCTCCACGATATCCTCGAAGACACCTCCGCCACCGAAGAGGATCTGATCCAAGCAGGCATCTGCCCGAACGTCACTCAAAGCGTCAAACGTCTGACCCGCACTGCCCATATCGACTATGCGGACTACATCCTGTCGTTGGCCGACGATCCGATCGCTAAGGAAGTCAAAATCGCGGATCTTGAAGACAACTATGCCATCGGTAGAGTCAAGTACCGTTCCGAACATCGGCTAGAAGATGCCCACAGACTCGAACGCTACATCCTGTCCCACCGGTTCCTATCAGGCCACCTCCAACGCACCGAGTACATCGAGGCGATGAGACTTGTCGGCTCAGCTTGAACGCTGGCTTCGCTTGATCGTCGCCTTTATCGCTTCGTTCGACCCGACTTCTTGGCCTCTTGGGCCGCCGCCTGAATCGATTTGATGCGGTTGGGATGGTCACCCTGGCCAGTCAGCTCGTAAAGGAACCGGCTCGGATACGTCGGACGCGGCTTGCCCCACTTGAAACGGCTCTGGGGAAGCGACAACGCAAGCTCGTCTTGGGCTCGCGTCACGCCGACATAACACAACCGACGCTCCTCATCGACCGAATCGATCTCCCCGGAAATCGATCGGCGGTGCGGCAAGACCCCTTCCTCCATTCCAATCATGTACACGATCGGAAACTCCAATCCTTTGGCGCTGTGGTAAGTCATCAAAGACACCGCATTGAGCCCCTGCTGCTTGTCCTTGCCCGATCCATACTCGCGCCCCGATAAGACAATCGATGCGAGAAAATCGTCGAGCGTCGGTTCGGCCGCCGATTCTTCATACTGGGCAATCGAATTGAGCACCGATTCAAGTGACCCGATCCGCATGGCAGCCTCCTCGGGCTCGGCATACAATCGCTGGATCTCCTCGCGATACTTCAAATCATCGATCAACTTGATCAATACCTCGGCCATGCTCGGCACTTGGCTCGGATCCTGATGAGCCGACAAATGGCCATCGAATTGGGCTTTGTAACGACTCTGCAACTCCTTGAGGCTCGCGATACCACCCTGCGCAGCGGTCGGTAACGTCGCACTAAAGACCTCGTCATGCATGACCTTCCATACGCTCGATGAGGTCGCTACGGCTTGCTTGAGCAGTTTATCGACGCTCCCGGCTCCCATCCCACGTGGGGGAACATTGATCACTCGCAGAAGCGCTAACTCGTCGTCGGGCGAATCGATCCATCGCAAATAAGCCAATAGGTCACGCACCTCCTTGCGATCAAAAAAAGACTGCGAGCCGGTGATCATATAAGGCACCTTGCGCTTGCGAAGCTCCATCTCAAAAGGGCGTGGTTGCTCGTTGGTTCGAAACAGGATCGCAAAGTCACCGGGCGATACGGTTTTGTCAACCCTGAGCCTCTTGGACATCGTCAGGATCGCATCGGTCGAACGGTAGTTGTCCTCCAACCGTACCACCTTGGCCTCCGGCCAATCCTGACGAAAATTCAAAATGTGCCGAACCTCTGCACCTCGCCACCCATAAATCGATTGATCGTCATCCCCCACAACACACAAGTTTCGATGGCCCTGTGCCAATGCCTTGATGATCCGATACTGACACCCATTGGTGTCCTGATACTCGTCGACCAATACATGGTCATAACGGCCCGCTTCGGCCAATCGGACCTTGGGGTTCTCCACCAACAACTGCTCGGCAAACACCAACAAGTCATCGAAATCGAATGCCGCCTGCAATTTCAAAGCCCTCTGGTAACGCCGAAATCCACTCGCTGCGATATGCTCCTGGTCGCTCGTGGCCGCACTGTCGGCATTCTCCGGCCGAACCCCCGCATTCTTCCACCGACTGACAATATTCAAAAAATCCGACGGCGATAAGGTGCTCTCGGCCACCCGAATCTCCCGTAGCACCGTCCGAGCCACACTCTCGGCATCGCTGCGATCGTAAATCGTAAACCGATCCGGATAGCCCAACTCCCCGGTCCAGCGTTTGAGAATCTGCACGCAGTGCGAATGGAAAGTCCCAATCTGCGGTCGCGCCGGGGCCGGCTGCCCCCTGCGAACTCGCTTGGGCAACTTCAACTGCCCAGAAATCCGCTCCTGCATCTCCATCGCGGCCTTGTTGGTAAACGTGACCGCCAAAATCCGATCCGCCGCCGTACCATGCTTTATTAGATTGGCTACTCGAAAGGTGATAACCCGGGTTTTCCCAGTCCCCGCCCCGGCTAGGACCAGCAATGGCCCCCCTAAAGTCCCTACCGCTTCGGATTGTGCTGGATTTAATTGACCCATGTCGGAAATGTAGCCATCTCAAGCCCTTTGAATAGTCCCAACCAAAGGATGGGCTTTCCAGCCCAGAAATCCCAAAAAGGTCTCGACGCTCTGAGCCGTCTCGATTAGACTTCTGAACCTTGAAATTCCTGCCCTCGGCGGGCTCCCTTACTAGAATTTCTTTTTTTGGATCGGCTTGGATTGCCATGTACGCAATTATCTGTGACGGTGGAAGACAGTACAAAGTGACCGAAGGCTTGCTCGTAGATATCGACTACCGAGAAGCCGCCGAAACCGGTGATAGCATCGAGTTCGATCGAGTTTTGGCCATCGGAGCCGACACCGGGTTGAAACTCGGTCAACCCAACGTCTCGGGTGCCAAAGTCACCGCGGAAGTCGTCGGTTTGGAGCAGGGCAAGAAAGTCTTCATCCAAAAGTTCAGCCGTCGCAAAAACTACGACGCACGGACCGGCCACCGCCAAAAATATACCCGCATCATGATCAAATCGATCAACGCCTAGTCGGCTACGTGTGGCGGATCCTCGCGGAAATCTCTACCTGATCGGATATCGCGGCAGCGGAAAGACTTCCATTGCCCCATCCCTTGCTTTCGCACTCGGATTCGATTGGATCGATACCGACCAACAGATCGAAGCTTCCCTCAACGAACCGATCGCTTCTTTTTTCACACGCGAAGGCGAAGCGAATTTTCGCCGGATCGAAAGCGATACCATCCGCGCGGTCGCCAATACACCCCGGCAAGTCGTTTCGCTCGGCGGTGGGGCGATCCTCGATCCTGCAAACCAAGCCATCCTCCGTAACACCGGCAAAATCGTCTGGCTCGATTGCCCCGTCGAGGTCCTGGCAAAACGACTTCGCGCCGACCAAAACCAAGGACCAGGACGGCCTCCCCTGACCGACTTGGGCGTCGTCGAGGAAATCGCCTCTGTGCTCCAAGTTCGAGAACCCATCTACCGCACCCTAGCCGACCTGATCCTACCGACCGGATCCGCGAGTCCCGAAGAACTCGCAAGTCAAATCGCGCGTTGGTGGCTGCGTACCGCTGAGCTTCCAAATCCTCGCGAAGACTCAGGATTGACTCCCAGGAATAACTCATGGGAAAATAACTCTCACGCATAACCCCGACCAACTTCGATCCGAAACCCTGCGACTCGGTATCCCATGTACCCTATAATAAGTCCGCCGCGGTAATGTGCGCCTCGCAGTTGGGCTTGCGACCTACTCCATCACGAAAGTCAATTTAGAGATGTTCGACGAGCCTGGGACCTCTCTGCTCCTTTTGGGAATCGGAGTTTTAGCAAGCGTTGTAATCAACCATTGCATCTACGCGCTAGCGTACACCTCCTTGCCAGTTTCCTCATGGCAAAAAAGGCCTGAAGGGACCTCGCGATTAAGCCTCTTGGAGCGTCTACCGGCCGTCGGTTGGTTGCTTCGATCCCGCCGCGCTGAGGATCGCACGGTGTTTGGCAAGTGGTTCTGGGTCCGTCCTTTGCTCATCGAATTGCTGGTCCCTTGGCTCTTTCTGGCCCTCTACGTGTATATCGACCGCGGAAACACTTTGCCCGAGCGGTTTATCGATGTTCCCATCCAACGGCATCAGTTCATCGCCTATGCGAGCCTGCTGACGCTTCTTGCCATCGCGACATTCATCGACTTCGATGAGTACACCATCCCCGATGGAATCACAATCCCGGGGACGATACTGGGGCTATTGGGCTCCACCTTTTTGGTCGGCTGGAATTGGCTCGAACAGGTCCATATCGCTGTACCACCCTTTACGGTGCTCCGCTCGCTCCATGCGAATTCCCCGGAGTTGTTCCCGGAGTCATGGCAGCAAAGCAACTGGCTTGGACTTGGGATCGCTCTGGCCACCTGGACGGTTTGGTGTACCTCCTTGGTCGATTTCCGCTGGATCTCGCGAAGAGGGTGGCGCAAGGCCTTTTGGTTTGCATGGGCAAGTTATTGGCGCAGTGGAAATCGTAAACTCATTACGGGATTGACGATCCTCGGTTGGGTCTGCATCGTCGTGGCCTACTACCAGTTGGAACGCCAACCCTGGATGAGACTCTGCAGCGCCTTGATCGGGATGTGGCTCGGAGGGTTATTGGTCTGGGCCTTTCGCATGATCGCCGGTGAGATCCTCGGCCAAGAAGCTTTAGGATTCGGCGACGTAACATTGATGTCGATGGTTGGGGCTTTTTTTGGCTGGCAAATCGTATGGTTCGCCTTCTTCCTGGCTCCGCTCTTTGGGATTCTGATCGTTCTTGCAAGCTTTCTAACTACCGGAAATAGCCGAACTCCATTCGGCCCGTACCTCAGCGCCGCGACGGCTTTCCTGATGCTCAACTGGCAAAGAACCTGGGACTACTGCCATGAATGGATGGTCTCAGGAGTCATCGCTCCTTTGGCCTTAGCCATCTTGTTGATCATCCTAGGAGCATTGCTATGGACCATCCATCGGTTGAAACGGATGCTGGGAATGGGTCGGCGTTGAAGGGACTGAGCACTGTCATATGATCCAACAAAAGAACTTCCGACGGCTATCCTTTTGCTTTACCCTGTTCTCAGCGATCGCTGCGATCCTCTTGGGGTTAGGCCAAGAGTCCTGGTACTTGCCGATACTCGTCTGCACCTGCGCTTTGGCCGCCTACTTTTGCACCGATAGCCTCGGGCTGATCTATTTGCCAAAATTCGTAGTCTATATCGGCATGATTGCAGGTGCCTTGCTCGCAGGCTACGAGTACCTCACGCAGATGCGAGCAAACCAACTTTTGTGGGTCGGGAACTTGCTGGTTTACGTTCAATTACCCCTCTATTTCCAACGCAAAGAAAAACGGGTCTTCGAGCAATGGGGCATCTTCTTACTGCTCGAACTGGTCGTCGCAACCCTGGTCAACGACAACGTCCTTTACGGTGTCTTGATGCTCCCGGTGCTTGCCGTCGGCAGCGGGGCTCTGATCGCCCTGGCCGAATTCGCTTCGTACCAACGTCATAACGAAACCCATTCGGAATCCACCTCGATCCTTTCTCGCCTCTTGCACTGGATAGGGGTCGAGAAGGTCCCGAGTCGCGGGGTCTCAGGGTTGCAACTTTTTGCCAGCGATACCCAATCGAATTTCGGCGGAACCCAAGAGTTTCGACCCGGCCGTTGGACCTCGAGCATCATTCCATTTGCTCTCTCGATGCTCCTGTTTTCTGTGGGCTACTTTTACATGCTCCCTCGGCTCTACTCGGAGTCCTTTGACGGCGAAGGACTCGGCTGGGGCGGGAGTCGGATCGGATTCAGCGAACAGATCTCTCTGCAATTTGTAGGTGAGTTGCTCAGGAATGAATCCCCCGCATTCCGCATGAGTATGACCAATGAATCATCCACCAAAACCTACCGACCCAACCAACCACCCTACATCCGTGGGACGGTCGTCCACCGCTACATCGACGGACCAGGCAGAGGACTTTGGCAACCGAGCGACCGTGACAACTACAGCCCCAAACAAAACGATCTGCGAGATTTGATCACCCAGCAGGAATGCGATACGGAGATGACCACACTCCGCGACTGCGTCCGTGTCAATGTCGCGGAACGATCTCCCTTCGGGCCTGTCGTCTGCTCGCTACCGCCCTACGCCCAAATCGAAAAGTCTCCCTTCCTCTCGGGCCGACGCGACTGGCGTTTGCTCGACCCGCGTAGCAGTTTCGCGGCCGCAAACCCACCGAAACGACGTTACTCGTTTCTGACCTACGCTTTCGTCAGCGGACAAGAGTCCCCAGTGCTCGAAGACCAAGCCGATGTCTATGAGGAAGACCAAGCCGATGCGTTCAGCTTATACGGAAACTCTATCCTGGAATTTCCAGCCTCGCTGGAACTGATCCGACCGGAAATCAACCGGATCTTGTCTCTAAGCGATAAACCACTCGATGGCAAACTCACCAAAGCCATCTTCCTGGAAAACCACTTGGCCGACAGCCAACAGTTCGAGTACACCCTCTCCTTGACCGGACCCCGAGATTCCGGGATCGACCCCATCGCAGACTTTCTACTCAATAAAAAACGTGGGCACTGCCAGTACTTCGCCAGCGCCCTGGCTCTGATGCTGCGCTCCCAAGGGATCCCGACGCGACTGGTCGTCGGATTTCGACCCAGCGAGTACAACGAAATCGGCGGGTACTTTCAAGTCTCCCAAAGCCATGCGCACGTCTGGGTCGAAGCCTACTTCACGCTCGATGAAATCGAACAAGCTCCCCCCGATGTGCGCATCGGTATCCCCGTCCCCAAATGGTCCAAAAAAGGGATCTGGCTCCGCCTAGACCCAACCCCACCGGTCGATGGATCCAACGCCGGTGGCAGTTTCCGTAGCTCCAACTCCCAGACCTTTGATGCCATGCAAGACTTCTGGGACGAGATGGTCATCAATATGGACAAATCTCGCCAAGGTGGTTTGTTCTCCCTCTTCGGCGATTCCTCCGAGGGAACCTACGCACGATTCTGGATCCAACTTCAAACCCTCTTTTCGCGCATGCAATCGAGTCGCTTCGTCGGAGGTTTCCTCTCCCCGGACCGATGGTTCTCCTGGAGAGTCGCCCTCGGATTCATCGCAATCGCCGCAACCCTGCTTCTGCTCTTCAAAGCGATCCAAAGACTCTTTCCCAACCTCATCCCAAAAGGCTTGCACCGAAAAACTCTGCTGCGACGCAAACGCTACTCCAGGGTTGAATTCTACGAGAAACTCATCAAACTCCTGCGAACCCTGGGCATGCGCAGGCAACCCCACCAAACGCCTCAGGAATTCCTACAACTCGCCTCATCGCGACTCAAACTCGCTCATCTTGATCTGGATCTAGCCGATCTGTCCCTGGCGTTTTATGCCAAACGATTTGGCCAGCACGATCAACTCGATGAAGCCCAAGCCGGTGCAATCCAAGCGACCCTCAAACGCTTGGAAGAAGCCATCGGCTCAGGCCTAAAAAAGAAAATCAATTCATTAACCCCCTCCTAAAACGCTTATCCCTACTATGGATCAACCCGACATCGCATTAGCCATCGATCTTGGTGCCTCCGGCGGACGTGTCATCGCAGCCGAGTTGCGCGGCGACATGATCCAACTCAAAGACGTTCACCGCTTCGAAAATGCCCCCCTAAGCGTCGGTAACCGATTGCTGTGGAACCTGCTCTCACTCTGGAAAGAAGTCGAAATCGGAATCGGCAAGGCGGTCGACGAACACCGCGACCGAATCGTTAGCCTCGGTGTCGATACCTGGGGCGTCGACTACGTGCTGCTCGACCGAAACGACGATCTGGTCGGCCCAGCCTTCTGCTACCGTGATCCGCGAACACGAGGAATGATGGACCATGCGTTCAAAAAAATCAGCCGTGACGAGATCTTCCAGGAAACCGGTATCCAATTCATGGAGATCAATACGCTCTACCAGCTCTACAGCATGCGAGTCGAAAACTCACCGATCCTCGATATCGCGGATCGCTTCTTGATGATCCCCGATTTCTTCCACTGGATGCTCACGGGCGAAAAAGTCAACGAATTTACCAACGCATCGACAACCCAAATGATGCAACCCGGCGGCCTAGGATGGTCCTCGAAAATCCTCGAAAAACTGGGTATCCCAGAAAAACTCTTCCGAACCCCCGTCCAACCCGGCTGCTCCCTAGGCTCGGTCCGAACCCAACTGCGCAACCTCACAGGTCTATCGCAACGAGCAAAAACCATCGTGCCGGCCACGCACGATACCGGTGCGGCCGTCCTGGCCGTCCCGGCCAAAGGATTCTCCGAATCGAAACCCAATTGGTGCTACATCAGCAGCGGTACATGGTCTCTCATGGGGGTCGAACTGAGCCAGCCTCGCTTGAACGCAAAGTGCTCGCAATTGAATTTCACCAACGAAGGTGGCGCCAACGGTACGGTCCGCCTCCTGAAAAATATCGCCGGCTTGTGGCCTTTGCAACAATGCCGCGCAAGCTGGCAGCGAAGAGGTAAACCCTACGACTGGACCACCCTAGCTACCCTCGCCGGCGAAGCCAAACCGCTAGCCCACTGGATCGATGTCCAAAACCCTGCCTTCATCGCTCCCGAAGACATGCTCGATGCGGTCCTGGCATACTTCCGACAAACCGGCCAAAGCACTCCGAATACCGACGGTGCGATCGTCCGTAGTATCCTCGAGTCGCTGGCCATGCGATACCGTATCTGCCTGGGAATGCTCGAAGACCTTCTAGGATATTCGATCGAAACGATCCACATCGTCGGCGGCGGGGTTCGAAACCAACTCCTGTGCCAAATGACCGCCGATGCTTGCAACCGTACCGTGGTTGCCGGACCTGTCGAAGCGACCGCGCTGGGAAATGTGATCTCCCAAATGCTCGCTCTAGGCAGATTCAAAAACGTCGGAGAAGCCAGAGCTTGGATGCTCCAAACCAGCTCGATCGATGTCTACGAACCGAAATCACCAGAGGCCTGGGACGATTCGTTCAACAAGATCTCAAAGCACCTGAGCTGATCAAATCTCCGATTTTTCCACTAGAGTCCATTCCGCTTGGCAAAAACCATGAACTGCTGCCAATCGTAGAGCAGAAGATCATGATCCCCTTGGCGAAGATGATATCCGATCGCCCCGTCGCCAATCGGAGTGTTGACCGCTGGCAACTCTTGGGTGTCTAACCCCTGCTTGCCATGCAAGCGATAGGCGCTCGATGCATGATACCCCGAGAGGAGCTCCCCTAACGGATCGGCCCACTTGTCATTGCTCGCACTTGCGATGTACACAGGCCTTGGAGCAATCGCTGCGATCAACTGATGCTGGTCGAATTGCATCTGGTCCTCTCGATCGTTGTACTTGCGAAAATTGCGATTGAACCAATGCGGGAACGACGTGTTGATCCTCGCGACCGATTCGCCATAGACTCGCCGACTAAGCGCCGCTCCACCGCAACCGGAGTTGTTCGAGACGACCAATCCGAACCGTTCGTCATTTGCCCCAGCCCATAACGCCGTTTTCCCCAACCGTGAATGACCCACGACCATCAACCCCTTGGGATCAATCCCCTCAAGCTTCTCCAAGACATCGGCTAGCCTTGATAGACCCCATGCCCAAGCAGCGATCGAGCCCCACCGATTCGGATGCTCTGCATCGCTCCTGTGCTCCGGGAACAAACCATGGACACCATTCTCAAAACCATCGTCATAGTCCGGGTCGATATCGCTGTAATGGGCCGTCGCGACGGCGTAGCCTCGCTCGATGATCTGTGCGATGGGCCAACGCTCGGCTTGATTCGCTCGACTCGCCTCGGTTGCCCGATTCTCAACGACTCCAGGATTGCGACTGTCGCACCAACTGCTCGTTAGCCGCACCTTGGGGTCATCGCTCGTGGATTGGTTTCCCCGAAAATTTAAGCCCAAAAAACAAGATGCTTTCGGACGGTCGCTCGGAGACCACACGAGCAAGTCGATGCGAACCTGCTTGCCGTTCCGTTCCAAGTAGACCGCAAGTTGCCTGCGGCGAATCCCCGCTTGAACCTCCCCTGCTAAAACCGCCTGCCCATCGTCGATCACCTCCGTTCGCACCTCGACCGAACCCTGCGGTGCGTATCCATACTCCTGGTCTGCAAACAGATCCAACAGATACTTCCGATGCGCAGGCCACTGATCCTTCGACTCGATCCGCTCCCCTAGGGGGCCTGCCAAAACCGAGCCTAGCTTGTAATTCGAAGCGATCGTCTCGTCGTAGTTCGGTGGTCGAATCTCTTGCCCGTACACAACGCCACCCACTGCCGCTTGCAAAACACACATTGAAACGACCGACCGTTTCCGCTTGTCCCCCAATTGCACCAACGGCTTGATCCGGATCCCTAAATCCGACTCGCTTGCGCTCAAACCCGAACAACCGTAACAACTCGGCTTGGTACCCCCGGAAGCTTCCTGATCGCTCAACTCCGAGGAACCAAGTCTTCTAAACTCGAACCAGAAACGGCGGAGTTTCAGCACGACAAGGACGAGGGCTACAAGCACGATTGCAATTGTGATCGGCCATTGCATAAGAGCAACTCCAGGTAGTCAAGGAAAGGCTTCTTCAGGGATCTCCGGCATCGATCAAGCGTCGGCGACATTCACATAGACCTTCAGCGCGCTGGTGTCCTCGACCAACAACCGCATCATCTCTTGGTACTGGTCCAAGCCGGCTACGGGGTTGGTCAAGATTTTCTCAAGCACACCTGGAAACATGACTTCGCCAAGCGCCAAATCGCGGATTCCCGATTCGAAATGCTCCCGGTTGGCATTGACACTCCCGAGCAAAAGCTTGTTGCCTAATACCCATTCGATATTGATCTTGTCCGAATGAACCTCGGTCGTGTTTTTGCCACCCGTGATGCTCGTCCATACCAAAGCACCGTTATGGGCAAGGCACTCCATGGCACCAAAAGCGATCTTCGAGGATCCCGTCGCATCGACAATGATATCCGCCTTGCCAACCTTCTTGGTCAACTCCTCCAAGCTCGTCTCGGAAGTCGCAACGTAGGTCGCTTCCATCCCTTCGACAATCGAACTCTTTAGATGCGGACCCTTGGCGCGTGCCAAAGTGAATACATCCAAACCCTTGAGTCGCAACACGAGCGTCGAGAGCAAGCCGATTTGCCCTGCACCCATCACGAAGGCTCGCTTAGGACTCCATACCTTCATGCGGCGCTGGGCCTCGTAGGCCTGCTGGATCGCTTTGGCTGCACAACTCATCGGCTCCATGAGCACGTGCAGATTCTTAAGCCCCTTCGGGACTCGAACAATGTAGTCCTCGTGGTCGACAAAGTACTCGGTCAAATAACCATGCAGCAGATTGATTCCGCGTTCATAGTAAGTCTCCTCGCTGGTCATGTCGTAAGTCCCGATCTTATCGTAGATCGATCCACCAGGACGACGAACGGTGGCCGTGACATAGTCCCCAACCCGAATGTTGCGAACATTGGCGCCGACCTCGACGACTACGCCAAAGGATTCGTGTCCGAGCACCAAGTAGTCATCGCCCGGGGGAGCGTTCCCATACAACGCGTCATTGATCTCTCGATCCGTTGCGTCAACCCCAACCTTGAGCACCTTGACCAATACACCTTTTCCATCCTTGATCGAGTCCAATTTGGGCTCCGGGATGTCTCGTTGGTGAACGCTGTGGGGAGTTCCAGGACGTACGGCAATCGCTTTCATAAATGCAAAGTCTCAGCAGAGTTTTAGGGAAATAGGTTATCAATACCAAAAACTACCATCACCAGACGACCAGCAAAGTCGCCCTCGCTCAAACAGCCGCCGACTCTCTCGAAGGCGTATCGACGGCCTCGATCCATGATGGGCACCGCCGCAGTTCGAACCACCAAAAGTATAGCCTCTCGGGCCGGTCAATCCCAATGGCAAAACAGTTTACCGACCCGAAATCCATCGGTAAGCCTTCGAGGAATTCGTGGCGCAAAACTTCTCAAGCGCCCCTTGGCCTCTTTGCATCGCATAGTCCATCGACAATCTTTGCACCGTTTTGTAATCGGCTGCCAACTCGCACACCGGCCAGTTGCTCCCGTAGATGACCCGGTCCTCCCCAAAAGCATCCCATACCACATCCAAAGTCGGTCGATAAAACTCCAAGTCCTCCGGCGCTTTCTTCGAATCCCGAGCGGCTCCCTCGACCAGCGCTGAAATCTTGCAGTACACATTCGGATGCTTCGCCGCCGCTCGAATCGCTACCTTCCAAGCCTCAGGCGGCGATTCGGAAGTGATCGCAACGTTGCCGATGTGATTCAAGACAATGGTCAAGTCCGGGACTCGCTTGGCAAGCGAATCGACCACCCAAACCGTTTCAGGACCACCATTGAGATCCGCAGATATGCCCCGACGGGCCATCCGCTCGAAAGGCTCAAGCTCGTTTCGATCCAAAAGCGATTTGGCTCGATCCTCCCAAATACGAATGCCACGATACAGCTCGTTGGCAGCAAAACGCTCAAGCTGCTCTGCAAAGACTCCCGATGTCGGATCCAATCGCCCTACAATCCCCACGATAAAAGGATCCGCTTGGGCAAGCTCGAGCAACCACTGGTTGTCCTCGATCCATTCGCTAGCCTCGACAATCACCGTGCCAGTGATCGGTCGATGCATCTCTAAATTCCGAAGATCCTTCGGGAGCACGGTTCGGTACAAACTGGAGTCTTTCGGCGGCCAAGGGACCCCCTGAGGACGACTTGGATCATAAAAATGGGTGTGGCAGTCGATGATTTCTAACGCCGATTCGGCACCTGTTGCCCAATAGGACCTGGGCCCATTTCGCGACCCGATGAGCGAACCCCCAGCGACGGTCGCTCCCAAGGCTTTCGCGCCAAGTCTAAGGAAATCGCGGCGGTTGCTCTCGAAACCTATCCCCGATTCGTTTGGATCGATGTTCATTCTCTTGAGTTCCCCCGCATACCGAGCGTGGTCACCAATGCCGCCGGAGACCACGATTCTAAAAGTTAACAACGCACCGGCGGCGGCTTTGGTGCACCACTTTGTTCGTGCGTTTTCTCGTACTCGAATCGATCCAGTATAGCAATCCGACCTTTTGGTCCGCAAGTTCCCGCGAACCGCCATCGAGTACGAGTACCGTTTCACTGAGTACCGTCCGCCGCGGCGGACTGAGTACGAGTACGACGAAATCCGATGCGAGGCACGACCTATGGCTGATCGTTTGGGCGGATCGTTGCATCTGCTCGATAGGAGTTCTTCGAAGGATATCTTCGAAAGGATATCTTGGACGCACTCGCCGCGTTGTCGCTCGAATGCAATGCGTCCGCAAGTAAGATATCATAGTTGTTTTCGCGTTTCATCGATCCTTTCCAATGTCGGAGTAGAAATGACAATTCGTGTTTCAGGTTTCCTCGCTCTTGCGATGGCTGTCGGAACGATAGGGTTTGAAGGTAGCGACCGAGCCAAAGCGCAGGACATCGCACCGAAGAAAACGTATGGACCAGGCAACGGGGACTTCGTCGTTGGGCCCGAGTACCGCTTGGACCCAGACCTTAGCGATCGAGGAAACCCCAAGGGCAAGCAGTTTGAGTTTCGAATGACCCTGGCAGAGAGCAAATTCTTCGCTGGGACAGACTCGACCTTGGATCCGAAGAAAGAGGTCCGTAAAGAACGGAAGATCTTCGTCTACATCCCAGCCGCATATCGCGACGGAACCAAAGCTCCAGTGCTTGTCATGCACGATGGACCGAGCAACCTGAATCTTGTCCGCAACGCGCTGGACAACCTGACGGTATCCAAGGACCCGCAGCGCAAACTCCCTGCGTTCATCGCCATCAGCATCGAGAATGGTGGGAACGACGGAAAGGGAAGTCAGCGGGGATTGGAGTACGATACGATGTCCGATCGGTTGGCCAATTTCGTCCACCAAGAGGTTTTCGCCGCCGTGCTTGGGAACACCGAAATCCGTGCCGCATACCCAAACCTCGCACTGACCGACGATCCCTCTGCACGCGCCGCCATGGGCTGCAGTTCCGGCGGAGCGGCTGCCCTCTCGATGGGTTGGTTTCGGCCCGATCTGTTCCGACGCTTGATCACTTATTCAGGAACCTTCGTCGATCAGCAGGACGATGATGCGGCCGAAGAAGCGAAGCTTCCGTTGGGGGCATGGGAGTACCACTCAAGCATGAAGCTTATCGAAAACTCAGAGAAAAAGCCCTTGCGAATCTTCACCCATGTGGCCGACAAAGATTTGCGATTCAACGACCCTGAGGAGTCCTACCACAATTGGGTGATGGCCAACGAACGGACGGCGAAATCGCTTGCGGCCAAAGGCTATGAATACCGCTATGTTTATAGCCTCGATTCAAAGCACTGCGAGCGCAAGGTTTTCGAGCACACACTTGCCGACACCTTGGTCTGGATGTGGCAGGATTACAGCGACAAATAATCGTCCTATGAAACAGCGTGACAGACTTCCCCTATGGGTTCACTCCTTCGCTTGGGGTGGACTCTTGATCCTCATCCTTTTATTGGTGTTGGTCGGTGATCGTTATCGCGGACAGGGCTTTTGGCAAGCTTGGGTCGAGAGTCATGAATTGAGCAATCCAGGGTACTCTGA
This sequence comes from Pirellula sp., assembly GCA_021300015.1. Lineage (GTDB taxonomy): Bacteria > Planctomycetota > Planctomycetia > Pirellulales > Pirellulaceae > JBKCUI01. The sequence goes on along the minus strand of JAJTFB010000002.1, from coordinate 2,831 downwards.
ACGAATCCATCCCAACGATCTGTTTCGAACCCGCGCCAACACTTGGTCCAATCTGGCGTATGTGCTCGTCGGATTCTATAGCCTTGCATTGGCGTTTCACGATCGACAGCATTCAAGCTCGGTGGAAGGCAATTATCTGATTTGCACCCCTGCGATGAGTCTGTTGTTTGGCGTTGCCTGCTGCTACCTCGGTTTAGGTAGCGGGCTGTTTCATGCATCGCTAACCCGATGGGGTCAGCAATTGGATGTTGGATCGATGTATGCGCCTCTCCTGGCATGCATCGCGATCAACGTTGGACGCTATTGCCCCTCCCATTTTCGGATGAGCTCTGGTAGCCGAGTATCGGTTTGGCCAGTACTTGCTAGCTTGGTAGTCATTGGGGCTTACCTTTTGTATCACTACAAATGGTCGATGTCATCGAGCCAAGTCCTCCCGATTCACATTTTGATTGTAGTCGTCTTTGCATTGGTAGATTGGATCCCCGATCGATCTAAAACCGGTGTCCGCAGACTGAACCCCACTTGGCTGTTCGTTGGATTGGTGGCATTGGTTTTAGCCGTCTTGTTCAGGCAACTCGATGTTGCGCGTCAGTTTGGAACGCCAGAGAGTGCGATCCAAGGACACGCCCTGTGGCACCTACTGACAGCGTTGGCGTTGGGTTCGATGTACCTATACTACCGCTCTGAGCGCTGCGATAGCCCAGGACGGGCGGACACCGGCGGCGAACCATAAACACAAGCCGGAGGAAGTCCAATGTCAACCCAGTAAAAGAAACCCCGTCGCACCTTGGATCAAGATTTCATCGATGGTGCTGTCAAGCTATTCACCCAGGAGAGGTACAAGAACCCAAGCGACAGCGTAACGTACCTTGGCGCAATCGACCACATCAACCAACACATGGTACGTTCCGCGGTCCTTCTCGTTGGTCAGGTGTGTAGGGTAACGGATGTGTTCGATGTGACATAGGTTCCAATCACTCTTACCCGGTCCGCTCCGCGAACCCTACGGGCAAACCTCAACATAACCCAAGCCCCCTCGCTTCTGCTGGATGGACACCAAGCCATTCGACACTCGGTTGCTTGACCGAGTTGGTCCATGAGACCACTCAAGATCCTCCCGAGAAAGGCGAGGGGATCGAAGATCCACAGGTAACCGCCTTGCCGCTTGCGTTGATGAATCAGCCCGACGATATCGAGCGTCGCGGCTAGGTGATGCGTCCGATCCTGCGCATGCTCCTTGGCTCAGAAATCAACCCTTCGCGGCCAACCCTTCTATGTCGGGACATCGCTCGCTACCGATATGCAGACTCGCTGAGCCGCAAAGGACCTGTCATTCGGATTCGCGATTCAGGAAAAGTCCTCGTAGATTTCGTTCGTTACCAACAGAAAACCGAGAGAAAAACCAAGCTTTTTCGCAGGAAAACCCAGAAATAGAGTCTCTTTTCCTTGTTCCGCTCTTGTTTTTCCTGGAATCATGCAGATAGTACTCAGGGAAAGTTGTCCGTAGTTACATAAGGAGATCACAGATGTCGCAAACGCTTGCCGAAGGCTCGACTGTCGTTTCTCGAGATTGGGAACGCGAAAAAATGTTCAGCCCGAACGTGCCACTTCTTTGCTTCAAGCCGGGTAGGTGGGCCACGCTTCGGAGCGAAAATGTAGATCAAATGGCAAAGTCTTGGAGTGAAGAGCCATCGTTGGTTGTCGTCCTTAATGACCCGAAGCTTGACGGCAACGAACTAGCGGTGCTTGGCAAAGAGACGCTCGATAAGCTTTTAACACCACTCAAAGAGCTAACGGCAGGTCGTGCGGCCTTACGAATCGATGTTCAAGTGATCGCATCGAATGTCTTAGCCTTAAAAAGTGTTTTGAAGATGCTTCGCAACACGCTCGGTCCGGAACAAGACTCACCAGCACGAGACGCACTCGCGGCTGCATTCGCAAATATTGATGCGCTGGAAATTTACATTAGCAAGGTGACAGCTTCCATCGTATTGCCTAATCCAATAGGAACGCCACATTCCAAAATCAGTGAGGAGGAAATACGTCTAGCCAAAGAATTACAAAAAGAGGAAGACTCGTGAAAAATGATGTGAGGGTAACGCGATTATGGATCGAAACGAGACTTTTGCCGAGATCCTTGAGCGTCTAAAGAAATCGGCGCACGGTACTGCGGAATTAGTTGAACTAACTGAATTCTTGCGTGGTCTCAAGAAAGACAAACGTCCATTCCTGCAATCGCGGTTTATCGAAGCGGCGATTTCATGGGATTTGAATAGATCTAGAGGAGTCTGGGAAACTGACGAAGAAGCAAATAAGAACATCTATTGGTTCCTTCAAGGAAGCATCATCGAGTCATCGCATGTTCTGGGGCCAAGTGGGCGATCAGCAGACCTTAACTGGATGGTGCTCTCCCCTGATTGCGATTGTGCCAGGGCAGAGTACATCAATCTCGGACGGTTACGCCAACTTTCAGATTCCGAGGAAGATCAGAACATTCTTAGCTTGGCGTCTTCGCTAAAATCGCACAGGTACTTTCCGGTACCGCCGCATGGTGATGTCCAAGCATGGAGTGTGGTTGAGCTTGATATACCTTTCTACATCGAAAAAGAGAATAGAGCATTTTGCAAGACCAACTATTGGTTGAGCAAAGATGCCTGGCACATTCTAAACGCCGTACTGCAGTCAAAGCACACGAGGGCTACGAACATGACCGAATCGGAGCGACTGCGCACTTCGATACAAGGGATCGAATAGCTTCCCTGCAGGCGTATTGGTTCAGTTTGAAATGGATTTTGTTCCGACCGTAGTTCATCTCAATCGGTGAACAGTAT
>JAJTFB010000155.1 GCA_021300015.1 Pirellula sp. | reverse complement strand
TGCTTTGGGTTGTCAAATCGCCGTGGTCGTCGGGGGTGGCAACATTTTGCGAGGAGCGCAGTTCAAGGGTTCCAGTGGCGAGAAGATCCAGGAGGCCACGGCCCATTACATGGGGATGCTCGCGACGGTCATCAATGCCTTGGCCCTCCAAGATGCCCTAGAGTCCATCGGGATCGCCACGCGTGTGATGTCGGCGATCAAGATGGATGGTGTTGCCGAACCTTTTATTCGCAGGCGAGCGATCCACCATTTGGAAAAAGGGAGGATTGTGATCCTAGCGGCCGGCACCGGCGCTCCGTTTGTCACGACCGATACTTGTGCTGCGAACCGAGGACTCGAGCTCGATGCAGACATTGTGCTCAAGGCCACCCGGGTCGACGGGGTCTACAGCGAGGATCCGGAAAAGAACCCGCATGCGATTCTCTATCGCGAGCTCGACTACGATACGGTGATCGAAAAGAATCTGAAAATCATGGATTCGACGGCCATCGCCCAGTGCCGGACCCACAAACTCCCCATTCTTGTTTTCAATTTCAAAAAGGAGGGGAACATTGTCCGAGCCGTCAGTGGGCAGAAAGTCGGTACGCGTATTTCACCGCGGATCCATCCAGGAGAGCAGATCTTGGTCAACGCCCACTAGTGGCTTGTGCGAGCTACCTGTCCTTACCATTTATCCTTCCACCACCCGTAACATCATTCTGGAGACTCCTTGCTATGTCAGTCGAAGACATCCTCATGGACGCTGAAGAGCGTATGGACAAGGCCCTTTCGCACTTGAAGCAAAATCTTGCGGGGATCCGTACTGGACGTGCCGCACCGGGCTTGCTCGATTCGGTCAAGGTCAACGCCTATGGTTCGATCACACCGCTGAAACAACTCGCGAGCGTTGCGGCACCTGAGCCTCAGCAATTGGTCATCCGGCCGTTTGACACCACGATCATCAAAGACATCGAGAAAGGGATCGTAGCGAGCGAACTGGGGCTCAATCCTCAAAGCGATGGGCGAATCATACGGATCAACATCCCCCCCTTGAGCACCGACACCCGCAAAAAGCTCGTCGCTCGCATCAAGGAGCTTTCTGAAGAAGCGAAGATTTCGATTCGCAACGTCAGACGGGATGCGAACAAGGCGATCGAGACGGCTGAAAAGGACAAGACCATTTCTGAGGATCAGCGAGACACCTCCAAAGAAGAGGTGCAGGAGTTGACCAAGAAGTACGAAGAGGACGTCACCGAATTGGCCAAGTCACGTGAATCGGATGTGATGGAACAGTAACCCTCACGGGTTAGCCTTGATTCTCAAGATTGCCAAGCGTTTGATCGTCGCACACACGTAAGTTTTTTCTTTCCTGGGGTTCATAAGATGCAACTGACGATGACAAAACGACTGATGGTCGCTTGGATTTGTCTCTTGGGCTACCTAGCTTGCACCGAGCCAGCGGAAGCTCAACTCGATGGGTCTGCGGCTCTCGATCCGGCCGTGGCTCTTGCGTCCTGGAACGATTGCGCGACCAAACGTAGCTTGATCGCTTATGTGCAGCGCGTTTGCGACTCGAAGTCCCCGGATTTTGTGCCACCGGCCGAGAGGATTGCTGTATACGACAACGATGGAACGCTCTGGCCGGAGAATCCTGTCCCCTTCCAATTGGCCTATGCGTTCGACGTGGTCGAAAAGAGAGCTGCTAGCGACTCGCAGTTCGCCAAGCATCCGATGGTCCAAGCCGTCCTGAACCGAGACATTCCAACCCTTTTGGCCGGCGAGCGGCATGAGGGACTCCTACAAGTCGTTGCGATGACCCATGCTGGCATGAGCGTCGAGGAGTTCAACAAAAGCGTCTCGGAGTGGATGAGCCGTGCGGTGCATCCGAAGTTTTCCAAGAGGTACGATGAGCTGACCTATCAGCCCATGCAAGAAGTCCTTGTGTACCTGCGGTCCCACGGATTTAAAAACTACATCGTCTCTGGCGGTGGAGCTGACTTCATGAGGGTTTGGTCCGAAAGGGTCTACGGGATTCCGCCCGAGCAAGTCGTCGGCTCATCGGCCCGAACCAAGTTGGAACTCCGAGACGGGGTACCCACCTTGATCAAGACCCTCGATCAGATGTTTATCGACGACAAGGCTGGAAAGCCAGTCGGGATCCACCAAACGATTGGCCGTCGGCCCATCGTTTGTTTTGGCAACAGCGATGGCGACCATGAGATGCTCCAGTACACCACGATCGGCAATCCTCGTTTGAGTTTTGGGGCGATCGTCCACCATACCGACTCAGCCCGCGAGTATGCCTACGATTCGGCCCCGAAGAGCTCAGGTAAACTCATCGATGCCTTGGCCGAGGCCCCGAAACAGGGCTGGTATGTCATCGACATGAAAGAGGATTGGTCCAAGGTCTTCGCCCAGTAGCCCTGTTTCTTTCTGGTTCGTTGCGTTTCTTTCTGTGCCCTCTGTGCCTCTGTGTTTCAATCTCTTTACCACGGCAAACCAGTTAGACCACCATGGCAATACACTCATGTCGATCGTCAATGTAGCTGCATATCGGTTCCATCCGCTCAAAGACCTCCAAGAGCGAAGAGATACGCTTCGCAGGTTGTGCTATGAGCTCGACCTCAAGGGAACCATTCTGCTCAGCGGCGAAGGGATCAACATGTTCATCGCCGGTCCGAGGCAAGGTGTTGACCGCGTCTTGGCAAGCGTCCGATCGATTCCGGGTTTTGAAGAGTTACCCGTCAAGGAGAGCGTTACGGATTACCAGCCCTTCAATCGAATGCTTGTGAAAATCAAGCAGGAGATCATACCGGTGGGTTGTCCGGACATTGCGCCACTCGCGGAGGCCTCTCCGAAAATCGCACCTCGGGAATTGAAGCGTTGGCTTGACGAGAAGCAAGAGGTTGCCTTGCTCGATACCCGCAATGACTACGAGGTTTCGCTTGGGACCTTCAAGGGCGCAATCGACTTGAACCTCAAAACATTCCGCGAATTCCCTGCTGCGGCAGCGGCTTTGCCCGAGGAGATCAAGAAGCGACCGGTGGTGATGTTTTGCACGGGGGGCATTCGATGCGAAAAGATCGGGCCCTACATGAAAGGACTCGGATTCGAAAAAATCTATCAGCTCGAAGGTGGAATCCTCAAGTACTTCGAGGAATGCGAGCAGGAGCACTACGAAGGTACCTGTTTCGTGTTCGATCAACGCGTGGCGGTCGATCCCTCGTTGGCTCCAACGGACCTTTACGAGTGCTTTGCCTGCAAGCATGTGCTATCCCCAGAGGATTGCAGTTCTCCGATGTATCGCGAGGGGACCAGTTGCCCCCACTGTTACGTGAGTCCACCGGAGCTCGTGGAGTTCGCTCGTCAGCGTCAAGAGGACCGGATTCGCAAGATCGCCGAGTCTCAACCCGGAACGAATCCTTATGAGAATCGACGCTGGGTTTCGATCCCCAAGCGATGTCATCAGATGCGCCTGATCGATGCATTGCAGGAGATTTATCCACCTTACCAATCAGAGCAATGGCTCGATGCGATCGGCAAGGGCCAGATCACTCGTCCCGCATCGACCAAGGGTCAGTGGAGGACCCTCGAGGTCGATCCGGAGCAGGTGGTCCAAGAGGGGCAGCGTTTTTTGCACAGCATACCCAATTACGTTGAGCCACCGATCGATCCGAACGTTGCCTTGGTCTACCAGGACGAGGCGATCGTCGTGATCGACAAGAGTGCACCTTTACCCTTGCATCCCTCGGGTCGGTATCAGAAGAATACTCTCGAATCGTTTCTTCATGAGGCTTATTTTCCCGAGAAGCTCCGACCTGCCCATCGCATCGATGCGATGACGACAGGTTTGGTGGTATTCACCCGCAAGTATGTTTATGCCAAGAAGGTCCAAACGCAGTTTGCACAAGGATTGGTGCAAAAAACGTATTTGGCATGGGTTCAGGGCGTTCCGACATGGCAAGCAACCCGGTGTGATTTGGCGATTAGCGACGAGGTACTTGCCAACGGCGGCCGCCGCTTGGATCCCGACGGTCAGGCCTGCGCGACGGAGTTTCGAGTTCTGCTTACGGAATCGAAGGGTCAACTGATTGAGGGCAAGCAGGAGGTGTTGAGTCTCATAGAGGCCAAACCGATGACAGGCAGGACCCATCAGATACGAATTCACTTAGCTGCCTTGGGGCATCCCATCGTGGGTGATCCTCTTTATTTGCCGGGTGGATCGAGCAGACAGATCGGGGGTGGGTATTCGGAGACCGAAGATGTCGTCTCGGAGCGCCCCTGCATGGCGTTGCATGCTTGGAAGCTGGAGTTTGAGCATCCGCTCACCTCGCAGCGAGTGGAGTTTACGTCCGATCGCATCGAGGGTTTTGAACAATTGCTAAGCAATAGAATTTTACGTTGAAGATAATTTTAAATAGACCTAAAGGTGTCGCCCGCCGGGGTAAAACCAAACAGTCAAACACCCCGTGTTCAATCAAGTAGTTGTCAGGCAATTCCCCCAGGCTCGATGGTATTTTCCGCAGCAAAGCCCGCGTCACACATTGCAGGCGACCCAAGTTGTGGTGGGTTATTCGGGATGGCGTTTGCCCGATGGTCTTATGGCCCAACGGGGCGGCGGGATCGCGGGTTCATTGAACGAAGCCCGATGGTCCTATGCCCCAACGGGGCGCAAGGGGATAGCCCAGGGCAAAGCGAAGCGCCGCCCTGGGATTGGTGTGCCCGAAACAACCCAAGCCCTGAAAGGGCGGAACCGGCGGCACGTAAATCGATGCGATTATGTTTCGCCCTTTCAGGGCTTTGGCGAATTGGAGCGTCGGCGTACTCAGCGTGATGGCGTACG
>JAJTFB010000057.1 GCA_021300015.1 Pirellula sp. | reverse complement strand
GACTTGAAGAAGTTCCCGACCTGCTTGGCTTCGGCCGAAGCGTCGGCGGATCGACTGGCCTCTTCGATGATCACGCGGATCGCTGCCTTCGTCTCGATATCCAAGGCAGTAAAAGCCCCGTAATTGGATTGGTCAGCCGGGATATCGGTCGTCTCCAACCAATTTTCGTTGACGAACCGAAAGAAATCCTCCGAGGCCTTAAGCGTCTTGCTGAAATTCTCCTTTTCAACCCCCGATACCATCCCTGCTCTGCCAGCCCCGAGCGCCACGCTGTCTTGAGCCAACCCACGGGATAGAGAAACATCAAGCCCCCCGAGAGCAAGCAACGCCGAGGTACTTGCCAGGACCGTTGCGAGCCTGTTTCCGAACCTGTCCGCGATGCAGTTTCCGATGCGATTCGATCCGATTGTTCTTCTCATGGCCAACCTCGAAGGAAATGTCCCAGGCAAATACCCCCCAAAGGCAACTACCCCTGGGCAAAGACCCCAGGCTACTTCCCCAAGGTGCTTGAATGGTACCGATAGGATGCCCCCTAATAAAGGCCCCCTGCAAACGGCCTCCAAATTCCACCAATCGCCTAGTCCCGGACCGGATAGATATTCCAAGCCACAAACAACCAAGAGACCGCTGGTACAAGCCAAAAAGCGATCTCGCAAAATTCCTCAAGCCTCTTGAGCCTTGGACTCAACGGCGCGTTCCAATCCGATGGGATGTTGTCGTAATCGGTTCGAATCAACTGCTCGTACTGGATCGAACCAGGGCCGGTCATCCCACGACGGATCAGCTCCGCGGCCACCTGGCCGGCTGGCTGTTGCTGCAAGTGCTCAATCCCCAAATCCATCGAAATCCCATAATCGGGATCCAAGACCCAAGTCCCCGCTTCGGTCCTGGCCTCAAGAACCACATGCCCTCCTAAACCTACGAATCGGGTCTCAATCCCGTGGCACCCAAGCAGGTCCTGAAGTACCGCAGCCCTCTCCGAGCAATCTCCACTGCCTCCGGCGACGATCCATCGCGGATTTTGTGTCCGCAAGATCGGTGAATAGTACTGGCCGACAAGCCACTGCGTCCAATTCTCCCAAATCGCTAAATCCCGACCTGCACTATGCTCGGTAAGCCGATGCACATAAGCCGTCGCGCAGCGGAGAGTTTGCTGGATGCTCGGCGGTGACAAGAGCTTGAAGGTTTGGTAGTCGACCAACCGCTGGAGAGATCTTCCATCGGCAAACCAAAACCGAGCCGATACCCCAAGACTGCTCATGCAAGCGACGGCCAACAAAATAGCAAAAGGCAAAACGCGAGGTTTTTCCCCACCGTTTCTCTCCGAGACAAAATACTCCATGGGACCCTTCAACCAATCGCTTTCTTACAAATTGCTTCGTCGAGGTCGTTCCATCGCCTGTGCTTGCAAGCCGACCTGGAAACCCTCTAAACTAGTTTCTGTTAAACTTCGTTCGCCCCGAAATATCGCCCCGAAAAATCGCCCCAGGGCTCAGTGCGGCTCCCCGAGCGACGAGCCTTACAACCCAGTAGCCTTTCGTTGGTTCCTAACCGATGTCCAACTTACTGGGTTTTCATGAAAATCGAGCCATCTACGCGACGATCGAAAGGTAGGCATGGAAACGCCAGAACCTTACAAAACCGCCATCAAAACGACCGAGAAATGGACTGCGAAATGGACCGATGCGTTCGTCGATTTCGGACCCGATCCCCTGCTGAGCGATCCGTCGCTTGCACACTGCGCCGCAGGACTCGCGCGCATCGATGCGACGGACTTAAAAAGCTCTGCTTCGATTCAAAAGGAACTCAAAGGTCTCGTCCAGCAATACGTTCCCTACACGCCAGGTGTCTACGGGATCCTTGATCCGCTCTGTCGCTTGGTCTATGTCGGTAAATCCAAAGCCCTTCGCGCGCGGCTCCTGAGCTATTTCTTGCCCGGAGCCAAGGACGAGAAGGCAGGGCATATCCTCAAGCAAGCCCGGGCCATTGTTTGGGAAACTCAGCCCAGTGAATTCGCGGCCCTGCTGCGAGAACAAGCCCTGATTCGCACTTGGCAACCAACTCTAAATGTCATCGGAATGCCCAACCGAAGCCAACCGGCTTACCTGAACCTCGGACGCGGTCCGGCAGAGTCGTTCTATGTCACGCGCCAGTGGGACACCCGCGCCTCGATCTCTCGTGGCCCGTTCTACGGATCGACGAAACTCTATCGAGCGGCCGAAATCCTCAACCGTTACTTTCTGCTGCGGGATTGCTCGAGCAAAACTCCCATGCTCTTTTCGAACCAACTTGCCCTTTTCGATCTTCCGGAGCGAGCCGGATGCCTGCGGGCCGAATTAGGAACCTGCTTGGCACCGTGCCTAAGCGATTCGCTTCGAACCGATTACCAAACTCAGGAGCAACTGGCTCGGGCTTGGATGCGTGGCGAGTCGGCCAAGATCCATCTGCAAATGCTCGAACAGATGGACGCGGCAATCGAACGGAAACAGTTCGAGCGGGCCGCTCGCTTGCACGAGGATTCGGCGATCCTTAAATGGCTCTACGGCAAACTCAGGCAGCTTCAGAAGGCCTCGAGCAATCCGCCGAGCATCTACTGGGTTCAGACCACCGGCGGATCTAGGTTTCCCAAAGAAGGTATTCTGTACCTGATGCGGTCCGGGGGTGTGCAATATGCGATCGCACAGCGTTCTTCTACCCAAGCGAACCCGAAGAAAGCATCCAAGCAACCGAAGTTAGCCGATGCAAAGAGAGATGCGCTGGAGACTTGGCTCAAGGCCGACGAACAAGTGGAGTTCAAGTACTCTTTGCCCCACGAATCGCTTGGACTCGTAGCGACGTGGTTTCAGAAAAACCCGTCGCTGCGAAAACACTCTGTCGAGGTCTCAACGCTCGACGAAGCCCTCGACAAATCGTCGAGGCTTCCGCCGAGTTCGTAGATATTGTTGGCTAGTTGCGTTGTTGGCTAGTTGCCGTCGCCACCAGGACGACGGTTTCCACGTCCGCCACCAGGTCCGCCAGGTCCACCGCGCCACTGAGGCTCTGGGAATTTGAACTCAGCTCCCTTGAGCGTCTCCATGTCTTGCTTTTGTTTGTCGGTCAAGACTTCCTTGATTTTCGCCTCGGCTTCGTCTCGCATCTTGCTCATCTTTTCGCGGGCGTCTGGACCGAATCCGGCTTGGAACAGCTCTCGCATCTTCTCGCCGTTGGCTTTGGCGATTTCAGCCATTTTGGTCTTTTGATCTTCGGTGATCCCAAGCCGAGTCGCAACCAACTTGCTATTGAGCGATTGAAGATTCGAGGCCTGGATGTACAAGCCGACGAGTCGGTCGAATTGCTTTGGATCGAGGATCTCCTCGACCTTGGCTTCGTTCTCTTCGTTGGCCTTTTGCATCTTCTCCATCATCGCTTGGCGGTCTTGAGCATTCGGTGGCTGGCCACCGCCTCCGCCCTGCGGACGCATGTTCTTCATCGATTCCATCATCGCCTTGCCCAAATCCTCGAGTTCGGCAACCTGATCTTCGTCAAGCTTGAGCTCTTCGCGGACTTCCTTCATCATCAGAAGGCCCGTAACCCCACCACCGCCCATCATGCCGCCCATCATCATCCGGCCGCCCCCTTGGCCTCGCCCACCCCCCTGCCCTGCAGGATCCTGCGCCATGGCCGAAAAGGTCAGAGCGCTGACCAAGCCAACAGAAAGAGCGAACCTCGACATAAGTTTCTTCATTGGCATGGCCTTAACCCCGATTGAGAAAAATGGTAACACAAGCGATTATAGGATTCCCGAAGTGGTTTGCACGGTCTTTTTCGGCATGCCCACTTCGCCGGTGAGCATTGTAACCCATGGATTTCGATGTCGTTTCGCTAAGAGTCAAAATATTTCTTATGGAAATTCCAGTCACCATTCCCTCCCCCGATGCGGCCATCGCCATGCGGGATTCGACCCTTGGGCAGATGGAATTCGCCAGAAAGTACACCCTGGGCCTTCTTGCCGACGTGCCCGAGGAACTCTGGCAACGCGAGCCGCAAGGAACCCCGACCCATTTTGCTTGGCAAATCGGGCACCTTGCCGTCGCCCAGTACGGCCTGATGCTCTTTCGCCAACGCGGGCGAGCCGAAGGCGACGTCGAACTCATGCCTGGCTGGTTTCGAAAACGCTACTCTCGGGGCACGAAACCCTCGGACGATCCTAGCCCCCATCCGGATCGCCAAACCATGCTCGGCATGCTCGAACGGATCCACTTGGCCTCGATAGGATTTATCAGCCAAGCTCCCGCCGAATTGCTCCTCGAACCGACCGAGATGCCCTATACGGCCTACCCGATCAAACTCGGCGCGCTGCTCTTTTGCCCCTTGCACGAGTCGATCCACTCAGGACAAATCGGTCTGCTGCGACGAACGTTCGGGTTGAGCCCCATAAGATGATCTCACCCGTAAGATGATCCCAGCGAGCCTGCCTGCCGAGCCGCACGAGCCCAAGACCGCCTAAGTGCCCCCCAACCCCAGAAAGGAATGCTGAGCATGGAGGCTGCCGGCCATCAATCGTACTCGTGGAAGGATCGACTCGCCTACTGGGGATTTCGACTGATCGTCGCACTGATCCAGTCCCTGCCGATCGATCGCTGCGAACGGCTCGCGCAACTGCTCGGAACGCTCATGAGCCGAGTGATCCGAATCCGACACGCATTGGTCCAAAGCAACCTTCAACGCGTCTTCCCCGAATGGCCCGAATCCAAAATAAATCGGACCCAAGAGCAGATGTGGGAACACTTGGTCCTAATGCTCTGCGAGGTCGCCCACGCACCGAGGAAGATACACCGCGAAAATTGGTACGAACACTACGAACTGCCCGACCGCAGAGAAATGCTCAAGCTCGCCCTGGACCCACGCCCCAAAGTCATGGTCTCAGGCCACTTCGGAAACTTTGAACTCGCAGGCTTTGTCACAGGCCTTTTTGGAATCTCGACGACCACCATCGCCCGCCCCCTCGATAACGGCTTTGTCCACGATTACGTCGATCGGTTCCGATCCTCAGGCGGGCAATTCATGCTTGCCAAATCCGGCTCGTCGAGCCAAGTCGAGGCGCTCCTGGCCCAAGGAGGCGCTCTGTCGCTACTTGCCGACCAATACGGAGGACCCAAAGGCTGCTGGGTCGAATTCCTCGGCCAAATGGCCTCGTGCCACAAAGCCCTGGCTCTTTTTACTCTCTCGAGCGGCGCGCCCATGATGGTCTGCTCGAATATCCGCAAAGACCAACCACTGCACTTCGAAATGACGATCCTCGGAATCGCCGATCCGACGTGCGAAAATTGCCCCGACTCCATCGTCTCAATCACCCAGTGGTACAATCGATGCCTCGAGAAGGCGATCCGCGCCCGACCCGAACAATACTGGTGGGTCCACCATCGCTGGAAAGGCACCCCGCCTGCCCGCACAAGCAAATCTTCTTAGCCCTCAAGCAAACCATGCCAAAAATCCACCGCGCACTCGGACTCAGCGTTACCTACCCAGACAACTGGTCCCTGACCGAAGATGTCCAAGACGACCAAGTGGTGGGCTTCCAAATCCAAAGCCCCGCTACCGCGTTCCTCTCGGTCATCGGGTTCGATCCGTCCACCTCTCCCGAACAAGCCATCGAGCAAGTCACCCAACTGATCTCTGTCGACTACGACAACGTCGAAAGCGAAAACTTCTCGCCCCAAGATGCCTCCCACCCAGGCATCCTCGCCGACGCCATCGGTCGCGAAATGTACTTCTACTACCTCGACATGCTCGTCCACACCGAACTGATCGCCTTAGGACTCCCAAACCAAACCATCCTGGTTCAATTCCAAGCCGAGGACTCCGAATACCGTTCGCTCGAAAGGGTCTATGCTGCCATGCTCCTGACGCTCTGCGAGTCGATCGAAAGCACCCAGAAAGGACTTGCCGGAGAACCCGACTAGAAAAAGAAAAAGCCCCACCTAACAACAGTTGGTCACGCCCGAAATCCAACCACTGCTAGGTGAGGCAAGTTTAATTTTTATTGATACTGACTCGTCTTCCAATTGTTCGTCTTAATTCGAACAACCGCGTCGGATGTCTCCCCCGAAGTATAACGTATCTTTCGACGCAAAGCCACAACAGCAGGAACTTTTTCTCTTGTTTTCTTTCCGAAAACATGTTCGCTTTTTCATTTCATTGCGTCAGCAACAAAAAGACAGGGGAAATGGGTATTTATTCCCCCCCAAGCGGCTATTGAATTCGCTCTTTCCCAATCCATGGAACCAAAGCTTTCGGAATTTTAATCGAGCCGTCCGAAAGTTGATGGTTTTCCATCAACGCAATTAATGCGCGGCTGATGGCCACAGCCGTACCGTTAAGGGTATGCGCAAAGTGCGTTCCTTTCTCACCCTTCGTGCGATAACGAATATTTAACCTCCTGGCTTGATAGTCGGTGCAGTTCGATGTGCTCGTGACCTCGCCCCACTGACCACCGTCGCCTCGGCCAGGCATCCAGGCTTCCAAGTCGTATTTGCGGTAAGCTGGCCCGCCAAGGTCGCCCGTGGCGGTATCGACCACGCGAAACGGGATCTCCAAAGCGTCGAAAATCTCGCACTCGATCCCTCGGAGCTCTTCATGAACCGCACCGCTTTGGTCCGGAAGCGTGAAGGCGAACATCTCCACCTTGGTGAATTGATGCACGCGATAGAGACCTCGGGAAGCACGGCCTGCGGCTCCTGCCTCCGTTCGGAAACAATGGCTGATCCCGACCAACTTCAACGGCAATTGCTCGGCTTCCAAAACCTGGTTGTGGTACATCCCCCCAAGCGTGATCTCGGCGGTAGCGACCAAGTTCAATTCGGTGTTCTCGATGCTGTAGATTTGGGTCTCTGGCCCCCGGGGAATGAACCCAATCCCATGCAGAATATCCGTATTGGCCACATCGGGCGTCGATACGGGAATGAACCCCTTCTTGGCCAGATGGCTTACGACAAACTGTTGCAAAGCCAGTTCCAAAAGGACCGCGTCTCGCTTCAAGAAGTAGAATCCTGCTCCGGCAACCCTCGCCCCAGCCTCGAAGTCGATCATGTCGTGCTGCTGGCCGAGTTCCAAGTGATCTTTTGGCTTGAAATCGAACTTGGTGATCGGTGTGGATCCCCGGGCGATCTCGAGATTCGCGTTGTCGTCGTTGCCGATCGGGGCCGACGGATGGGTCATGTTCGGAACCCTCGCAAGGAGTTCGTCGATCTGACGATCCAGAGCATCGTGGTCTTTCTGCGACTGCTCCTTCGAAGCCCGAAGCCCCCGCCCTCGTTCCTTGTATTCCTCACGTTGCTCGGCTGGAACCTTGCCAATCTGAGCGCTGACCTCATTGGCCTGTCGATTCCATTCCTCCACCTCGGCCATTTTTGCCCGACGCTCCATTTCCAAAGCGATGATCCGATCGACGTCGGCTTGGGCCCCGCGGTGGAGGCAATTGAGTTTGACCGCTTCGGCGTTCTCTACCACATATTTTCGGTCGAGCATAGGATGAATGTCCGTTGAAAGGATTCGCATGCGCAGGAGCTTTGCTCGCTGAATCGCGTGCAAAGCCCCAAAAAAAGACGTTCCAAGTTTAACGCATTTCTAGATTTTGAGGATAGCTTGATATCCAGCCTCGGCCTACGGCCTGAATAAACAGGATCGAAGGGGGCTCGAAGGTCGAACTTCTAAAGTGCAACAATCAGCGATACCTCGGCCATCGGATCGCAACTGAAATCTCCCACCTCCCCTGCCCTGAGGACTTGGATCATGTACCGACCTGCTCTTCTAGCCAACGCTTTGTGGTTCGGCCTTGCCGCAACAGGCTTTTGTCAGCAACCCCCGAGCAATTCCACTGCGAATTCCTCTAGCCCAGGCGAACCTCTCAACTTCCCATCGGCAAGCGACCCTGATTCAAAATCCGAAAAACCCATTCTGGGAAAGCACCGTTTCGAACCCTCAGCCTCCAAGGAATACCGAGTTGAGCGTGCCCGAAAGGAATCCGAAGCTCGCGAGGAGCTTTTGAGGCACTACCGTGCGATCGGATTTGACTACGCTCACCCGACTTTCGATGGCATGGCTCTGAACCCATACCGGCCCAAACGCCGTGTGTTCTTCGTTCAGCCGATTCGCCCTTGGTAGATCGATTGCCCCCAATCGATCAGCGCCTCAATCCACCGCAACCGGTGGGAGCAATTGCACCTCCCACCCACTTGTGAGACAATCCGCCCTGTCCCACGTCCAGAAGTGGGCACAAACGGAAGTGGGCTCTCGTGCTACGAATTTGCAAACCACGGTATCGATGTCTCAGAAAACAGGTGATGTGATGGCCAAAAACTCCTCCCGTCGATCGTTTATCAAGAATGCTGCGATCGGATCGGCTGCAGTCGCTGCTGCTACGCAACTCCCGGAACTCGGAGCGGGACTTGCCCATGGTGCCGCCGTGCGGCATTTCGATACCGAAGTCATGACCGGCTCGGGCGACTACCAATACCGTGTCAAACACCATTACGTCAAACTCCCAAGCGAGTACTCTTGGCAAACCACGCACAACGTCGCCGTCGATTCCCAAAACCGCATTTACGTCATTCACGAAGGCCGCGAGGAACTCAAAGATCACCCATCGATCTTCGTCTTTGATGACCAAGGCAAATTCATTCGCGCATTTGGCAGCCAGTATCAAGGGGGCGGCCATGGACTCGAAGTGCGACGCGAAGGTTCCGATGAGTTCCTCTATGTATCGGCCTACCAACAAGTCAAAGCCTTTTCCAAGCTGACCCTCGATGGCAAAGTGATCTGGTCCCAAAGAGCCCCCCAAGAGTCGAAGATCTACAACCAAGAGGAATACGACGCACCGAAGAAAGTTTGGGGAAGAGATCGCTTCATGCCAACAAACTTCGCGTTTCTACCCAAAGGTGGCTTTCTCCTGGCCGATGGTTATGGTGCTTTCCATATCCATCGCTACGATCAAGACGGCAAATGGCTAAGCTCCTTCGGCGGAGCAGGTGACGGGACCGGTAAGTTCAATACCCCTCACGGCCTTTGGATCGATGATCGCGACGAGGCCAATCCCAAGATCGTCGTTACCGACAGAGCGCACAACACACTCCAGATTTTCGATATCGACGGAAAATACCTCTCCACCATCCCAGGTTTTGGACTCCCCGCAAACATCGATTGCCAGGGCCAAGTCCTCTTGGTCCCCGAACTCGGGGCCCGTGTATCGCTCCTGGACCGAGAGTATAAGGTCCTTGCGCAACTCGGGAGCGACGTTGAACGTATTCGCGATACCAAGGGAGTTCGAGAGGACGAATCGTTGTGGATCGATGGCAAATTTGTCCATCCTCACGACGCCTGCTTCGATCGCAACGGCGACATCCTCGTGGCCGAATGGGTGCGGACAGGCCGAGTGACCAAGCTTGAGCGGGTACGATAACTACACACTTGCGACGCAAGGTTGCAGCAGGATACAACGTGGAGAACCGATCGAGGACCCAGGATTTCAAGGAACTGCTCAGTACCGCTTGGCCGTTGATGCTCTCGACCGGATTGTTCTCGATCACCCTCTTTGTCGACCGACTTTTTTTGTTTCAATACTCCGATGCGGCCGCAGCAGCAGCCATGTCGGCAGGTACCCTGTTTTGGTCGGTGACTTGTTTGCCCGCCGGGATCTGCGGGTACACAAGCACCTTCGTCGCTCAGTATTTAGGAGTCCGCCGAGTCGACCGGGCCATGCATGTGGTCTGGCAAGGTTGCTTGTTGGCCATCGCGATGATGCCTATTCTGGTGCTCTTGGGACTCTACTCCCACCGATTGTTTGTCGCCTTCGGGCATCCACCCGAGCTGGCCAAATCCGAATACGATTTTTTTCTAGGACTCGTACCCGGTGCTTGCGCGACGATCTTGAGTTCTGCGTTGGTTGGACTCTTTGCCGGTAGTGGTCGACCGTTGGTCCTCCTGTACTGCGATGCGATCGCAACGGCAACCAACGCGGTTCTCGACTATGGCATGATCTTCGGGAATCTGGGGTTCCCTGAATGGGGCGTCGCAGGTGCAGCCCTCGCCTCGAGCCTCTCTTTGTCGCTCAAATGCGTGCTGCTTGCCGGTTTCGCCCTGTGGTATCTGAAGACCAATAGGTTTGGGGTCTGGCCAAAGCATGCGGGGGTCATGAACCGATTCCAAAACGTCTTTCGGTGGGATTTCCCACTCATGCGACGCCTGATCCGATTCGGCTGGCCCGCAGGAGTCTCCGTCGTCGCGGAAGCCTGGAGCTTTGCGATCATCATGATGATCGTCGGCAACCTCGGAGAACGCCCAGCGGCAGCAACCACGTTGGCTCTCGGTGTCAACGTCCTAGCCTTTATTCCCCTGATGGGGCTGGGGATCGCTGTGGGTGTCTTGGTCGGCAAGTACCTAGTCCAATCCCAGTTGAAAACCGCGCAGCGGTTGATCGAAGCTGCCTTGATCGTCGGACTGATCTACAGCGGAGCCTTTGCGGTTCTCTACGGAGTGTTTCCCGAACAGGTCATGAGCATCTACGCGATCGGGAACGATCCGGCCCGATTTGAGGCGATCAAGCCCGAGCTCAAACCGCTATTGTATTTCATAGCCGCCTATTGCGTATTCGACTCGGTACAAGTCATCTTCTCAGGCGTGCTCAAGGGTGCTGGCGATACGCTGTTTGTACTCATGGGCCATGCGATCGCAGGTTTTGGAACGGTGGGGCTAGCCGTCCTCGGGCAGAAAATCTTCGGTTGGGACGGCCTGTACTACTGGTGGGGAGTCATCAGTGTTTGGGTGATCGTTTTGGCGATTTTCTTTACCGCTCGGTACCTCCATGGCGGCTGGAAAACCAAGCGCGTGATCGAGCCGGACTTGGTCTCGTGCGACGCCTGATCGCATCGTCCAACACGCAGACAGATGTTAGAATGGCCCCATGGTCAAGAAATCAACGGTCACGAAAACAAAAAACGCTGCATTCTCCCAACCGATGCTCTTCGATACCGAGCCAGCGCCGGATCCTCAGCCGATCGCTTTGGCCAACCACGACATCGCTCTGGCCGACCCAGGCGTTGCGCCAGCCGCCCCACTTGCTCCAACGGTTGGCTCTTCGAGCAAGGATCTATTGCCACAGTTTCCTACGTCTAGCGACCTGGTGGTGATCGTCGACTCGCACTCGTTGATCTACCAGGTTTTTCACGCGTTGCCTCCGATGACTAGCCCCCATGGACTCGAGGTCGGAGCCGTGCACGGATTCCTTCGAGACATCGCTACGATCATGCAGCAATGGTCTCCGACGTACCTACTGTGCGCTTTTGACGCTTCGGAAGTGACGTTTCGAAACGCACTGTACCCCGAATACAAAGCCCATCGCGAGGAGATGCCCGATGCGCTCCGAGGCCAACTCGGAATCATCCAAGAGGCTCTTAAGCTTCTTGGGATCCCAATCCTATCGATCCCAGGATTCGAGGCCGACGATATCCTAGCGACCATCGCCGACCGGGCCGGCTCCAACGGAGCCCGCGTGTTGCTTGTCACCAGCGATAAGGACTGTCGACAACTGATCACTCCTCGCGTTTCCATGCTCAATCTCCGCAAGAGTGAGCTCTTTACGGCCAAAGAGCTTCAGGAGGTCTGGGGGATCCGCCCCGAACAAGTGGTCGATTTCCAAGCGATGGTCGGCGATTCGACCGACAACGTACCTGGCGTCCATAGCATTGGTCCTAAAGCGGCCCAGCAGTTGCTCGAGCAATTTGGTTCTCTCGATGGAATCTACGCCAACATCGCAAAAGTAGCCGGAGACAAAAAGCGAGAGAAACTTATCGAACACCGCAAGCTTGCGTATCTGAGTCGCGATCTTGTCAAACTGCGCACCGATACGCCGGTGCCCGAGGATTGGGAATCGCTCCGGCGAAAAGCTCCCGATGCCCAAGGGCTCGAGTCCTTGTTCCGAGACCTGGGCTTCCGGAAAATCGCTGAAATCCTCTTGCAACACACACAAGCAACTTCCTCGAATTCCCAGCAATCGATTCATGAGCCAGGCACCGACGAGGAATTTCGCCTCTCCCCCTCCCCTACCCCTCAACTCGTCCCGTCGGTTCGTTTATCTTCGGAGCACTACCGGACCATCGCGAATCTGTCGGATCTTACCGATCTGGTCGAAGTCCTTCGCAAGGCCCCATGCGTGTCGATCGACACCGAAACGACGTCCACCAAAGCAAGGCAGACGGAGCTTGTAGGCATCAGCCTATGCTGGGCTCCTGGCCAAGCGGCTTATCTACCGATTCTCAGCCCAGAACCGAACAGAAACCTACCGCTCGGGGCCGTTCGAGAAAAACTCGCTAGCCTTTTGGCCGATCCGAAAATCGCTTGGATCGGACAAAACATCAAGTTCGATGCGATCGTTTTGAAAACCCACGGTATGCCTCTTGCGAATATCCTTTTCGACACGATGGTCGCCGACTATCTGCTCGATGCGGGGGGGCGAAACCACGACTTGGGCGATATCGCCAAACGCTGGCTCGGAGTCGATTCGATCCCCATCCAAGCCCTCATCGGGACCGGTAAATCCCAACGGACGATGGACCAAATCCCCATCGAACAGGTCGCTCTCTACGCTGCAGAGGATGTGGACATCCCAATCCGCTTGTATCCGGACATGCACGAGCGAATCGTTGCCGAAGGGCTCGAGCATGTGATGAAGGAACTCGAACTCCCTTTGATTCAAGTCCTTGTTTCGATGGAATGCATCGGGGTATCGGTCGATACGAATCGCTTGGCCGCCCTGAGAGACGATTTCAAACAACGCGTCGATTTGCTCCATGATCAGATCATGGAGATCGCCGGCGAAAGGTTCAACCCGGATAGTCCAAAACAACTCTCAACGATTCTATTCAGCAAATTCAAACTGCGGGTCGTCAAGAAGACCAAAACCGGAATCAGTACCGACGCAGAAGTTCTCGAGGAACTCGCCAGCGAGCATCCACTCCCGGCCAAGATTCTCGAATACCGCCAAATGGCCAAGCTACTTAGCACGTATGTCGAAGCACTTCCACTTCTGATCCATCCGCAAACCCAACGTATCCATACCTCGTATCGCCAGGACATCGCTGCGACCGGACGACTCAGCAGCGTTGAACCTAATCTTCAAAATATCCCCGTTCGAACTCCCGAAGGCCGCTCGATCCGCTCGGCCTTTGTGCCCGGACCGGCCGGCTGGAAGTTCATGACCGCGGACTACTCCCAAATCGAACTGCGCGTCCTCGCCCACTGCTGCTCGGATACCAACCTGTGCATGGCTTTTGAAAACAACATCGATATCCATGCGGCCGTCGCGGCACAGGTCCATGGTGTACCGGTCGACCAGGTCACCTCGAGCATGAGACGAAACGCCAAGGCGGTAAGCTTCGGTATCCTTTACGGCCAAAGCCCATTTGGGCTCGCCAAAGCGCTGGGTATCTCGCGCTCCGATGCTGGGCAGTTCATCGATCAGTATTTCGCCAAATACCCCAAGGTACGCGAGTTCATCTCCGACACTTTGGTCGATTGCCGAACCAAAGGATTTGTCACGACCCTTTCGGGCAGAAAACGGATCCTCAAGGGAATTAGGGACTTTCAATCTCTCGACGAAAACAAGAAAAAGCAATTGCTCGAGCCCGAGCGAATGGCGATCAATACGGTAATCCAAGGTACCGCAGCCGACATGATCAAAATGGCGATGATCTCGCTCGATCGCAAGCTTCGAGAGTCGCAACTGCCAGCCAACATGCTCCTGCAAATCCACGACGAACTGGTCTTCGAAGTCGCCCCCGAGGCCGTCGATGCCCTGGCGGATTTGGTGCGGAGCGAAATGTCCTCGGTCATGCCCCTGAGAGTCCCCATTCAGGTCGACGTCAAAGTCGGAAACAACTGGGCAGAGTGCGAACCTCTATGAAACGACCTTGGGTCATCGGTATCACCGGCGGAATCGCCAGCGGCAAAAGCGCAGTGACCAACATCCTGGAGAACCGAGGAGGATTGGCTCTACGCGCCGACCGCATCGGACATGAAATTCTCGAAAGACCGATCGTCCAAACCAAGCTTATCCGACAATTCGGCCAATCGATCTTTTCGCAGGAATCGAAGTCCATCGATCGCAAACGGATCGCCGCTTTGGTTTTTGGCGATACCCCTCAGGCCATCGAGCGGCGCAAGTGCCTCGAGGCCATTACGCATCCAACTATCCGCGCGAAGATACGCCAGGAACTCGATCAGGTCCTCATCGCCGGAGTTCATCCGTGGGTTGCCCTGGATATTCCTCTGCTCCTTGAATCGGGTTGGGATAAGTCCTGCGATGCGATTTGGTTTGTCGATTCACCGTACGAAGACCGCTTGAAACGAGCACTTGCCAGGGGTTGGACTCAAGAGCACTTCGATGCCCGTGAGGCCTCGCAGTGGAGCATGGAGAAAAAACGCTCGAAAGCCACCTGTGTCCTCTCGAACACGGGAAACCTGAGAGATCTTGAGCTACAGATCGCCGGAGCGCTCGACGCGATCGGTCCGGTCCGCTTACAATCCTAAATCGTGTGGCCAGCCGCAGCATGTAAACCGTGTAAGTTGGAACGAATTTTAGCCTGTCGAGACCTTTGATATGAATTTCAAAATCCTTTTCGTGGTCGGCTTATTCGGGATCCTCGGGGTCCTGCAAGCCCAATCCAGCAGCTTTGCTCAAGAGGTCGATCGCAAGTTACTGCGCGAGGCGTTGGCGTTCCACGCTTCCTTCGACGGATCGGCCGATGCGGTGGTTCAACGGGGCGACGGCCGAGTCTACACGACCGAATCGCTCGCTCGCAAGGAATGGACACCGGGCATCCAACGGCCCGACGTTTCGATCGTTAAGGGAGCGGGAGTTCGTGGAGACTGCATCCGATTTGCGGACAAATCCCCAAAGGTCATCTGCTACAAAGGTGAGGTACTACCTCGATACGAGCAAAAGATCTCAGGCACGGTCGGTTTCTGGATGCGACTCGACCCGGACAAGGACCTAAAACCTGGCTACTGCGACCCGATCCAGATCACCGAAAAGGCCTGGAACGATGCGGCCATGTTCGTCGACTTTGACAAGGATCTCCCAAGGGACTTTCGCTTGGGGATGTTCTCCGATCTGAAATACTGGAACCCTGAGAATGTTCCTTGGGAAAAATGGCCCGTCGAAAAAAGACCCATGGTGACGGTCAAAAACCCAGGATTTACTCGGGAGACGTGGAAGCATGTCGCGTTTAGCTTCGAAGGTATCAACGCAGCCGATCCGAAATCAACCCAAAGCTCGCTCTATCTCGATGGCAAATTGCAAGGGGTCCTTCAAGGCCCCATGCGGTTTACTTGGGACCCAGCCAAAACAGCCATCATGATCGGGATCGAGTACATCGGCGACATGGACGAATTGATGATTTTCAATCGTCCACTCACCGCCGAAGAACTTCAAACAGTCATCCAAGGAAAGTTACAGCAATGAGTGTCCATGGGATTCGGCCAGTAACCGTTACACGAGGATTCACCAAGACCACACCCGGTTCGGTCCTGTACCAATGCGGCGAAACCGTCGTGCTCTGCACAGCAAGCTTAGAAGAGAAAGTTCCCGACTGGATGGTCGGCAAAGGCAAAGGCTGGATCACTGCCGAGTACAACATGCTCCCGGGCTCTACACCCCAACGCAAATCGCGAGAACGAAGCGGGAAAGTCGATGGTCGCACAACCGAAATCCAACGATTGATCGGCCGTTCATTTCGCGCCATTGCCGATCTCCAAAAGCTGGGCGAACGATCGTTGACGATCGACTGCGATGTCTTGCAAGCCGATGGTGGGACACGTACAGCCGCGATCACCGGCGGAATGATCGCCTTGATCGATGCGGTCAATTCCGTGTTTGCCGGCGTGCCTGCGGCGCAATATCCCCTGAAGGACTCCGTCGCTGCGATCAGCGTCGGGATCGTCGATGGCAAGCCTAGTCTCGACCTGGACTACCTGCGCGATGTTCGTGCCGATGTCGATATGAACGTGGTCATGACCGGGAACAATCGATTTGTCGAGATCCAAGGAACCGGTGAAGAAGCCACCTTCGACGACCAAGAACTCACCCAACTCCTTGCGCTGGCCAAACAAGGGATCGCTCAACTGCACGCCAAGCAAAAAGCTGCTCTCGGCAAGGCATGGCCTTGGTAAGCCGCAGGAGAAAAACAAAATCCGACCTCCGTTGCAATGGATCGAGACTCGCCTGGAACTAGCGTTTGGCAGCGGCGGCTTTTGAAATCGGATCGACGTATTCCACGAGATACTCGCCGATCGCTTGAGCCAGCACCTCAGCCGTTTTCTCTCTCTGAGTTTTGTTCCGGTAATCGGCACCAAACTCCAGTTGCATCGCGTCGAGTCCATTGGACTGATGGCTCCCATGGGTCTGGACGATGTACCCACCGGTGAATCCGGATTGCTCCTTGCCATCGCCCTGTGGCGGGAACACGGTCCATCCCAACCGATCGAGGGTTCCGAACAAGCTTTTTTCTCCCGAGTGGGACGATTCACCGAAACGCTCTCTGAGGCGTGCGACCGTTTTTCCGTTTGCTGTTCCACGGTAAAGGGTCTTGCTCGATGATCCCTGGCCATGGATGTCCAGCAACAATCCAGTATGGTGCTCCTCAAGGATCTCTTTGCAGTACCTGTGCAACATACCGTGGTAGCGTTGGTATACAGGTTCTGCATCGGAGTCCTCGTACGCGATCCCCGAAGGACGATTCGGATCGAGGTACTTGCGGTGCACCTTGCTGACGACCAAGTAGGGTCGTTTGCCTATTCGCTTTTCGATGGCATCGGCCAAGGCGACGGCCAACTCGGAAGTCCCAGCGTCGCGTCCGGTGAAGAAACCCGAAGGTCCCGTTGCCATCCCGGCACCTTGCCGTGGTTCGACGCCTTGGATCTGGAGGGTACCACCGTGAGGAGCCGAAAGAACCACCGGCAACTGTCCTGCTTGGACCATCACCAATTCCTCGAGGTCGCCGCTGGCGACGATCTTTCCCGAAGGTGGCTCGGCGGGTTTGCTTGTCGCTGGAGCTTGAGTTTCCTGCGCAAAAACACTTGGATGGGTCGACCCGAAGATCCCTGCCACGAGGAAAAATGCCGATAGACAAGCCGACCGAGCCGAGGGCATGGATGCTTGGAATAGCATGAAGTCGACTTCCTCGAAACATAGGAATGAGTTATGAGTTATCCGGACGCTCGGTCCAGACGGTCCATGACGGCGCGACCCAAGCCCGAGCGTTCGACACGTTGGCAGAAGATAGCTGCAACGTTTTCGGAATCGCATTCTCTGAAAAACTCGAACAAGCGTCCAGCATAATCGTCAAGAGAACCGCACACGCAGAGTTTAGCTCCAGGGAACTTCTCGGAGAGATCCGATTCGATTGCGGGGATATCGCCCTTCGGGGCGATCCCAAGGATCGCAACCGCCCCGGAGAGTTTTCCTAGCTGATCGATCGAGTCAAACAGAACTACCCGGGCTTTGGGTTGGTAATGCCGATGGCGGGTCCCCGGGGACCGTCTCCCAAAATCCAGCGGGACCTCAGCAGGCGTTGGGCCGTTCGAGCCCGAAATAGGCCCCAAATGCGATGAGCTCGATCGGCAAGAGCTCCAAACTCTCTCGATCATCTCCTGTGTGATCGCTCCGTGCCTGAGGATGAGAGGCTCACCGGTCGTCGTATCGACGACGGTGCTCTCAAGACCGATACGGGTTGGTGGCCCGCAGAGGACGCCATCGATTCGGCCATCGAGATCGATCAGAACCGACTCCCAAGTTGTCGCGGAGGGTCGACCCGAGCGATTGGCGCTCGGGGCGACGATCGGCCTACCGACGCGTCGGATCAGATCGAGCGCGATGGGGTCCTCGGGCATCCGGACCGCGACCGTATCAAGCCCTGCAGTCAGAGCATCGGACAGATCCGCGACTTTGTCCATGACGAGCGTCAGAGGTCCGGGCCAAAATCGCTCCATAAGAATTTTCGCCAATGGAGATGCTTCTCTTGCAAGCTGCTTAAGCTGTTCGAGTGAAGCGATATGGGCGATCAGGGGGTTATCCGACGGGCGGCCTTTGGCTTCAAAGATCTTCGCTACAGCCTGTGGATTGAGGGCATCGGCCCCCAATCCATACACCGTTTCGGTTGGAAACGCGACCAGCTTTCCGTCGATCAACAAATCCGCTGCCGTTTGGATCTGCTCGATCGTTATGCGTTGCGTAGTTCGCATCGGCGCATCGCTCTGTTGAAGGTCTTTGTCTTAAGGGCGTTTTTTGAACTTACCACCGAACGAAGGCCGGTTGTCCTTGAAGGAACCTTCGGGTCGGGGTCTACGGGGAAAATCGCGGCGGCCGTCTCCAGGCCTATCGTTCGAGGACGAATTACCATAAGAGCTTGGATGGTCGCTCAATTTGGAGATTCGCAGTTGGTGCCCTAGAACCCATGCTCGACCGATGATTTTAAAGGTTTCCCGAGGCATACCTGCCGGAAGATCAACAGTGCTGAACTCCTGCTCGATTCGGATATGTCCTATTTGGCCAGGACTGAGTCCGATTTCGTTGACGATTGCACCTACGAGATTTCCAGGTTTGACGCCGTGAATTCGTCCGACTTCCACGCGGAAGGTTTCGGTCGCTGCGCGGTCGCCATCGAACGGCATCCCGGATCGTTGCGGACGTGAATCTCTCCGCGAGTCGCGATCGTTGCGATCGTTGCGATCAAATCGGTCGTTGCGGTCGAAGCGATCGCCCCGCTCTGGACGGTCGTTGCGAGAGCTGCTTCTCAAAAGTCTCTCGGGTAGCTCTTGGATGAAGAAGGGCCGATCGCCGTGCATCATGACCGCCAAGCCGGTCGCGATTTTGAGTGGATCGAGTTGCTGGTCCGTGGTGGTTTGGGCTAAAAGCTTTTCGAAGGTTTCAAAGAGTTCGGGGTTGTTTTGTCCAGAGGCTGCTTGGACAAGACGGTCTTTGAACCTCTGGACACGAGCGGTGTTGATCTCTTTGGCCGTAGGCACAGCCATCGGTTCGATCATATCGCCCGCGGCTCGATCGATCTCGCGAAGGAAACCTCGTTGCTTGGGGGAGACAAAGACAATCGCGTTACCTTTTCGACCCGCTCGTCCCGTTCGACCGATGCGGTGCACATAAGCTTCCGAGTCGGGTGGCAGGTCGTAGTTGATGACGTGGGTGATGCGTTGGACATCCAATCCGCGGGCGGCGACATCGGTGGCAACGAGGATATTGAAGACCCCTTCTTTGAGCTGCTCGACGGTCCGTTCGCGTTGGTTCTGCGCGATATCACCGTTGAGGGGTACGGCCGCATAGCCATGCTCGCGCAGGTAGTCGGCGACTTCGACGGTCCCCAGTTTGGTCTTCACGAAAATGATCATGCCGTCGAAATCCTCTGCCTCGATGATACGGGTCAAGGCTTCGAGTTTCATGCGAGGTTCGACGACGAGGAAGCGTTGTCGGATGTTATCTCCGGTTTGCTGCCTCGAGGTGATCTTGATCACCTTGGGGGTTTTCAAGTGCTTGTTGGCGATCTGTCGAATCTGATCGGGCATCGTGGCCGAGAATAATGCGATCTGTTTGTCCGATGGGCATTGATCGAGGATCCACTGAACGTCGTCGACAAATCCCATCCGAAGCATTTCGTCGGCTTCATCGAGCACCATCGTCTTGAGCGAATCGATGCGCAAACGTGACTCCCTCATGTGGTCCATGATTCTCCCAGGCGTTCCTACCACGACATGGGCACCTCGCTTGAGGGCATGGATTTGGTTCGCGTAAGGTGCACCCCCGTAGATGGGAGCGACGCGAAGTCCGCGAAGGTGCTGACCATACTTGAGGAACGATTCGGAAACTTGGTTGGCCAATTCGCGGGTCGGAGCCAGGACCAAAACCTGGGTCTCTGGATTCTCGACATCGATATTGGCAAGCAAAGGAAGTGCAAAGGCGGCGGTCTTACCCGTCCCGGTCTGAGCTTGGCCGAGCACATCGCGGCCTTCGAGCATCGCAGGGATCGTCGCAGCTTGGATATCCGTCGGGGTATGGTATCCGGCTGATTCCAGGGCCGGGCATATCTCATCCGGCAACAGCAAGTCGCGAAAGGTGGGTCCGGACGGAATTTCATTCTCTTGATCTTGCGATGCGGATTCCTCGACCTGAGAGTCCTGGGCATGGATCTCCTCGGCGAGGGGTTCCGACGAAACCCGAGGGGAGGACTTCGATGGGTTAGTTTTTTGTTGTGGCAACGCGTTTCTGCCCATCGGCATCTTTACCGGTGCGTAAGCGGCAGGCACTGGAGCTACTGGCACTTGAGCAACCGGCACTGGAGCTACTGGCACTGGAGCTACTGGCACTGGAGCTACTGGCACCTGAGCGACTGGCACCTGAGCGACTGGCACTGGAGCAACTGGCACTGGAGCAACTGGCACCTGAGCAACTGACACCTGAGCAACTGGCACTTGAGCGACTGGCACCTGAGCGACTGGCACCTGAGCGACTGGCACATGAGCGACTGGCACTTGAGCAACTGGCACCTGAGCGACTGGCACTTGAGCGACTGGCACTTGAGCGACTGGCACTTGCTGGCACTTGAGCGACTGGCACCTGAGCGACTGGCACCTGAGCGACTGGCACTTGAGCGACTGGCACTTGAGCAACTGGCACCTGAGCAACTGGCACCTGAGCGACTGGCACCTGAGCGACTGGCACCTGAGCGACTGGCACCTGAGCGACTGGCACTTGAGCGACTGGCACCTGAGCAACCTGCACTTGAGCAACCTGCACTTGAGCAACTGGCACTTGGGCAACCGGCACTTGGGCAACCGGCACTTGGGCAACCGGCACTTGGGCAACTGGCACTTGAGCTACTGGCACTTGAGCTACTGGCACTTGAGCTACTGCCGCTACGGGCGAGGAGTGGGTGATCGGTTCGAGGGTCTCAGACGCGGAGGCGGCGGCAGCCAGTTGGGCGTTAGCGGCTGGATCCAAGGGCTTGGATTGGAACTTGTCCCGTTTCTTGATCTTGGGTGGATTGCTCACGACGTAGGGCAGATCGGCGAGGATTGCTGCAGCCATGGCATGGTCTTGGGAGTTGGGTTTTTCCTGAATCTCTTGGTTGTTGTTCGACGAGTTCGAGGCGTTTTGCGGAGGCTTCTTCATGAAGGTCTTTCAGATGGGAGAATGCGCGACGAAGGCCCAGGATCGGAGGAGTCCGATTTGGACGTATCGAGGCGGAGAGTCGAGCCGTTAAAATCAATCACTTTCCAGTTTTAGGGCCAGCAATATGGCCCGCTTGAGGGGAGGGAGTCCCCTGAAGCAAACGTCGGAAAGTGGGGCTCGTGCCGATGGGGCTACCATCGATGGCCTACTGAAATAGAAGCCTAAGAACCATGGGCTTTCCAAGCGTTTCACACAAAAGTGTTTCACATGAATTGGAATCCTAGTGGGACGACTCGAATTGGGGTAGTGCCAAGCTTGTGAAAATCCGGGAATTCCTAATACGAATGGTCAGATTTTGCCAGGTTGCTATAAAAAGAGGGCAGGGGGCATAGAGGCCCTGATAGGACATGTTTTTCCACGCACACCAGACACCTTAAGCCAGTTAGGATTTGAAGCCATGTCAGAGTTCCGAACCGAAGTCGATTCGATGGGTGAAGTCCTTGTCCCTGCTAGGGCTTATTACAGCGCACAGACGCAGCGTGCGGTGGAAAATTTCCCCATTTCTGGCTGGAACCTACCGGTCGCCCTGATCCGGGCCATGGGGCGTGTCAAACTCGCTTGTGCTGTGGTCAATCACGATTTGGGCAAGCTGACAAAGACGGGCAAGAATCCGCTCAATGAGCAACAGGTCCAAGCCCTGTGTGCGGCTTGTCAGGAAATTATCGACGGCAAGATGGACGATCAGTTTCCCGTCGATGTCTTTCAGACTGGTTCAGGGACCTCGAGCAACATGAACATCAACGAAGTGATCTCGAATCGAGCGATCGAGATCCTCGGAGGCGACCGGTTCGACAAGATCAAGCCGATCCATCCGAACGACCATGTGAATATGGGCCAGAGCACCAACGACACGTTCCCGACGGCCATCCACGTCGCAGCCGCTTATGAAATCCATACGCGACTGATTCCGCAACTCGAGCGACTTCATGCTGCGTTTGCGGAAAAAGCAAAGGCTTGGGACAAGATCATCAAGATTGGACGCACCCACTTGATGGACGCGACCCCATTGCGACTCGGGCAGGAATTCGGAGGATTCGCAAGGCAGATCGCATTGTCGATCGAGCGAGCCAAGCAAGCGGCCAAGGCCGTCTATGAATTGCCCGTCGGTGGCACGGCCGTCGGGAGCGGAATCAATACCCATCCGGAATTCGGCAATCGGGTCAGCCAAGCGTTGGCCAAGCAGACCTCGATCCCGTTTGTCGAGGCCGTCGATCACTTCGAAGCGAACGCTCAGCGCGATGGGCTAGTCGAGTCCCACGGTCAGATCAAAACGATCGCAATGACCTTGTTCAACATCGCCAACAACATCCGATGGCTAGGCTCGGGACCTCGCTGCGGATTCTTTGAGGTCATTCTGCCCGACCGGCAACCAGGTTCCTCGATCATGCCAGGAAAAGTCAATCCGGTCATGTGCGAGAGTCTCATGCAGTTGACCGCTCGGGTCATTGGCAATGATGCGACCATGACCCTCTCGGGCGCAACGGGCGGGAATTTCCAACTTAACATCATGATGCCGGTGATGGGACATGCAATCCTCGAGAGCATTCAATTGCTATCGAATGGCACGAGCGCGTTCATCGAGTTTTGTATGGACGGATTGGAAGCCAACCAAGCTGCTTGCGAGGCAAGTGTCGAGCAGAGCTTGTCGATGGTCACGAGCTTAAACCCCTACATCGGGTACGAAAAGGCCGCCAAGCTGACCAAGGAAGCGTTCGCTTCAGGCAAGACCATCCGCGAGTTGTGCATCGAGCAGAACATTCTGGACCCGGAGTTGCTTGCCAAAGCCCTCGATCCGTTCTCGATGACCGAGCCCCAGGGATAAACGAAGCCTCCAGCCAACACCCTGCAGCCTAAATCCTGCGTCCCAGTTGCCCGTTGGATAGAATGCACCGGATGCCACGTTGCGTGAAATCCCCTGCTTCTCGAATCGAAAACGACTGGGTGCTTGCCCCGATGATTACCCCCAACACACCGTCGATCCGCGTTCGATCCGCGACCCAATGCGACCTGCGCACCGACGGTCAGTATGTGTTGTACTGGATGACGGCCTACCGACGGCTCGCGTCGAATTTCGCCCTTGAGCGTGCGGTCGAATTAGCGGTCACCTTGAACAAACCCCTTGTGGTTTTCGAGGGACTGCGTATCGGGTATCGATGGGCAAGCGATCGTTTTCATCGGTTCGTGCTCGATGGGATGCTCGACAATCGGAAAGCTGCGGAAAACCTGCCTGTAACGTACGTGAGCTACGTCGAGCCGAATTCGGGGGATGGCAGTGGGCTCGCCGAAACGTTGGCCAAATACGCTTGTGCGACGGTCACCGATGACTTTCCGTGTTTCTTCCACCCGAAGCTTTATGGGTCGATTGTCAAAAGCTGGCCCTGCGCGGTCGAATTGGTCGACAGCAATGGGATTCTCCCGATGCGCAATACCGATCGGACTTTTACCGTCGCCCATTCTTACCGTCGCTACATGCAAAAGGAGATCTATCGCGAGACTCCGGTTTTTCCGCATGCCGATCCCTTTCGCCATGTCGAACTTGAGAGGCTCAAGGCTCTCCCGGAGGAGGTATCCAAGCGTTGGAAGTTTGTCGATGGCAAGGATCTCGAGCGATACGATTTGAGCAAGTTGGATATTGACCATAGCGTTCGACCGACCGACGCGAGGGGAGGGCGGACCGAGGGGCTTAGACTGCTGAAGGTATTCGCCGAGAGCAAGCTTACCGATTACGACCAAGCCCGCAACGAACCGGATCAATACGGTTCGAGCAGTCTTTCGGCGCATCTACACTTCGGGCACGTCAGCGCCCACGAGGTATTTGATGCGATTGCATCGAGCCAGAAGGGATGGACTTTTGAAAAGATTTCGAAGCCCAATGGAAAGATGAATGGATTTTGGAACATGGGACAAAGCGCCGAGGCGTTCATGGACCAATTGATGACATGGCGTGAGATCGGCTTGAACATGTGTTGGCGCGAATCCAATTATGACCGATACGAGTCGCTTCCAGACTGGGCGCAAAAAACCCTCGAAGAGCATGCTGCCGACCGACGTCCTTACCTTTATACGCCCGAG
Source organism: Pirellula sp. (assembly GCA_021300015.1). Classification (GTDB taxonomy): domain Bacteria; phylum Planctomycetota; class Planctomycetia; order Pirellulales; family Pirellulaceae; genus JBKCUI01. The sequence continues at coordinate 14,525 of JAJTFB010000057.1, read as the reverse complement.
GAGTTCGAAGCGGCTCAAACGCACGATGCGCTCTGGAATGCAGCTCAGCGGCAACTGGTCGGTGAGGGACGTATCCACAATTACCTTCGGATGCTCTGGGGCAAGAAAATCCTGCATTGGAGTCAATCTCCTCGGGAGGCTCTCAACATCATGATCCACTTGAACAATAAATACGCTTTGGATGGTCGGGATCCGAATTCCTACAGCGGGATCTTTTGGGTTTTGGGACGCTACGATCGGGCCTGGGGTCCCGAGCGCGAGGTCTTCGGCAAGATCCGATACATGACCAGCGAATCGACCCGCTCAAAATTCTCCGTCAAAGGTTACCTGCAGCGCTATGCGGAACTCCCGCAGGTCCAAGGGCTCAAAGCCAAGACATCGTGAAAGCCAAATCATTGTGAAAGCCAAGACGTCGACGAGCAAACCCCTCGAAGCGGTGATTGTCTACCCTCATCAGTTGTTTCCCGATCCGAAATGGATGGGGCACATCGAGCATGTCTATGTAGTAGAGGATCCGCTCTTGTTTCGGCAGTACCGATTCTGTCGGCAGAAGCTCTTGCTCCATAGGGCTTCGATGAAGCGCTATGCCGACGGGCTGAAGAAACTTGGTAAGGCAGTCGTGTACATCGATGCAATGGCGATCGATCATTCGGCCGACATCGGCCAACGGCTCTCGGACGATGGAGTCGAGAAACTCCGAGCGATCGACCCCGAAGACCACAACTTGCTCGTCAGGCTCAGGGCCGCTTGCAAGCTTCATCGGATCGATTTCGAGATGGTTGCAGATCCTCATTTTTTGACCCCTTTGGATGCTATCGAAAGTTTTGTCGCCAACAAGAAAAAGCTTTTCTTTACGAATTTCTACATCGAGCAACGCAAACGTCTGGATGTACTCTTGGATGGTGATCAAAAGCCCCTCGATGGGAAATGGAGTTTCGATACCGAGAATCGCAAGCGTTTACCGGCCGGTCACCAGCCCCCTGAGTGTGAGCTTGCCAGCGAGGACGCTTATGCCCTCGAGGCCAGAAAGTACGTCGATAAGAATTTCAAAGACGCCTGGGGGGACAAAGAACCGTTGTGGTATCCGACCAGCGTCGAGGGCTCCGAGGCGCACTTGAAACGCTTTCTGCTTGAACGGTTGTCCAACTTTGGAGACTACGAGGATTCGATCAGTCGGGAGCATACCTTCTTGTACCATTCGGTCCTAACACCGATGCTCAATGTCGGGCTCTTGTCGCCGGGCCATCTGGTCGAAGCGGTTCTGGAGTCTGGGTTAAGACCAAAGCGGGGCTCAAGTGCCGTGCCGATGAACTCGCTCGAGGGTTTTGTTAGGCAGGTGATCGGATGGCGCGAGTACATGCGATTGGTGTATCGCAAACTGGGGACCCAACAGCGGACTCGAAATTACTGGGGGCATGATCGCCCATTGCCCAATTCTTTCTACGATGGGACGACCGGGATTGTGCCGGTCGATCAGACGATCCATAGGGTGCTGCGGTATGGATATTGTCATCATATCGAGCGACTGATGATTTTAGGGAATTTCATGCTGCTGTGCGAGTTCCATCCCGATGCGATCTACCGCTGGTTTATGGAGATGTTTGTCGACGCCTACGATTGGGTGATGGTTCCCAACGTCTATGGAATGAGTCAGCATGCAGACGGCGGGCTGATCACCACCAAACCTTATATCAGTGGATCGAGTTATGTGCTCAAGATGAGCGACTACAAAAAGGGGGACTGGACGTCCGTGTGGGATGGGTTGTACTGGCGGTTTGTTTCCAAGCATCGGGATTTTTTCGAGCGCAATCCGCGGATGAAGGTCATGGTCAGCCAGGTCGATCGGATGGGAGAGAAGCTCCAAGTCCATCAGCGAACTGCCGATGCTTTTTTAAGCTCCCTGTGATTTGACGAACTTGGGGCCTGGCTCGGTTCAACTCAAGAGACCATGAATCGGGATGGCTTGGGCAAAGCCCCGAACCCAGACCCCTGGTCCAGGGAGCAATTGGACGAGTCGAAAATCGGAGAGTCCGATCAACGTCTCGATGGTCGGTCCGAATTGGTCTCGCATCTTGCCAAAGACGATCGGGGCCAGGGGGGCATCCCGGGGAATGACGTGGACCTCGCAAGTGTAACTGACCCGTTTGCGTGCAAAAACGTTGACCGAATCTTTTTCGTCGGCGATGAACATCGCGTGGCATTGGCCCGTCGAGAGCAGATTCGAGGTGTGCTTGGCCAACCCGCTGACCAGAACGTAGATTGCGCCAGCCTCTTGGACAAATGGAGCGTAGCTCGCGTTGGGTTCGCCGTTGCCTGAGACGGTCGAGAGGATAACGGTTTTGCATCGGCTGACGAATTCAAGCACCTCGGAGGCGACATCGTTCGGCTGGTTCATGATAGGGTTTCCAAGAAAGATTGGAGCGATTGCATCGATTAGAGTTCGGCGATCCAAGTGGCGACATCGGCGTCGCTAGGCATTCGCCAATCGCCTCGTGGAGACAGCGAAACGCTTCCGACTTTAGGGCCATCTGGAACGCACGAGCGTTTGTATTGCGAAGCGAAAAATCGCTTGAGGAAAACTTTTAACGTACTGCGGATTTGGTCAGGCGAATATTCGCGATCGAATACGGCATGCTCGGCCAAAAGGAGGATTTTCGAGGGAGTAGCCCCGCCACGGACCAGATGAAACAGGAAGAAATCGTGCAGTTCGTAAGGCCCGATGGTATCTTCGGTCGATTGAAGCACGTTTTGATCGGAGCTCAACGGGAGCAATTCCGGGGTGATCGGCGTTTGAACGATGTCGATGAGAATCTTGCCGACGGCATCTTTGACGAGATACTCCGCCACGTAGCGAATCAGAAATTTCACGAGCGTTTTGGGGATCGAACCGTTGACGTTGTACATCGACATGTGGTCGGCGTTGTAAGTGCTCCAGCCGAGAGCTTGTTCGGACATATCGCCAGTCCCAAGCACAAATCCTCGATTCATCAGGAGCATGGTCCGCATTCGAGCCTGTACGTTTTCAAACACCAGATCGTTGCGCTGGTTCTCGGGCAGTTTTTCCAAGCGGCTCTGGAGGCTCTGCGAGTTTAGCCCCTCAAGGGAAACGCCGAAGGGAGCGTGTTGAAGACTTCGGAAGGTTTCGAAGCAATTGTCTCGAATATCGATCGTCTGCGATGTGACCTCGAGATGCTTCATCAGTTCGATCGCATTGGATTTCGACTGCTTGGTCGTTCCGAATCCAGGCATGGTCATCCCGACGATTCGGGTCGTCGGCCAGCCCATCTTCCTGCACATCTCGACGGCTACCAAAAGAGCCAAGGTGCTGTCGAGGCCCCCGGAGACACCGATGCTAAGGGGTGAGTTCGCCGGTAAGAGTCCCACCCTTTTGGCTAGGGCTGCGCATTGGATTTCGAAGATCTCCGCGCAGCGCTCGTGCAACTGGTCCTTGGAAGCTGGAACGAACGGGTGCGGATCGATTCTTCGGCACACGGAACCAGGTGTGAGTTGCAGCTCGAAGGCAACGCGCCGGAACTCAGCCGACTTGCGATCGGCTGTTTGATGCATGGTTTGAAACGCTCGACGGTCGCGATCGAGTTTCCCCAAGTCGATATCGGCCGTTGCAAAACTCACCACTGGGCTCTCGGAGGGGTGGGCATGGATCTCCAACCCTGTGCCGATCCGCTGGGACTCCGCCAAGATCGCACCGTTCTCAGCAATCAGGCAATGGGCACCGAAGACCAAATCGGTGGTGCTCTCGGAGGGACCAGCGCTAGCGTAGGCGTAAGCCGCGATGCACTTGCCCGATTGCATCGCGACGAGTTGCTTGCGGTAGTTGGCTTTCCCGATCGTCTCGTTGCTTGCCGAAAGGTTCAGCAGGACGTTTGCACCAGCGATCGCCTGCTGGCTGCTCGGAGGAATAGGGACCCAAAGATCTTCGCAAATCTCGATCCCAAGGGTGGCTTTGCCGCACTCGAAGAGCAAATCGGTTCCAAAGGGGACTTGGCCGATTCCGTCGATTCGCACGGTATCGAAATCCGCATCGGCCCCCGAATGAAACCAGCGTGCTTCGTAAAATTCGCTGTAGTTGGGCAAGTGGGTTTTGGGGACTAGGCCCAAGACCGATCCGCCCGAGAGCACCGCTGCGACGTTGTAAAGTCGGCCTCGGACCGCAAGCGGCAGACCGACGACAACGAGTTGTTGGTCGACGTACCGGGCCAATTGAACCAGTGCGCTACGGCATGAATCGAGCAAACGATCTTGAAGGAACAACTCACCGCAGGTGTATCCGCTGATGCACAATTCGGGCAGCAGGACGATGTCCGACGACTGAAAGGAAACCAAAGCTTGCTCGATCGCCGATACGTTGCCTTCTGGGTTGGCAACGGCTGTGGACGTCGAGAGGGTGCTGATCCGAAGAAAACCTGCGGGATGCATTCGGTGGTCCTTTGGAGAAGTTCGGTCGATCGACAACTAGCGAGTCGGACTGCGGTGGAAATGGACATGCTTCCATTTGCCCATCTGCTTTTGCCATACACGGGTTTCCTCCATGGCCACCGTCGTCGGTTTTCCGTCGGCGATCTTTTGGGTCAGACGAACATAGGCGATCACGGCCGTATCCCCCATGACCCGGATATGGGGAGCGACGATGGTCGATTGAACGGGCGTCGATCCGCTTGGCAAATTGAAATAGTATTGGTGAAAATCCAATCCGTCGACAAGATTCCCCATCGCCTCGGGTTCAAAGCACGTCAAACTAGGGCAACAGATTTCCTTGTAGGTGTCCCAATCTCCACGGGTGATCGAAACGAGTAACTTTTGGGTTAGATCCAGGATTGTGTCCCGATCGGCAGAGGTGGCCATCGCAGTTTTTCCCATCGTCGACAAACAAATGCTAGCGGTCGTTTCAAGGCGACCGTTCTGCCTCGAAATCACGCTCCTTGTGACGTCTACTATAATAACTCAGAAGAAACGCCTGCCGTAGCCGTGAGAGTGTCGATAAGCAACAATTCCCCGATGAAATACCCGCTGGATTTTGCCCCCCGAATACGGTGGATCGATACAAAAGTTCGACACAAAAGTTCTGACACAAGAGTTCGCCAGAGGAGTTCGAAGCAGTTGACCGACGCATCGAGTTCGAACCGATTGGTTTTTGATTCGGGAACCTTGCTGCTCGAGCGTGGCACCAAGGATCAGCTTGAGGCTTGGTTTGGCCCCAAAGTCTGGATGTGGGACCACCGCGTACTCAAATGGCGGTGCGATGCGATTCATTACGGACAAATCCGCCAAGGACTTGCTGCCTTCGATACAGGGATTCTCGATGAAGTCCCGAAAGTCGATCAAGGGGATCCAAGCGGGTTGCTGACGTTTGCAACCGAACTGAAACTGCCCCCTTTACGCCCCGAGCAGCAGCAAGCCATCGAGGCTTGGGGCCAATCCAAGCGAGGCATCATCGTCATGCCTACCGGGACGGGTAAGACCGAAGTGGCCCTTGCGATCATCGCGCAGAGTGGAATCCCAACGTTGGTCGTCGCTCCGGTCAGGGACCTGATGTACCAGTGGCATCGTCGCATCCTGCGGGGGCTCGGGATCGATGCCGGGATACTCGGGGATCAACGCAACACCATCCGGCCACTGACCGTCACGACCTACGCCAGTGCCTGCATCCATGCCACAGAACTCGGATCGCGGTTCGGTTTGCTTGTCTTTGACGAGTGCCACCATTTGACCGGACCGATTCGGGCCGATGCGGCCCGTTGCTCGACTGCCCCACAACGCTTAGGACTGACCGCGACGCTCAATGCCGATCCGAGGGAACTCGAGGTGCTCATCGGGCCGGTCTGCTACGAGCTGGGGTTGCAGCAGGTCAAAGGAAGTACGCTGGCCGACTACGATGTAGTTCGCATCGCAGTCGCACTCGGTCCGAGCGAGCGCGTACGGTACAAAGAGATCTCAGGTCAGATTGCAAGTTACGTCCACGAACGCAGGGAGCAAGACCCCCTGTTTGAATGGAAAGACCTGTGCAATGAGGCGGCCAAAGGGAGCGAAGCTTCCCGCATCATGCGATTGTATCGAGAGAAGGAATCCATCGAGGATCGGGCCGACGAAAAGCTCGAGGTGCTCGAAGATCTGTTTCGGCTTCATTTGGGCGAGCCGATGATCATCTTCACCGGTACGAACGCCATGGCTCGCAAAATATCGCTGCGATTTCTTATCCCTTGTTTGCTCAGCCATTGCGGAAAAGCCGAGAGACTCGACTATCTCGAAGGGCTTCGCGACGGAGTCTATCCAGCCTTGGTAGCCAACCAAGTACTCGATGAAGGGGTCGACCTGCCCGAAGTCAAAATCGCTGTGGTCCTCGGAGGCAAAAGCTCGACTAGGCAATCCAAGCAGCGGCTCGGTCGAATCTTGCGAAAACGCGGGAATGCTCGCGCTGTTCTCTACGAGGTCGTCACGGCCGAAACCAAAGAAGTCCAGAAGTCCCGCAACAGAAGGCGCAACGATGCTTACCAAGGAACTAGCCATCGCAAGCTACGTCGACGGCCAGATCCTTCCTGATCTGTTGAACCGCAACGAGCATGCCCAATACATCGATTTGGCCAAGCAGATGTGCGAGGCCTACCGCCAAGGGGTAGGCACGACGAGAAAAAACCTCCATGGCCAAATCCAAAGGATCCTCGAAGCCGATGCAGCTTGCCCGATACGTAGAGTCGGCGCGTTTTGCAAACTGCTCGATGACGCCTCGAATTTCGATGCTGGAAAACCCAAGCAGACCGCTGAGCTCCGCAAGCGAGTATTTCGCCAAGCCGCAGCGCTTCATCCGCTGGTGAACAATATCGAATCGATCCTCGACCATTCCCAAGCCGAAGTCAAAGAGCAGATCGCCGCCCTGGAAAAAATGACCTGGCCACAACTCGAGCAACAGCTATTCTCGGACATCATCGACCACCACCGCTTGGTCGAATTCCCATACCCCTCAGACACCAACGAACTCCTTGCCCGCTACAACGTCGCACAGACCCAAGCCGCCTTGCTGGGCGCAAGACAGATGATCATCGATGCGACGGGAGATTGGAAAGCGATCCTTCGCTATGCCAAACTCGCAAACTTAATGCACCGCATCGAGTCGATATCCGACGGGTATCGAATCACCCTCGATGGACCCGCCTCGGTCCTCCGGGGAACCCACCGCTACGGAGTGCAAATGGCAAAACTCCTGCCAGGACTCCTCTCCTGCACCGGCTGGTCCTTGGTCGCTACGATCGTCCCAAAAGGGTTCGCCAAATTCATCGATACCCCTTGGGGACGCAAACAGCGTTGGACCCTCAAACTCGATGACCGCTGCGGACTCCAATCCTCGGTAGAGCCTCCCGAACTTGCCGATTCGCAGATCGAGACGAACCTGATCGAAAACTGGGAACTGATGCAAGTTCTCCACGCTCGAGAGTCCGGGCTCGAGGGCTGGCAATTGCTCCGCGAAGGAGACATCCTGGTCCGAGGCCAGCGGGTCTTTTTCCCCGACTTTACCGTCGTTACCCCATCAGGCACCCGGATATTGCTGGAAATTGTGGGGTTTTGGACCCCTGAGTACATCCGGCACAAATCCGAGGTCCTCAATACCTTTGCCGACACCCCCTTGCTCCTGGCGATCCCCCAGACGTTAAAGGCGCAATGGAAGAAACACGCTTTTTCTAAAAACCACCAGGTCATCTACTACCGACAAGAGATTTCCCCCGGCGAAATCATTCACGCAATCGAAGAAAACAGTTGAACTAATGTCCGGCTTGGCCGACCTAGAGTCTTGGCTTATGGCAGTTTTTGTAACATACTATACGACCAGATCCACAGACACCCACCTGCATCTCCCACCTGCCGAACTATCCGGACTTGATCCATGCTCTTTAAAAAAGCCAAATTGACCTTTCCAGCGATCCTGTTCCTGGTTCTTTTGAGATTGGTCATTGGATGGCACTTTTTCCAAGAAGGTGCCGTGAAGGTCAAAGAGGGCTTTTCGTCGACCCCTTTTCTTTCGGCCGCCAAAGGGCCATTTGCCAAGCAGTTCCAGTCGATGATCCCCGACCATGACGGCGCGATTCGAATCGATGCGAAATCGATGTCGGATGCTTGCGAAGCCTATGGAGAGCAGATCAAACGAGAGTTCGCTCTGAACGAGGATCAGTGCAAGGAAGTCGACACGATTCTTGCCGATTCGAAGGCCAAGCGAAAAGAATCGTATGACACGTGGAAGCCTCAGATCGAGGAATACAAAAACGGATTCGAGCGCATCGCCAAACTTCAAAGCGAACCATCCCGTACCAAAATCGAATCGCTGCGAAAGCAACAGGACGATATCGAAGGGAAATGGCGGGCCCTGGGACGTCCGATTTTGGCCGAGATCGACAACACCATCCCCGAGATGGTCAACAAGCTCAATGCGATCGCTACGGACGAACAAGCCAACCCGAAGCCTGAGAAACCCCCGACGAAAGATGCCCAAGGAAAACCGATCCGCAAAAGGGTCGAATTCAAATTCGAGGGTCAAGGACCGATCTCGGTCAAGCTGGTCGATAAAATCATCCCGATTTTCGACATGTCGGTCGGTATTCTGCTGCTGCTAGGACTGCTAACCCCGCTGGCCGGTTTGGCCGCTGGTCTGTTCTTGGCCTCGGTAGTTGTTAGCCAATTCCCGGGTTTTCCGGGTACTAGTCCGACCTACTACCAAGCCATCGAGATGCTAGGCTGTTTCGTCGTGGCCTTTGCCGATGCCGGACGCTACGCAGGGTTGGACTTCATCCCCTGGAGCTTTTGGAATCGCAAATCCACAGTTCCCGCATAAGCAGCGTCCCCCAGGACCTTATAATCTCTTTAAAATAACACCGTAAACAACCCTATTCCGAGGTGATCGAATGCGAACGTTGAGTGCAGAAGACAAGGCAGTTGGTCAGGACAATTATCACGAAGCCGTGGGCTTTACCCGCCGCGAGTTTCTCCAAGGGGTCATCGCCGCCGGTGCCGTCAGCGGAGCGGGCCTAGGGGCGATGTACTTCGGATACGAAAAGTTTGCCAATCCAGTCCGAGTCGGCGTCATCGGAACGGGTGATGAAGGCAACGTACTTATCGGCGGTTGCACCCCGGAGTACGTCCAAGTCACGGCCGTTGCCGATATTCGGCCCTACAGCATCTACCGCGCGTTCCACGGCGACTGGACCACCCCGACGCGACCGGGTTTGATCAAGCAGTACAAGTATTCCGGAGAGGAAGAAGCTCGCAGGAATGTCAAGGTTTACGATGCGTCCAACGGGGGCGTCGAGGCTTTGCTCAACGACGATAGCATCGAAGCGATCATCATCGCCTTGCCGCTCCACTTGCACGCACCGATCGCGATCAAAGCGATGATGAAAGGCAAGCACGTACTTACCGAGAAACTCATGGCCCACAACGTCGCACAGTGCAAGGTCATGGCGAGGCTTGCCGAGGAATTGAAGGGTCCATCGGGCGAATCGTTGTACTTGGCCACCGGCCACCAACGCCACTACAGCGTTCTCTACGACAACGCCGTGCATTTGATCCGCTGGGGAATGCTCGGGCAATTGCACCACATCCGAGCCCAATGGCATCGAGGCAATCTACCTGGAAACGACTCCTGGCAGCCACCGATGGTCGGCGGAGATCCAGATTCCAAGGTCGATCGCATCAAATCCGACTTGGATAAATACGTCAAGGAACTGGAGAAGGCCAAGAGCCCCTCGGAAATCGAGCAACTCGAGCGCAAGATCGCCCAGCAGAAAGCCTGGATGTCCGACGAAGTAGACGCAGCCCGATTCGGCTATCAGGAGAAATCCATCGGCAACCGAACCATATCGGCCATGGAGGAACTTATCCGATGGCGGCTGTTCAATCGGACAGGTGCCGGATTGATGGGTGAACTCGGCAGCCACCAACTCGATGCGGCCACCATCTTCTGCAGCGCCCTGCGTACCGACGGGAAAAAGGCCCATCCACTGACCGTCCACGCCGTCGGCGGACGTCATATTTTCCCGGCCGATCGCGATGCCGAAGACCATGTCTATTGCACCTACGAGTTCCCTGGTCCAGAGTACAACGAAAAATTCGATCTGGGCTATCGCCAAGCCGGCGGCCTCAAGGGGGTCCCAAGCTACGAGCAGGATCCAAACAAGAAAATTGTCGTTACCTATTCCTCGATCAATGGAAACGGATACGGCGGTTATGGTGAGGTCGTCATGGGTACCAAAGGAACCTTGGTCCTGGAAAAAGAACAAGAAGTCATGCTCTACGCCAAGAGCGACACGAGCGCTGCAGCGGGAGTCAAGGCTGCCGGTGCAGGCTATGCGCTCGACACCCAAGCCAGCGGGGGGGCTTCCTCACCGGTCTCCAAAGCCGCCGCTACGTCAGGGCCAGTCAGCCGAGGATACACCGAAGAAATTGAACATTGGGCTTATTGCATACGCAACAATTCGCCAGAGAACAAACCCCGTTGCTACCCCAAGGTCGCCATGGCCGACGCGATCATCTCGCTGACGACCAACGTGGCCTTGCAAAAGTCCGCTCGGGGCGAGTCCGGCTACGTGAAATTCGAGGAGTCCTGGTTCGATATCGCCAGCGATGATACTCCCGATGGCAGCAGCGTGGCCGATGAAATGCAACGCCTCAAAGAGTACAAGATCCACACGTGAGAAACTTCGACGAAATCATCGATGTAGAGGCTATTCCCAAGGCCATCGAGAAGGAAGTCCCAGTCGAGCAAGTCGACCGCATTCCCGGAAAGATCGCCGTCGTCGCTTTTTCAATGATTTTGATCTTGGGACTGATTTCCGTTCTTGCGATCGGACTTCAGTTCCAAACCATCATGAACCGACTCGATGCCTCTCGCTCGGCGTGGCCCGAGGCCTCCAAGGAACTTGCCCAAAGGTTCGACCAAGCCGAACAGTTTCTTGCCAGCGTAAACTACCTGGAAAATTCGCCGACTCTGATGGACTGGCGGTATCACTACGCCCAATTCGCAGAGAGTCGCCAGTTCGACAGGCAAGTCACATCCGCAAGCAAACTCGAGGAGATGCTCGAAGCGCTCCTTTCGCAACGATCGCTTCCCCCAACTGCACCCATCACGGAGATCAAGGCCGGGAGCGGCTTGCTGAATCTTTTGGAAAAAGAACAATTGAGAAAATCCAGTGAACAAGGAACTCTTGGGACCTGGACCAAAACCTTGCTAAGACTCAAGACCCCTCCCTATTTTGAACCGGTAAGCAGGTGATGGACTGGACGACTTTCCTGGGCCACCAACGCCAGCAAAAGTGGTTTGCCAACGCGATCGGACAGAGCAAACTTGCAAGCACGTTTCTAATGGTCGGACCGACGGGGATCGGGAAAAGGACCTTTTGCAAACTGATCGCCAAGTCCCTTCTTTGTACACAAACAGACCCCAAGGAATTGAGCGTCTGCAACCGCTGCGAAACCTGCGTTCAGGTCGAAAGTCAGACGCATCCAGATGTTCTCTATTTGGCCAGAGACCCTGAAAAATCGGTCCTAACGATCGACCAGTTGCTCGGTTCGGATGGAGCGAGGATGCGGGAAGGGTTTTGCTACGAACTGCGCATCAGGCCCTATTCGAATCGTCGCAAAATCGCCATCATCGACGATGCCGACACCCTCAAGGAGGACACAGCCAATAGCTTGCTAAAAACCCTCGAGGAGCCACCTCCGGGTGCGGTGATCTTTCTACTTGGTACCTCTGAAAAGCGACAGCTCAGCACGATCCGCTCGAGATCTCAAATCGTGAGATTCTCTCCGCTGGCAGATGCACACGTCACCGAACTGATCCTGCGGCACCAGCTCGTTAGCGACCCATCGGCAGCTCGCGAACTTGCTCAACGCGCCCATGGATCGATCCAATATGCCCAAGAACTCAACGACCCTACGCTCCAAGATTTCCGAAACCAAATCCACGCTTACTTGCAACAACGCCCCATGGATTTCATCGGCTTTACCAAGTCGATTATCGACCATCTCAACCAATCGACCCCCGAAGGGCAACCAAGACGCGACCGACTCAAGTGGTGTCTCGATGAGGTCATCGATGTCCTGCGCAACTCGCTCTGGACACAGATGCACATCGGATCGCAAAAGGGAATGGAGCCCGAGGAGCGATTTGCACCGATGAGGAATTTGTCGGCTCGGACAATCATCGAGCTGATCGAATTGACTCAGGAGGCCCGCGAAAACATCCAGCGGTTCATCGCTCCGGCCGCATTGCTGGAAGCCTGGTCGGCAAACATTTGCCGAACGGCTCGATTGTAATCGAGGCTGTTGCTCGTTACGGTTTTAAAGATTGAATGTTTACAACCCGCTGAAATCGCTACGAGAGGATTCACTTGTCCAAGCCTACCGAGCAACGCCTGACCGACGTCGAATGCATCTTGATGCATGCACAGAAGACTATTTCCGACCTGAATCAAGTGATCATCGATCAGGGCCGTCAAATCGATCAACTGCGACGTGAGCTCAAACAACTTGCAAGCGACTTCCGTCAAGTGCAGGACTCCAACCGTCCGACGCGGTCGGCCCAAGACGAAATACCGCCTCACTACTGATGCCGTTGCATCGGCTGAGATCGAACTACGATCGACTGACCTTCTGACCGGCCAATGCGCGGGGTTTGGCGACCGAAGCAAACAGTGCGGCAAACGCCCAAAAGCCAACAGAAAACAGAACGTCGCTGACCAGGGTTGCTCTCCAGAAGGGGAGACCTGCGACGTAGCATTGAAGCAACCCTGCGGGACTCTTTTCGTACTGCATGAGCGGATCGAGCCAAGCACCGAAATTGCTCAGGAGGAAGAAACATGCCGAGGCGATCAAAGCGGTCGCTGCAATCCTAGCGACCCCTAGCGGAAGGGAGATTCCGAAAAGGGCCTTGCCGGAACCCGTACCAGAGCGACCAGACCAATTTCCCAAGACCGCTCCGACGAGGATCATCACAGCCAGCCCAGCGTAGTTAAGCAGCATCGACTCAGGATGGTAAAAACCCATGCCTGGCACGCGAGCCAGCTGGCCGATGCAATCGGCTGCGAACAAGGCTAACAGCGGGAACCACCAACGCAGTCCACCCCGAGCAAACATTCCGCAAAAAATCGCCAGGGCGCCGAAGGCCGAGAAATTTTCAGGCAAGGGCGCAAAACGCAGGGCCAACGTCAGTCCAAGCAAAAGGACCATCAGCATCAAACGGAGACCCGGCGTAAGAATCGCCGTAGGACTCGCCGCGAGACTCGATGAAGTGGGATCGGACAAGCGAGAATCCTCACGAAAAGGGGTCGGCATGACAAGCAACCTTTGGAACGTTTCTGGATGGATGATTTAAGGCCCGGTTCTTCGCGATAGCTTATGGGAAAACCGAGTCTGTGCAAGCTCTGACATTGTAGCAGACAGGGAATTCCTCGTCCCGGTCCAATGCGGATTCGACGTGGAACCTAAGCTGCGGTTTGTCGAACCTGGAAAAAAACGTTACGATGTCGTTTTCAGGGGTTAGATTCTCACGCGAACGGGCCTAGCATCGGGGGTTTGGAAGCCATGACCAAGCATATTTTCGTGACCGGCGGCGTGGTCAGTTCGATTGGAAAAGGCCTCACGAGTGCCTCGATTGGTATGCTGCTAGAAGCCCGGGGATTGAGGGTTCGGATGCAGAAACTCGACCCCTACATCAACGTCGATCCCGGAACGATGAGCCCCTACCAGCACGGCGAAGTCTACGTGCTCGATGACGGTAGCGAAACCGATCTGGACCTCGGACACTACGAGCGGTTCACGAGCGGAATCCTCAACCGGGACTCCAACTACACCACCGGACAGATCTATCTCAGGGTTATCGAGAAGGAACGCCAAGGCTTCTTTTTGGGCAAGACCGTCCAAGTGATTCCCCATATTACCAACGAGATCAAAGAAGCGATCCTGAAGCTAGCCGATTCCAAAACGGATATCGTCATCACGGAAATCGGAGGAACCGTCGGGGACATCGAAGGCTTGCCGTTCCTCGAAGCGATTCGCCAGTTCCCACAAGACGTCGGCCGAGAAAACTGCCTGTTTATCCACCTGACCTTGGTACCGTACCTCAAGGCCGCCGCAGAGATCAAAACCAAACCAACCCAGCACTCGGTCGGTCAACTCCGGCAAATCGGCATCCAGCCCGATATGCTCATCTGCCGTTGCGAGCAAAGTATCTCGCGCGAGGAACAAGAGAAAATAGCCTTGTTCTGCAATGTCCCCATCGAAGCGGTCATCGAAGAGAAAGATCGGGATTTCTCGATCTACGAAGTCCCCTTGTCCCTCCGGGACCACCGCCTAGACGAATTCATCACCAAACGTTTTGGGATCGTAACCCCTCCGCCGAAACTCGAAGCCTGGGACAATTTGCTGTACTCTCTGAGAAATCCCAAGCACGAAGTGAGTATCGCCGTCGTCGGTAAGTACGCCGAACACAAAGACGCTTACAAATCGATCTACGAATCGATCGATCA
>JAJTFB010000056.1 GCA_021300015.1 Pirellula sp. | reverse complement strand
CTGCAAATCCGTTTGCGGTAAGGCTGATCCAACATCCTAGGGCCAACATAGCCCAATGGCCTACTGGAACGAAACATGGAGAGAACATCATCGAGGGACTCCGGGTGTGTCTTTCGAAACGGAAGGGAACAAATATGCCCGGTAGAATTGTACTTAAGAATTTCAGTTTGAATCGGTCCAATCTAGGAGCTCACAACGGGATTCGTTAGATTTCAAGATCGCTCAAGCTTCCAAGTCATGAATTTTCCAAAAAGTGGAACCACGAACGATGGCATTTCAAGAGGTTGCAACATCCCAAGCCTTAGTCGAGGGCCAAGGGATCGAAGTCGTCTGGCAAGGGAATATCATCGCCCTGTTTCGGCACAGCGGTGTGGTCTATGCGCTGGATGGACTTTGCATGCATCAAGGAGGCCCGCTGGCCAAGGGCAAGCTCGCCGAGGGGACTATCCAATGCCCTTGGCACGGCTGGAAGTACGATCTGACAACCGGAAACAACTCAGCGACCTGCCAATCCATGCTCAAACCTTACTGCGTCCGAGAACTGGATGGGAAAATTGAGATTGACTTCGACGCTTGATCCTCTCTAGCATCGGACCCGAGTCCGGAGGGTTTCCGGCATTTCGCAACGGATTTCGACAATCGAAACGGTCAGGAGGACCGCAGTGCAAACGATCAAAACAGCAGTCGTTGTAGTTTTGTTGCTCTTTGTGCTCTACGGCGGTTACATCGCTCTGAATCACCGAGAACCGGAACTAAACCATCTCCAAGGCTTGGTCGACCCCGATGTATTCAATGCGGATGTCGATTTACCGGAACCAAACTATGCTCCCGCGTCGAGTTCCTCGGCCAGCCGAGCAGCCCCAGGGAGCGTCCCCTCGGCCTCCAACGGTTCGACTCAAGGCAATGCCTTTGAGGCATTCGCCAAGAATCCGAACCCTTCGTTCTCGGCCCCACCCCCCTTGTCCCTTCCATCCCCAGGCCCTGCCCAACCCTCGGCAGCACCCTCGAGTCCAACTCTCGATCCACAACTACCCGAGATCCCCTCCTTGGAGTTGCCCAAGTCGCAATTGCCTCTAGAGCCACCCTCGCTCGGAACACCTGTCGGTACCTTGCTCCCCAAATCTTCCTCCCCGAACCTAGACCCGAACGTCAAGCCCGCAGCCGGAACGAAGTCCAACGAGATTCCCGTTTTGGATCTCCCCTCGCTCCACGGCGATGCCAGGACAATGTCCGATGCAACCCGACTTCGCAACCCTGAGGCTAACTCTCCGAGTCAAACGGCCGAACTTGGGATTAATCCTGCTGCACGTATGCCGTCTTCGGCATCAGGCAAATCGTTTTCCAACGCCAAGCGTATGGCGCTCGAACAAGCAAACGCTGGAAAGCTCAAGGAGGCACTCGCCACGCTTTCGGTGTTTTACAATGCTCAGGATCTGACCTACGAACAACAAACCGACTTGATCGACCTGCTCGACGCCCTGGCCCGAGAGGTGATCTTCTCCCAACGGCACTTGCTCGATGTGCCCTATGTCGTCAATCCAGGTGAGACACTCGAACAAGTAGCCAAAACGTGCAACGTGCCCGTGTCGATCCTTGCGAAAATCAACGGACTCGACGATCAATCCGCGTTGGCACCCGATAGGAAGCTCAAGGTCCTCCAAGGCCCATTCCGCGCTGAAATCGTCTTGGACCGCAGCGAGATGACCTTGTTTCTCGGCGAACTCTACGCAGGTCGTTACCCTGTAAGCTTCGGCGACGAACCGACCGCACGCCCAGGCGTCTACGAGGTCCAAGACAAACAAAGAGATCGAAACTACTACTCGGCTAACGGAATGCAAATTCCCGCCAAGGATCCAAGAAACCCTCTAGGCGGATACTGGATCGACCTTGGAGAAGAACTATGCATCCACGGATCGCCGGCCGTCGATTCCGGAACGACGAATATCGGTTGCATCAGCCTATCACCGCTAGATGCAGGAGACGTTTTTGGTATGCTCGGACGTGGATCCCAAGTATCCATACGCAAGTAAATCAAAAACAGTCCATCTACCCAGCACGATCTATGCCATACGACCAAGAGCAACTCAAGGCGCTGGTGCGCAAGCACGCCTTGCAGTTCGGGAACTTTACCCTCGCCAGCGGCAAACAAGCTTCCTTTTACCTCGATTGCCGCAAAGTGACCCTGCACCCGCAGGGGGCCAACTGCATCGCCGCCGGACTGCTGGACCTGATCGAGTCGAGCTTTCCAGGCCAATTGCCCGCGTCGGTCGGCGGCCTTGCGATCGGAGCCGATCCCATCACCGCTTCGATCGTCGTGCACGCGGGTCAACGAGGCCTGCCCCTGCTCGGCTTTATGGTTCGCAAAGAAGCCAAAACGCATGGCACGGGCAAGCTGGTCGAAGGACCCGTTGAGCCTGGCATGAGCTGCGTGATTGTCGAAGACGTCATCACCAGCGGAGGCAGTGCACTCAAGGCTGCCGAATCGGCCAAGGACTTCGGTTTGAACGTCCAAGGAATTTTTGGGGTCATCGATCGGCTCGAAGGGGGCCGCGAAGCGATCGAGCAAGCTGGCTATCGACTCGCCACGCTCCTGACGATCGACGATTTCCGCGAATCGACCTAGCAGCCCAACGCCTACCGTCGGGCTCGTCCCGAATGTCGCAAGGTTAAGTGAAAAACCCCAGCTTTTCTTGGGCGCGAGGGGCTTTCATTTTTTCGTACTTCGAGTCCCGTCGTTTTATCTTTCGGGGCTCCCTGCGACCTGGTCTTTTGCGTAATGGAAAGTCTGCGATGGTCCAGAGTAGCCAGGCGTAGTTTTGCGGTTCTCTTTCATCCTGGCCGAATAGGAGCCATGCGTCTTTGGCACCTTTGAAGCTTAGATCGCGAGGATGATGGCTGCCGACCTTGGCAGCATCACACATCGTGAGTCGGACGATGTTGTACGCCAAGATGTACACCATTAGTTCTCGAGCGAGCATCTCGGGAGTATGGCAACTCAAACTTTCCATTCCCATTACCGATTTGATGGATCGGTTATCCAATTCGCATTCCCATCGTTGCTTGTAGAGCTTCACGATATCCGCTGCTGGATATGCTTGACTGTCCAATAGTGTAGTCACCAGAGTGAGGTCTCCTTTGCGTCCACCAACTTTGCAGCGGATCATCCGCACGTTGAGCGTCGCTGGTAATGCCTTCCACTGTTCTTTCGTAAACCTATTTTTGTCAAAGCTCGGACGCGGCAATACCACCCAGGTTTCTTCGATCACGGTACAGGGACCTTTGAACGGAGATTCACGCGTCCCGTTCTTATTACAGATCATATACACTCCCCTGGCTTTGAGCGTCGCATGATCGCGAAAGCACTCGAAGAGGCTGTCAGCAACAATCACGTCACCGCGTCTAAAGTTGCTGAACATCTTGCGGAAAAGCGTTCCTTCTCCAGTCTTTTTGCCCACGACTGCGCCATATCGCACATCAGTGACAACACCTGTTGATAAGCAGATTGCCATGCACATACGGATCTGCGGAAAGCCCAATCCAGGTTCCTGCGATTGCGAGTGAGGGTAAACCTTTTGATTCTCTGGTGTGTCGGGAGCATTGACAACTAGACCATCAACTAACAACACTCTGTGACCATGCCAGAGCTGATCGTCGGCTAGATGCTCGGATGCCATAAGAGCCGTACGAGCGGCCAGTGTTTTTATCAGAAACAAGGGAATCCTGGCTCTGGCATCGCAGTAACTCGTCGTGTTACAACTCACTTGCCGTAGTTGTTGCTCCTTGCGATTTCTGTTGAACAACAGAACCACTTCTTTGCAACCACGATCCTTCATCAAGACTTGCTGGACGAAGAGAGTCAGCGTGGTGGAGACAGTGTAGACGCGTTTACGGGGCTTTTTAACAGGCTTGCTTTCACCGAGAATCGCTTCAATCGTGTCATCGTCGAAAAGCTTCGGTAAAAGCAGTTCGTTCGCTTCGATCAGTTTTTCGATTCTGTATTCGAACTGTTTGACCGATGATGCCTGCTTGTCCTGCTTTCTTTTTTGACGGAGGGGCTAGCATTATGGGCTTCCTTGCTCAATTGGGGGTGGTTGTTCTAACCCAATCTGTGGCAAGGAAGCCTTTTCATGCCAAGTGCAATATCAAGAAACCCACAAAAAACAAGGACTTTTCACTTAACCTTGCGACATTCGGGCTCGTCCCGGCGGAGGCGTAACTAAGCAGCTACAAGTTTCGGTAGCTGTCAGTCTTGGCCCCGCCGGCATGAAGCCGACGGAGGCCAAGTGAGCCTTGCTCCGGTGAGCAGTTGGGGATACCCGATGATTTAGCCCACGCGTTTCATGACCGTATCGAGCGTTGGCTTGATCGCCGCAGCACTGGCTCGCAATCCCTGCAACTCCTTGGGCCACAAATCGATCTCCACACGCTGAATCGCACCTGCCCGTCCGACCACCGTCGGAATGCTGATCGCAACGTCGCGAATGCCGTAACAGGCTCCATCTTGGACGGTGCTGACGGGCAAGATTCGGTTTTGATCCAGGGCGATCGCATGGATCACGTCCCGAATCGCGATGCCGACGGCAAAGCCCGCTCCACCTTTTTTCGAAAGGCATTCGGCCCCCGAACCCTTGGTCCGGGTAAAGATCTTCTCGGCCAAAACGCTGTTCCAGCCCGGATACTTGTCCAAGGACAATCCACCGACCGTAGCGCTCGACCAAATGGGAACCATGCTGTCGCCATGCTCGCCCAAAATCAACGCTCGGGTCTGCGTCGGGGATGATTTCAATGCATCGGAAATCAAGGAGCAGAACCGGATGGTATCCAACTGCGTTCCGAGTCCGAGCACCTGAGACACAGGCAACCCGAGCTTGCTAGCAGCCAGCGAGGTCAGGATATCGACCAGAGAACAAATCGGTGTTGCGGTTGATCAGGTCCAAGCGCGATTCTTCTGGTTTGCGGCGGAGACCGGCGGTGATGCAGATCACATCCGAATCCGGTACGTGTTCGTATCCGCCCGAGCTGAGGATTTGATCCGCGATGCTTGGCGAACCGTGCATCAGATCCAGGGCATGCCCTGCGGCTAGGTTCGCATTGACGTCCAACAGGGCGATCTCTCGCACGATACCGCCGCACTGAAGCGCGTATGCAGCGCACGATCCGACCAATCCACCCCCGCCGATGATACTGACTTTCATGTTCTATTCCTAAACGTATTTGCTAGTTGGTTTGATTCGATGAATCCAAAGACTCGCATCTTGGGACCACCGCTATTTTTGAAGTTCTTTGATCACTTGTGCTGTGATGAGTTTCACAAGCTGCTCCATATCGATTCCGGAGTTGGCCCCGGCAGGAGAACCGGCTTGGACACCCGCAGCGCTCAGGGCCGCGGAGGCTGGAACCTCGATCGAAGGAGTGGCCCTCAAGACCGGGGGTGCTCCAAGGCTCGGAGCTACGGATGGGACGTTTGCAGGAGCCGAGGCGTTGGCTGCTGGGTTGTTCGCCATCGGTTTATTGGCCATTGGGGGAGGTGCTGGAAAGGCTCGGCGTTGCACGCCAGATTGCTTCCAGGACTCGCGGAATATGTCGTTGGCACAGATGTCGCAATTCTTGTACTCGTCGGTATTGCGTGGATCAGCCCAACCCCATTTTTGCTTCAGATCGAGCAACTCGCGTTCCTCGTTCTCGTTGAAGTAACTGACGTTTCCAAGTTGACGCGAGAGCATCAATATACGGCAGTAGGCATCGAGAATCTCGGTCCACCAGTAGGCTTGTTCAACATCGACACCGAAACTGACCGTACCGTGGTTGGCCAAGATGATGATGTTGGTCTTATTGACAAACGGCAAGACCGTGTCGGCAAAGGCTTGTCCACCAGGGGTCTCGTAGCGGGTGATCGGAACATCCCCTAGGAAGACTTCTACCTCGGGCAAGACGCACTGAGGGATCGGTTCGCGAGCGACAGCAAAAGCCGTTGCATGGGGTGGATGGCAGTGCACAACGCTCTTGATCTCTGGGCGTTGCTTGTAGATTTCCAGGTGCAGAAGGGCTTCGCTCGATCGCTTTTTGATCCCAGCAATTTGCTTGCCGGTCATATCGATCGTGCAGATATCCTCGACCTTGAGAAAGCCTTTGCTGTGCATCGTTGGGGTACACAGGACCTCATTGTCGCTGATGCGAACGGTGATGTTCCCATCGTTGGCTGCTGCGAATCCCTTGTTGTACAGTCGTCGTCCGATTTCACAAATGTCTTGCTTGATCTTGTGCGCGTTGATACTCATGGTCAGCGTCTCGTTGATTAATCTTTCAGTAAGTGGGGTTTGATGTTGATTTCGTCGAGGATCGCCGAGTTGTAGGCATCCACGGGTTTGAGCTTGGGTCGAAACGGCTGGGCCGCTTCTCCACCATCGGCTACGGCGATGATGCTACCGACGTCGGCTCCGAGTTCGTCCCAAACGACGATCGAATCGGGCTCGTTGGCGACCCCTCCGACGAGTGATTCTCCGATGGGTTCGGCCAGCTTGAGCACAGCACCTTGGTAGGTTGGATGGGCTCGGTTCAAGGTGACGGTTCCAGTGACTTTAAAAATGTGCATCGATCGATCCTTTGGCGTCCTAGCGATTCGCTCGAATGTGTTCGATAAACTTCCTGGCGATATTGGCTGTGCCAGCGGTGTTCCATCGGCTTGCCGAGAGGATCAGCAGGTTCGTTGGGACCTCCCGAAGGACCTCTGCCAGATCGCTCCATTGCGAAACGATCGATGGGCGCAGAGCCTCGTCGCGGGCAGCTTGCCAGAGCGTCGCATGCGGAGCCTTGACGACCGCGATGGCCGCTGGAGCTCCGTTTCGAATCGCTTGGGACACGGCGCGGAGGCTCGCCGCATCATCGAATTGGACCTGATCGATCTGCGAGCTTTTGGGACAAAGCTGCTTTTCGAGGGTTCGCAACCATAGCACCGAACCGGTCACCAAAACCCGCTCGGGCTCGGTTTCCATGTTGTTTTTTTGCAAAAATTCGCTAGACGCGACCGAAGTGCTCAGGCCCGAAGGATTGCTAGGGACGGGAGATTTCCCAGTGACCGGAGAGCTTGCCGTCGGGACAATCCGGGTCCAGCCGATCCCTTTTTCCTTGAGCCAATCCTTGGCCGCCGGGGTTACCAACGCCGTCGACAAGACGGTGATCTGCTTGGTTCCTGAAGGTACACTGCGAAGCGAATCGAGGCTCAATACTGGGACATTCAGGTGCATCGCGTCGATGCTCTGGGGCATCGATTCGCCCGCATTGGACATTCCACCTGCAGTGGTACTGGTCGCTGCACTGGTCGTCTTATTGGTCGTTGCACTCGAAGCGGCACTTGGACTGGCACCCGAGGCGGGCATTGCCGGCAGGACCGAGGCGAGGACCTCGCGTACGATCCGTTCGATATCGATCGAGGAGAGATCAAGCTTGCTGTTGGCCGATGGGCTCATCGCTTTGCTTCCTTCTTCGATTTCGGTGGTGTCGGGTTATGGCTAGGATCGACCAGCCCCATAACGGTCCAGCGCAACGGACTGTTCTCCAGACCGTAAAGTTCGCGGACGGCTGCTCCATCGCTGGTGAGGATGACTTTCTCGCCAGCCCCTGCGCCCATGTAATCGGCGACGATCACCGGAGCGCCATCTCGGGACCTGCCGTCGGCGGCCAACGGTTGACAGACCAGCAGCTTGACGTTTTCCAAGCTGCGGTGTTTGACCGTCGAGATCGCGTTGCCGAGGACCAAGGCGACTTGCATGACTTGCCTGAGGGATTCGTTGGGTTGTGGAGGTTTAAATAAAAACGGACAGGGCTAGCGACCGAGGATAAACAGATCGTCGATCAGTGAGCAGCGGCGTTCCCGAGTGAAGGTCAGCGGAGTGGTAACCCCTTCACCGGTCGGACCGGCGATCGAGAAGGACAGATAGCCTTCGCCACCGAGCCCTAATGCGGCCATGCACGGACCGTTCTTGACGAACAGGGTCGTGTCCATGGCGCGGGCCATGATGGTCATGTTTCGGACGTTTCGGGAATGGATGATGCTTGTATGTCGGTATCCGTGTTCCGCCTTTTGAGCGCATTGGACTGCGGACTCAAAGCTTGAGCATCGAACGAACGGGACAAAGGGCATCATCTGTTCGGTTTGCACAAACGGATGATCCTCGGAGGTTTCACCGAAGAGGAGTTCGACCGAGGGATCGACGTGCAAACCAGCCGCTTCGGCCAGCTTGGAGGCGTCTTGTCCGAGCAATTCTTTGCGTGCTGCGTGATGCTTGTCGGCTCCCTCTCCGACGACTTGCAGGGCGGCTGCCGTCAAGCGATCGACTTGGGACTCATTGAGTCGGACCGCACCGGCACGGCTCATCGCATCCATCATCGCATCGAAGACGCTGTTGACGACGAAGACTTCTTTTTCGGCGATGCACAGCAGGTTGTTATCGTACGAGGCACCTTGGATGATGCATCGGGCTGCCAGATCCAGATCGGCGGTTTCATCGACGACCACGGGTGGGTTGCCTGGTCCGGCGACCACGGCGCGTTTGCCGCTGTTGAGGGCCGCTCGGGCAACGGCAGGTCCACCCGTCACGCAGATCAGAGCGATCTTGCGATGCTATCCCGACTTCCGCTCGGATCGCTTGGTTGAACCGGCGAACACCCTCCGCAGCTACCTTGCGTCCGCTCGGGTGTGGATTGACCACAAGGGTATTCCCACCGGCGATCATGCTGACGGCATTGCCGGTGATCGTCGGGAGGGAGTGGGTCACAGGGGTGATCGCTCCGATGACACCGAAGGGAGCGTGTTCGATGACGGCCAGGCCTCGATCCCCGCTGTAGCATTCGGTTCGGAGGAATTCGACCCCGGGGGTCTTTTCGCCAAGGGTTTTGAGCTTTGCGATTTTGTGTTCAAGACGTCCGATCTTGGTTTCCTCCATCTCCATCGTTCCGAGTTCCTCGCATTGGCTGATCGAGATACGTCGGATGATGTCGATGATCTTTTTACGATCTTCGATCGGTCGCTGTTGGAGTTGTTCGAAAGCGGTTCGAGCCGAGGCGACCGCATCGTCGACGTTGTCGAACAGACCCGAGTGGCCGCGATTTGGGTTGGCCGAGCTGGTCCCAGAGAGGTTCAATCCTGGGCCTGCGGCTTGGCTGCGCACTTGGCTGATGACTTGTTCGACGACCGAACGGATGAGGGTTTCGTTGATTTGCATGATCCGTAGATGGATTCTCTTGAGTGGTTATTGGCGGCTGTAGATGTTAGCCTTTTCGATGCTGACGGTATCGACGATGCCGATGATGACACAGTCGATCGGGAGTTTGCCTGTCTCGGGGGTAAACCGAGCGCTGCTTCCTTGCGTGATCAATACCATGTCGCCGACCCCTGCTCCCAAGGCGTCGACGGCGATGAAGGTACGGCCGGTCGTGACCATGCTCTGTCGGTCCTTGGGCTCGAGTCGAAAGGGCTCGACCATGAGCAGTTTTTGCCCGATCATCGAATCCACTTTTTGGGTCGAGACGATCGAACCGGTTACTTTGGCAACAAACATGATGGCGGTCTCGCTAGGCCTCGTTGGGTTACTTGCCGATCGCAGCGACGGTTTGCCGGGCTACGATCAACTCCTCGTTGGTCGGTACAATCCACAGTTGGATATTGCGTTGGTTGGCCGAGCCACCCGAGATTCGGTCTTTGGACGGATCGTCGATACGGCGTTCTTTGTCACCGGAAGCGTTCCTGGTATTGCACAGGGAGATTCCGAGTTCGCTGAGTCCATGGCAAACCGCGTGACGAATCGTCGTGGAGTTTTCTCCGATGCCACCGGTAAAGACCATCGCATCGGCGCCACCTAGGGCAACGAGCATCGAGCCGAGTTGGCGTCGGATTTCGGCGACAAAGACATCGATTGCGAGTTGTGCTTTGGCGTTTCCAGCCGCAGCAGCCGATTCGAGATCCCGCACATCGCCTGAGAGTCCGCCGGAGAGTCCGAGCAATCCAGCTTCGGTCGCTAGGAGCTTGAGCAGATCCTCGAGCCCCAATCCGGTGTGCTTCATCATCAGCGGCAGCGCATAAGGATCGAAATCCCCGACGCGGTTGTTGTGAGGGAGTCCTGTTTGAGGGCTCATCCCCATGCTCGTCGCGACGCTTTTTCCACCTCGAATCGCCGAGATCGATGAGCTTCCACCCAAGTGCAACGAGATGACGCGAGCGTCAGGATTCCCGAGCAATTCGGCGGTTCGCCATCCGATGTAGCGGTGCGAGGCACCATGAAATCCCCACTTGCGAATCGGCAGAGCCGAAGCGATTTCGTCGGGGATCGCATAGCGTTTCGAAGCTTCAGGTATGGACTGATGAAAGTCGGTCTCGAAGGCCGCGACAAGCGGGATCTTCGACGAGGTCTTTGCCAACTGACGCATCGCGGCCATGTAAGGCGGGTTGTGCGCCGGGGCCACCGAGTTCATTTCCTCCATCGCATCGAGAACCGAATCGTCGATGACCTGAACCCCGGAAACTCGACCGCCGTGGACGGCTTTAAAGCCGATCGCGGAGATCTCCGAAGCGTTCTTCAGGCAACCCGTCTGCGGATCGGTCAACTGGCGGATACAGGCATCGACGGCCACACCGTGGTTCGGAACCGATTGGTCCGATTCGGTGCGTTGGCCGTTGATTTCAACAAAGCAACGACTAACAGCCGCACCGATGCGTTCGACGCCTCCGCGTGCGAGCTGCCGTTCGTCGGCCATGTCAAAAAGCCGATACTTGAAACTGGTAGAACCCAAATTGGCAACGAGGACTTTCATTGTCTATCCTTGACTTGAAAACTACTTTAGAAAAGCGGCGGTCAGACCTTCCGAAGGGCGAGGAATGATGTGGCTGCTGACGAGTTCGCCGACTTGGGAAGCCGCTGCGGCTCCAGCTTCGACGGCTGCTCGGACCGAGCCGACATCACCGCTGACGACGGTCGTGACGTAAGCACCACCGATGTCGATTCGCTTGACGATCTCGACACTGGCCGCCTTGGCCATCGCGTCGGTCGCTTCGATCAAGGCCAAGAGGCCTTTGGTTTCAATCAATCCAATTGCATTTTGCATGATAAAAAACTCTTTCTAGGAAATCCGTGGTCTGGAAAAGTTAGGGTGGGGGTTACTCAGCCGAGGCCGAAGGGGACGAGACCTTCAGGACCTTGCCAATGTCCTCATGAGGACGTGCGATGACCTGAACGCTCAGGACTTGTCCGATCCTGCCGGCGGCGGCTGCACCCGCATCGGTGGCAGCTTTCACCGCAGCGACATCGCCGCTGACGAAAGCCGAGACCAAGCCGCTGCCGACTTTGTCCCAACCGAGAAACTTCACGTTCGCTGCCTTCATCATCGCGTCGACAGCCTCGACCAATGCGATGAAGCCTTTGGTCTCGATCATGCCGAGAGCCTCGTTTGTTTTTGCCATAAGTTGCTACTCCAAGAGAAAAAAGGGATACAAACCAAAATTGTTTTTTCGCTGCCGTGTCAGCAGTGCTCAAGCTCCAAGATCAGTGATGATCGTGGCACTTGCACGGTTCCTGTCGTTTCAATTCAATGCTCGTCGCATGATCCAAATCGCAAGCATTGCCCTCATCGGTGTCGATGTGAACCTCCAGCTTGGCATTCGGATCCTGACGGACCAACAGATCTTCAAAGGTCACCGCGCATTGGGGACTCTTGACCTTGAGGGATACGAACTCGCCGTTTTTGACGCCGTAGTAAGCGCAATCGCGGGGGTTGATATGCACATGCCGAGCCGCCCGGATCACTCCTTCATGCAACTCGACGGCGCCGGCTGGACCGACCAGAACGCAACCTGGGGTCCCCTGGATGTCTCCGCTGTGTCGGACCGGAGCGTCGATCCCCAAAGAGATCGTATCGGTGAAAGCCAACTCGACCTGGCTGGCCTTACGAGTCGGTCCCAACACACGAACGTTGGGGATCATGCGACGACGGGGTCCAACAATCATGACCGTTTCGGCCGCCGCGAAAAATCCGTCTTGGTACAAGTCCTTCTCAGGGGTCAATTTCTTCCCCTTGCCGAAGAGTTTCTCGACATGCTCGTCAGTCAGGTGAATGTGCCTTGCCGAAATGCTCACGACAAGCTTTGGGACGTAAAGATTCGACGACGAAGCTTCCGAAGGGGAGGAACCCGCCGCAACCCCCATGGCATTGGCGATGGCCGAACGGACCAAGGCCTCGATACGGCTGTGATCGAGGTTACCGGAGTGAGTATTCGAAGCGGAAGCATTCATGATATGGAATTCGAATGGGTATCTTGACTGTTGTTCAAAGGAGCAAGGATCAGATTCGTATCGAGCTCATCGATGCGATCTCGCCACAAGGTGCTCAGGTCCTCGTCGACGACCAAGGTGTCGACCTGATTCCACTCGAGCATGCGAGCTAGACTCGATCGCCCGAATTTGGTGCTGTCGGCCACGATGATGGTTCGGTCGGCCGATCGCATCATGCAACGCTCGGTCTCTACCAGCAGCAAGTTGCTGTTGTAGAACCCCTTCTCGTTGACCCCTGCGACACTCAGGAAGGCCTTCTGGACGTTGATCGTCTCGAGCATCTGGTCGGTAAATGGTCCATGCGTCACACCTGTACGGTTGTGAATCGCACCTCCGAGAATCACCAAGTCGACCGAATCACTGGCCGAAAACAAATTGGCTACCGGGAGCGAGTTGGTCACGATCTGCAAGGGCCGTCCGACCAGCTGTTTGGCCAACTCATACGTCGTGCTTCCGCCATCGAGCAGGACCGTATCGTGGTCGTTGACCAACTTGGCCGCCTCAAGGGCAATCGCACGTTTTTTGTCCCAAGCACCATCGCTGGGATTCCCGCGTTGGAATTGCCGGACCGTGGTGACCGAACCGGTGTAAAAAACGCCACCGTGGGTCCGACGCGCCTCGCCGGACTCCTCCAAAGACTCTAAATCCCTGCGAATGGTCGACTCGCTGACCTCGAGCGAATCGCGAAGCTCCGGGATCGAAACGAACCCCTGCTGTCGGATCACATCCAACATCCGGGCCCGACGGGCCATCGAAGTGTTCGCAGAGGTTTGGGAATTCATCGAATTACGATCAAAAACGATCAAAATAAGGCTTTTTTCAACCAGGCAATCGACGCAATCTGTCAGCAAGAGACAGAAAAATACTCTTGCATCATGAAATATGTCACATCCCGGGGGTTTTACAACCGAATAAAGCCCCTATTTTGCCCAAATGAATCAATTTAAAGGGGTTTTTCGTGATGGAACACGCGCACCACTTGCGCGGATTGTTTCAGATCTAACGGTTGTGACGAGAGATCCCGCATATCACCCTGCAAATCACCCTGCAAATCTCCCCAGGGTGGACCCAGCATCTTGGTGCCTGTTTACGAGGGCGAGAAAATCCAGGGCAAATAAAACAACAACCCAGAAACCCACGAAGCGCGGGAGATTCGCAGGCTAAGGCTTGAGATAGAACGGGCTAGTCAGGATCCAGCAGTGGGGTTGCCCCAGGAGTTCGAGCCATAGCTCGATCCGATAATTCCCAGCCGTCGGGATCGCCCAATCGAGCCGCTCGCCGTGGGCTTCGAGCACCAACTCTCCGGTCGATTCCGAGGTGCTGCGATAAACTTTCCAATTCGCAGCAAGCGGCGATTGGCCTACAAGCCTCGGTCCTTGGTGGAGCTCGCCCGACGCGATGCCTTGGATTTTTTTCCACTCCAATCTCGAACCGATTTCGTGACGGGTATTGCTTTGGGTTTCGGAGGTCTCGATCAAGGCGACATCAAGCCCTTTGGCGTCGGCTAGCCAATCGAAAGCCACGAATGTCCGACCTTCCTCGAGCCCCTCCCAGACGCCTTCCTGGGACAAGTCGTTGACCAGTATGTGGGTACCCGCGTGCCGCAAACTGTTTTGATAAGGGTCCAATTGGAGTTTCAAAAGCAAATCCCCGGGCTTGGCCCCTTGAGGGATCTTCAGCAATGGTGCGACGAGCAACCGATCGAGCTTGAGCAACTCCTCGCCGAGCGCATCGCTGACGATCACTTTACCTTCCTGGCCCAGTTCCACTCGCACGCCGATGTTTTGGTGCGCATCGTTTGCTGCAACGCCCGTATGGGGTGCGATCAAGCACAATTGGTCCCAACGCTTGAGGTAATCGTCGGGGTAGGACTGCAGTGCCGAGAAGGCCTCCTGCGGGTACTTGTCGATCAACTCGGTCGTCTTGATCAACCATAACGGATTTTTCATCGAGTCGATCATTCGCTTTTGTTTCTTGAAGTCCGCATGGGTGTTGTAGATTTCAACCCCCGTAAGGCCTTGAATCTGCCAATCCATCCGTTCTTCGAGGTGAGATAAAAAAACATGCCCTCGGCGGTTTCGAACCAGTTGGGTGGTTTCCTGTGCATCGGCCGATTCGAAGGGCTTTAGGCTCAGCGTCGGATAGACCAGCATCCCTTTCATTTCTGCTCCAGGAATGAGCAGCACACCGTCGCGAAATCCGCGATGGCCGTCGGTAAAAAAGTCCTTTTCCTTCGACGGATGCTCCGTGAAGAGGAGGACTTCGGTCCCTGCGAGTTTTGCAGCCGCGACGATATCGTCGATCTTGCCCCGCGAATCGTGAGACAGTTCCGAGTGGACATGCAAATTGGCGCGGACTTGCCGCAAGGTTCCTGGGCGTTCGAGAGACTTTCTCTGTGCGGCATATCTCTCGACCGTCTCGCGGATGGCTTGGAGGTTTTTGCGAGTAAGGCGTTCGACAGCGTCGGGGGAACTGGCTGCTGGAGCATCTTGGCCGGCTGCAGGATTTCCGTTTCCCGTCCCTGCGAGGATTGTGACAACGAGGAGCCAATTCCCTAGATTTTTTTTGGCGATCGATTGAAACACTTTGACTTCCCTCAAGAAAATGCACCGCTTCGAAGCAGCACTATCGTAACCTATCGCATGCTTGCGGGTTGTCAGAGAAGTGGTTTTCCCGTGTGAGTCGTTATGGATTGGTTTGTGAGGGGACTTCGATGAATCTGCAATTCTCAAGGCGTGCATTCCCGTTGGCGATGCTCGTCTGCTCGGTGTCATTTTTTTCAGTCGGCTCAACGGGCAGCTCAACGGAGGCCCAGGAGATTTCCCGGAGCGCTCAAGCGGCCTCGATCGGCCAAGATCAGGTCGATGCGATTGGAGGCTATTGGTACGTCTCGAAATCGGAGCCAAAGATCTACTATTATCGCGACGGGGGGCAGTGGCTCGATTTGTTCTCTTACCATTGCAAGGACTCCAACAAGGACGGGATTCCCAACCTGGAGATTTCGCACGACCAGGAGCATCTGATCATCAAGAGCCAGGGGTATCCGAACCACCCGACGGCGATCTTCCCTAACAGCGACAATCCCAACGAGATTCGAGTCCAGAATTTCACGTTTCGTTTGCCGTTGGTTCCCCGCAAGAGCGATACGATCACTCGGCTACCTCGGGGTCCGATCGGAATGTCGCTCAACGGAGTGGTTTTTTTCAACCCCTTTGAGATGGAGGGACTCAATGCGGTCGCAGGCTATGACGAGGTGTGGCTCGATTCGTGTTGCGGTCACCCTCAGCAGTCGGGTGTGTACCACTACCACAAGTATCCTACGTGTGTGAAATCTCCGTTCATCGACGAAGGCAAATCGCACTCACCGATCCTAGGAATCGCGTTTGATGGATTCCCCCTTTATGGTCCTTATGAGTCCGACGGTTCTATGGCGATGGAGCTCAAGGGTCCTGAAGCCTTGGATGCTTGCAACGGCCATAGCGATCCGGAGCGAGGCTACCATTACCACGTGACGCCAAACCGGTTCCCTTACATTCTTGGAGGATACGCGGGAGTGGTCGAGCCGAGCAACAACAGGGAGTTTCGTAGGCCTGCTGAACGCGCAGCGACCGGGACGATCGAGGACAATACCAAGCCGGGGGACAAGTACGCCAAGATCATCACCGCGGTGCGGCCGGGAAACTTGGTCCGCGGCCAGACGCACGAGATTCAAATCGATTTTGATCCGAGTGCTGCGAGGCGACCTATCCGAGAAGGAGTCCCGAGCTGGGTTCAAATCGGACCTTACGAGGCACAGTCGATCGAGCGACGAGGCGATACGATCGTAGCCAAGGTTGCGATACCCAAGGATGCAGCGATCGGCGTTTGGCTCGATTGCCACATCGAATTCGGGACCCAACTGCGGCCCGTTGTGATCAAAAAGAACGATTTATTGCGTGTGACGGTCGATTGAGGCTCAGCGGATCGCTGGCGCAAAGTGCATGTAGTTCCAATGCCGGTAGAGCTCACTGCGCTCGAGGAGCTCGTTATGGGTACCGACATCGGCAACCTTGCGATGGTGCAGCACGACGACTTGGTCGGCAGCTCTCAAGGTCGACAATCGGGCTGGTAGGACCAGAACGACGCAGGATTGATTGCGGGCTTCGAGCAAGGCGCGGGTCGTTTCTGCTTCGATCCCCGGTTGGCCCGGTGCGGGTTCTTCGGCGACGACGATGCTCGGTTTTTTCAGAAACGCCCGAGCGATCCCCAGCCGGAACATCAGATCTGGAGACAGGCGTTGTTCGTTGGAGCTAACGAGCGTTTGGAGCCCGTCGGGCAATTCAAAAATCGCATCGCTGACCCGAGCCAATCGGGTGATTTCCCGCATGTCGATGGTCGCATCGCGCTGGAGACCGAGCCACAGGTTGTCTTCGATGGTGCCGGTCACCAGGGGACCATTCGATGCGATCCAGAGCGAATGCTCGCGAATCGTCGCACTCGTTAGGTCCTTCGAGTCGACATCATCGAACATCAATCGTCCGCTGACTGGTTGTCCGAATCCGAGGGCCATTTCGACGAGCGCCTTGGCCAAAAGGGGATCGGGCGAGATGATCGCGGTGAGTTGCCCGGTTTGGAAGAAAGCTGAAACGTCTTCTAAGAGTTTCTGATTGCTGCCGGATTGGAGAGTCACATGCTCGGCCGAGACGCCTCGGGTTAGCTTGCCCGAAAGCTCTCTATTGGCAGACGAATTTGGCTTCGATTCGATCGCTAGGAACCTGAAGATCTCGTCAAGCTTAGGGTTGGCTTTCGCGACGGATTTCCAGGCCGCTGCGATGCGGTACCCGGTGTAGATCGCCGCGCAGATGCTCGCGGTCCAGACAAATCCGGCTCCCAACGAGAGATGCTTGCCCGGGTCGAGCATCCCCAAGGCAAGCAGGAGGATCAGCCCTGTTCCGAGCACGCAGATCGCAAGGGTAACCCAAGGCGATTTGGCTTTGTCGCAACCCAAAACCATGCCGCCAGCAGAACGGTAGGCCGCTAGGTTGGAACGGTAATTGTCCAAGGTCTCTTGCGAATCGTGGATCGTTGCCATCAGCGGAGCTGTTTGAGAAATCGAACTGAGTTCTTGTTGGGCTTCGGCCCATCGCTGCTGCTGAACCCATCGACCCGTCGTGCTGGAGACCTGTTGCCATCGGTAGATGTTGCGAACGATCCAAGCGGCCAACAACGCCGCGATCGTCAACCACGGATGGATCAGCCCCGCAAGGACCAAAAGGAGCATCACCTGAAGGAAATGCTTGGGATACACCTGTTGCCATTGCACAATGGCCGAACGCATCGCCGGGAAGGTCTGATCGTGAAAGGATCGCAATAGTTCGCTTTGGGCTGACAAGCCCCTTTCGAGGGCAATGGCTCCAGAATGATGAAACAGCCGTTCATGCAACTGCTGCTCGGTATCCAAAGCGGTTTGAACCCCGGCCCGGCGATGGAACCAATGCAGCAGACTCATCAAGATCAAGCCAGCACCCAGCAGTACAATCGCTCCAAGGGCCTTTTGGGGGGCCGGTATGGTCCCGACCCACGGGGTTTCAGAGAGCTTCCAACGGAAAGGGCCGATCGCTGCGTATTCCGATGCCGATTGCCCTCTTAGGTCGGCACTTGCACTCCCTGCCTGTTGCATCGAGATCTGCTCGATCCGCTGGTGCTCCCAGCCCATCAAGTCGATGGCAAAGCCCCCCAAGAGCAGAAGGCAAGGGAGCAATAGCGCCAGCACCACGGCCAGGAGGCCCGCAATCCATGCAGCACCGGGAATTTTCAATCCGCTGGCCGTTGGCCAAAAGTTAGGCAACACGATTCACCCGTTGGTAATAAGTCATATGTCGGTTTTTTTATCTTTATCCCAAGATAGTCCGAGAGCTAGCCTCAGGGCTAGAAGACTCTACGGTTTGGGACGATTGGAGGGCTTTTAAGGGTGAAAATTTGGCGGAAATCGCTCTGTTGCATTCAAGCAACACCCAAGCCACCCCTTGTGGTCTTTTTTCAACCTAGGGTTGGCTTACAAGTTTCGGTGGATCCCGAAAGGCAAGACCGAAAACTGTCTGTTTCTTCATGGGGTTGAGCAATGATGATCAAAAATCAAACCGGCACACTTAGAAAAACCAAGCTCCCTTTCGCCGGACGCTCGCTGCTGCTCGTCGACGACGATCTTCGACTCTTGGAGTCGACGCGTGACTTGCTCGAATTCCAAGGTTTCACAATCCAGACGGCTCGAAATCTCCAAGATGCACAAAAAAGGCTTGCTGAATCGACCTTCGATCTGCTCCTTACGGATTTACGCTTGGACGAAGGTTGCGGTTTGGAAATACTCAAGGCCGCCCAAGGCTTGCAGCCGGATTGCTGCCGCTTGGCAATGTCCGGATATGCGACTGTACGCTTGGAGGCCCTGGCTTTGGAGGCAGGTGCACACCAGGTTTTGCACAAACCCCTCGATGACCAGTTCTTGATGTCGACTTTCGACGTTTTGTTGCGCGGACAACGCACCGCCCAAGGCGATCGCCAAAAGACGGTTGGTGGCTGGTTCGGGTCAGGTGGCAAGATGCGAGAGGTTTTCGATCTGATCGATCGCGTCGCGGATTCCAAGGCCAGTATTTTGATCACAGGCGAACCGGGGACGGGAAAAAGCAAATTGGCCAGAACCGTCCATGCGTTGTCCGATCGCCGAGGTGGTCCATTTGTCGAGGTGGCCTGCGGTGCGATCCCTGAGGCGTTGCTCGAGAGCGAGCTTTTCGGCCACACCGCAGGTGCATTCACCGGAGCGATCCACTCGAAACTTGGCAAGTTTCAGTATGCACAAGGGGGAACATTGTTTCTCGATGAGATCGCTACGGCCTCTCCGGCGATGCAAGTGCGGCTATTGCGAGTGCTCCAGGAGAGGTCCTTCGAAGCGCTCGGAAGCAATGAAACGATTCGGACCGATGCGAGAATGATTTTTGCCACCAACGAGGATCTCGAGCAAGCTGTTTCAGCAGGTCGATTTCGTCAGGATCTTTTCTATCGGATTCACGTCGTTCCGATCGCACTACCGCCACTTCGCGAGAGGCTCGAGGACGTAGGAGAGCTTGCCGATGGTTTTTTGGCCCAAGCATGCCAGGAGTTTGATCGTCAGGTCGAGGGTTTTAGCCCGGGGGCTTATCGCGCTATGACGCAATACCCATGGCCCGGCAATGTTCGGGAACTAGAGAACACCATCCAGCGAGCCGTCTTGGTGTGCTTGGGGCAGATCATCCAAACCGAGGATATCGAGAGACTTCTGGCCAAGCCGTTCTCGGGGTTTCCCAGCTCGGGGTTTCCCAGTGCTCATCGAGCGTTCGACATCCAGACGGAGAGTTCTCATGGACGTGCACCCGCATGGTCGGAACAATACAAGGACCTGGAAGAAGCGTTAGGGATCCCGGAAAAAGCGATTTTGTTAGGAGCGCTTCGAGCCCACGGATGGAATCGCAATGCGACGGCCCAGCGGCTAGGAATCAACCGAACGACCCTCTACAAAAAGATGAAGCGACTTGGTATCGAGTGCGCGAACTAGCCAACGCAAACTAGCCATCGCAGCCCGATGGGGTTGCTACTTTGCATTCTCCAGAAACGCGATCAGATCCGAGAGTTCCTCGATGGTCATTTGGTTTTCCAATCCCGAAGGCATGATCGATACGTCGCTCGCTTCGCGTCGGTCGATGTCGGCAGTCTGAATCGAGCGGCGTTGGTCTGCAGCGACTTGGAGGACAAGTTCCTTGGGGGATTCCGACACAAGAAGTCCTTGGACGATTTCGCCGTCGCTCAGTAGCACTTTGGTGCTTCGGTAAGCTTGTTCGAGTCTGGCGCTCGGGAAGAGGATCGCTTCGAGCAGATCGCGTCTTGAGCGCGATTGGCCGATTTTGCTCAGGACCGGCCCGAGGTTCCCGCCTACATACCCTACTTGATGGCAAGCGCTGCATGTGGCTTTGGTGGATCGAAACACGTGGTAGCCTTGCTTGGGATCACCGGGTTTCAATTGGCTCATCCACTGGTCGACTTTGCTGCGAATTTCCGGGTCTGGTCGGGTCCAGGTTTCGAGTGCCTCTTTCCAGGTCGTTTGGATTTCCGGCGAGCGGTTTTTGAGTTTCCTTAGGATGGATTCAGGGGAAAGGGTCTTCGCGGTTGCAAGACCTTGCAATGCTTCGAGCAGCGCGGCGTCTTGGGCGACTGTGCTTTCTTGCAAGAAGGATTCGATGGCAACTGGAAGTTCCAGAGGACCTGCGTGGGTCAGATGGTCGAGGATCCGGTCTCGCGATCGATCGGATCGGAGTCGGAGGTTCGACAGGATTTTCCAAGCGACATTCCGTCGCTCTCGAAGTTCAGAATCCCCAATGGTGGGATCTGCTGCCGCGGTTGGATCTGCAAGGGCAACTTGAAGGACTTGAAGTTCCATATCCTCGGGCAACTCGGATCCAGGGGGCATGAGTGCGACCCAGTTGAGCCATGGCAATTGTCTTGCATCTGAGTTTGGGTTCGATTGGACCCTTGGGAGCAGATCGGCCAGGGCTTGTTGAATCGCCGAGAAATCCCCTTTCCAGGTGCGACCCAGCAGCGCCGATTGCCATAGGGAAAGCTCGTCAGGCGAGCTCTCTTTGAGTTGCTTGGCAAGCGGTTGGATCCAGGATTGCGGAACGGGTCGGTTTCCGAGTTTCGAGAGGATTGCGGCGGCACTTGAGGGTGCCTTGAGCAGGTGTTCGCATGCCCACTGGGCGACTTGTGGGTTGTCGGACCACCGTGCCACAAGAGCTAGTACCGCATCGCTGGGGGGCGCATCGCTAGGGGTCGCATCGCTGCGGGGACTCTTGGATTTATCGATCGCCAAGAGGATTGCGTCGATCCACTGCGGATGGGCTTCGAGGACCTGGAGTCCGAATTCGGATGTGTCCTGGTCTTGAGCCAGAGCGATTTGGAGGACCAAGTTTGCGTGCTCTAAGGAGAGTCGTTTCCGATGCTCCAGAACACGAACCAAAGCGGTTGCCGATGGGCCTGCTGGATCGGCTTGGGCTGATGCTTGGAGCGACTCGAACAGGTCCTCGTCGCTAGCCCCTTCGATCAATGCGTAAATCAAGGAATGCGAGAGGGTCCTATCGTTCTTAGCGAGGCGGATTTGGTTGAGAATTTCTTGAAGTTCGCCCCGGATCCCGATTCGGCCCAAGATCTCCGCACCGCTTCGGCGCAGTGAAGCGTTTGGGGACACCAAAAGTTCCGAAGCGCGATCGCGGCACGCTTCCAAACGGTGAAGCGAGGCCAGATGGCATGCCAGAGTAACGACCGATGGGGCTTGATCGCGCATCGAGTCGAGCACAAGGCGATGGTATTGCTCTTCGAGCGCCGGTCGTTGGGATTCTTCGGATTGGACGTATTCGTTCGAACGGCTGGTGAGATCCTCAAGCCGTTTTTGCTCGCTGAGCAGGTTTTCATTTTTGGAAAGGGATTCGCTGCTAGTGAGCCCACGCAGGCGGTAGATACCCCCGCTGGCCACTCTCTGGTCTGTTCCCGAACTTGGGCAACACAGATCGTACCATCCGCCGGTATCGACGATCAAAATCGAGCCGTCGGTATCGAGAAGAAGATCGACCGGATGGAAGTCGATTCGATTCGAGGAGACCAAGGGGAACGACTCGGCTCGATAGTGCGCCTGGTCGCTGCGTTGTGTGAGGCGGTGAAGGCTGATTTGATGCAGGTTGAACTGAGCGCAAAGCAGAAAGCCTGATTCGTCGGTCTTGATACCGCTCGACGAGGGCCCGGACAGATCGATCAACTCGGACGCATCGATCGGAGGTAGGGTCAAGTTCGGGGAGAGGTCCCCGAGGAACATCAGCCCGGCGGGTGCCGCGGGTCCGAGTTCCGCCGTTGGGTCCATCAGCTTGCCGGTCCGAGGGTGTCCGTCGAGGACCGCATGCGGCTTGCCGAAAATCGAGCCATACGTCGCCGCACCGATTCCATCGCGAAAACCGTTTCGGGGATGGTGCAAGAACGTGGCGCAAAAGAACCGATCCCCGTTGGGGAGCCAAGCCACATCGACCAGGTTGTCCATGCCACCGGTCATGACAGGATCGATAGGGCCACCTTGCGGGTGCCGTCGGTACAGGTGGGAGGCCTTGCTGGTCCAGGTTTTCTCGACTTGGACTTTTCCGGGAATGATTTCGTGGGTTTGTTCTGCGAAGGCGGATTTGGTCCAGTAGATCCAACCGTCGGGACCTAGCCACGGTCCATGAAGATCATTGGCACATCCAGTGAGGGTTGTGCCATCGAACCAGATTTGCCGGTTTTCGCAAACGCCGTCGCCATCGAGGTCTGAGAGTTTCCAGATTTGAGGCGGTGCAGTCAGAAGGATATCGTTGCCGATGCAGAGGATACCTTCGGGGAAACTAAGTTTATCTGCGATGACTTGTCGGCTATCGAATTTTCCGTCGTTGTTGGAATCTCGAAGTCGGACGAGTCGGATCGCGTCGATCTTGACGGTCTTCGTGGCCCAAGAAGCCTTGCGGGAATCTTGGGCCATGCTCGATGGGGTTAGGGTGCCGAGGCACACAAGAAGGGTGGCAAGGAACGGTGTCCAGGAAATCATGTCCAAGTTCCTTGCCAGACTCTTTAGTTTTTGACCTCAAACTCCGCGTCGATCGCGTCGTCGTTGGATCCCTTGGAATCTGGGGTTTCGGTTTGGGTTTGTGGGGAGGAAGCAAACGCGGAACGGAAGGCGTTGGCGGTTTGTTCGAGTTCGGCCGTAGCGAGTTTGATCGCCTCGGCTTCGTTTTCTTTGAGGGCATCGCGCAGTTTGCTGATGGCCGCTTCGAGGGGCTCACGGTCGGACACTGCGAGTTTATCGCCTTGGTCTTTGATTGCCTTTTCCAACGAGTGGATGGTATTTTCGGCGCGGTTTCGAGCTTCGGCCAATTCGACTTGCTTTCGGTCTTCGTCGGCATGCGATTCCGCATCGCGCCGCATGCGTTCGATTTCATCTTTGCTCAGACCGCTCGATTGCTCGATTTTGACACTCGCCTGCTTCCCGGACTTGAGATCCTTGGCCGAGACGTTCAGGATCCCGTTTTGGTCGATATCGAATTTGACTTCGATT
The DNA here is from genome assembly GCA_021300015.1 of Pirellula sp. Lineage (GTDB taxonomy): Bacteria > Planctomycetota > Planctomycetia > Pirellulales > Pirellulaceae > JBKCUI01. The sequence continues at coordinate 20,441 of JAJTFB010000056.1, read as the reverse complement.
TGCGGAACGCCCCGAGGGGCAGCATCGATTCCTTCCAAGTTGAATTGGCCGAGGACGCGGTTGTGGATGGCCATCTTGCGTTCGCCTTGGAAGACACTGACGGTCACGGCCGTTTGGTTATCGGCTGCCGTCGAGAAGGTTTGCTTTTTCTCGACGGGGATGGTGGTATTTCGTTCGATCAAGGCCGTCAGGATTCCGCCTTCGGTTTCGATTCCGAGGGTCAGCGGGGTGACGTCCAAGAGCAGAACGTCTTTGCGTTCGCCCGAGAGAACACTCCCTTGGATAGCCGCACCGACTGCGACGACTTCGTCAGCGTTGACCCCTTGGTGAGGCTCCTTGCCGAAGATTTCTTTGACCAGTTCGCGGACCTTGGGGACGCGGGTTGAACCACCGACGAGGACGACTTCGTCGATCTCGGAGGGATTCAATTTGGCATCTTTGAGGGCTTGCAGAACCGGTTGGCGGCATCGATCGATCATCGGATCGATCAGGCCTTCGAAGGTGCTGCGGGTGATGGTCGTGAGCAAGTGCTTAGGACCGGAGGCATCTGCGGTGATAAACGGCAAGTTGATGTCGGTCTGGGGAAGGGTACTGAGTTCCTTCTTGGCTTTTTCGCAAGCTTCTTGCAGACGCTGGAGCGACATGGGATCTTTGCGTAGATCGATGCCATTGTCGCGTTGGAACATCGTGGCGACGTGGTTGAGCATGGCTTGGTCGAAGTCGTCGCCCCCGAGGTGGGTATCGCCGTTGGTGCTGATGACTTCGAAAATCTTGCCAGCAGATTCCCCATCGTTGTTATGGGCGACTTCAAGAACCGAGACGTCGAAGGTTCCGCCTCCGAGGTCGAACACGACGATTTTTTGGTCTTTGCTTTTGTCGAGTCCGTAGGCCAGTGCCGCAGCCGTCGGTTCGTTGATGATCCGTGCCACTTCCAGGCCTGCGATTTGGCCCGCATCTTTGGTGGCTTGTCGCTGAGCATCGTTGAAGTAGGCTGGGACCGTGATGACGGCTTTGCTCACGCGGTGTCCGAGATAGGATTCGGCGGCCTCTTTGAGCTTGCGCAAGACCTTTGCAGAAATCTCTTGCGGAGTGAATTGTTGGTCACCGATTTGGACCTTGACGTATTCGTTGGACCCGCCGACGACTTGGTAAGGAACAATCTTCTCTTCGGATTCGACTTCCGAGTGTCGACGGCCCATAAAACGTTTGACTGAGTAAACCGTGCGACGCGGGTTGGTGACCGCTTGGCGGCGAGCGGGCTCACCGACGATGGTTTCGCTTTTGTCATTGAAGGCAACGACGCTAGGCGTCAGTCGGTTCCCTTCGGCATTGGGAATGACCTTGACCTCAGAGCCTTCCATGACAGCGACCACCGAGTTGGTGGTCCCCAAATCGATACCGATGATCTTTTCGCCAGATGCCATGGTGTAGTTCTCCCTCAACGCGTTGTTCAATAGAATGATAATGTTTTTGGAAACCGCCGGTTCCAGGTGGCCGATCCGACGGTTGGAAACTCTGTAGAGCAATCCTTGTGCCAAAGCCATCAAGAAGCGCAAGCGTGGAACTTAAACCTTTTCAAATCAAGGGTTTACGTTAAAATCTGGGGCGTTTGCAGCCATCCAGGTTGCCTAAGTCTCGGGGATGACTGGCGGTCTTACCGTCAATTTGACAGGAAATTGAATCGAAAATGCCAAGCTCTCAGCCCTCGGAACAGGAGATTTTCCAGCGACTCGGAGAGATCCAAATCGAGATTGCTCGCCTGATCGAAGAGCGTCTTGTTCTCAGAGCACAGCTTGATCCTAGCCAGATTGAGGCACTGCACACGGGGAGAGCACCCCAGGGGGTGGCTTATTTAGGTCCTGAACATTCGTATAGCCATTCGGCGGCCCGAAAGTACTTCGGGGACCGTCATTTGCTATGCCCAGTCGGCACGATTTCTGCGGTGTTTGAAGAGGTCCATCGAGGGCAGTCTCGATATGGCGTCGTTCCGATCGAGAACAGCACCGACGGACGGATCGTCGATACGATGTTCAATTTCATCAAGCGTCCACTTCAGATCTGCGGCGAGGTGCTCTTGCCGATCCACCATAACCTGCTCTCGATTTCGGACCGATTATCGATACGCAAGGTCTACAGCAAGCCGCAGGCCCTCTCGCAGTGCCGTCGCTGGCTCTCGGAGCATCTGCCCGAGGCCCAGAGGATTGAGGTCGCCAGCACGACCCATGCAGCAAGGATTGCCAAGCAGGAGCCGGGGGCAGCGGCGATCGCCTCGCTCGAGGCATCCTTGGAGTATGGATTACCGATCGTCTGCGAATCGATCGAAGACGATCCGAACAATGCGACCCGTTTTGCGATCATCGGCAAGGACCAACCGGCGATTACCGGGCGGGACAAAACGGCGATCCTGTTTCAGGTCCCGCATCAACCAGGGGCGCTGGCCGATGCGATGTTGATCTTCAGGGACAACGGCATCAACTTGACTTGGATCGAGTCGTTACCGGTGCCTGGCTCTCCGAACGAGTATTACTTTTTCGTGGAGATCGAGGGGCACCGCGATGAGGCTCCCATGGTCGATGCGATCGGTGCACTTGTTGAGCGATCGCTAAGGCTCGATGTGCTTGGTTCCTATCCGCGTGGCATAGAGGGTTAAAGACCGACGATGCATTTTACGATGGAAGCTCAGAAGCGATGTCGCGAGTCGATCGATCCGGGTTCGATCGCGATCGACATGACGGCAGGGAATGGATTGGACACGCTATTTCTGGCTCAATGCGTTGGAATGCAAGGGACCGTCTACGCGTTGGATTTGCAAGCCGATGCGATTTCAAGAACGGCTTTGCGGGTTTCTCAGGCGGGTTATGCGAGCGTCGTTCGGTGCATCCATGCGGATCATGCGGACATTGCAGATCATGTGCCGTCGGAGCATCGAGGCAAAATCTCTTGCGCGATGTTCAATCTTGGGTATTTGCCTTTTTCCGACAAGTCGGTCGTGACGCAAGTGCCGACAACCTTGCGGGCATTGGATGCTCTGGAGTCCCTTTTGGCTCCTTGTGGGCTGATCTCGATCCTTGCGTATGTCGGTCATCCAACGGGTTTGCAGGAGAGCCACGCCGTCGAGGGATGGATTGCCCAGAGAGCAAGCCGTTATCAGATCGAGCGATTGGTCGACGAATCGAATCTGGCCAGTCCGATTTTGTGGATGATGCGCGGGGTTGCGGGACGAGGCTAAGCGATCCGCATGGGCGTTGGGAATTCCAGGACAAATTTCGTACCTCGGCCGACTTCACTCTGGACGCTGATGCGTCCGCCATGGGCTTCGAGAATCTTGCGGGTGGTCGGCAGGCCAAGTCCGGAGCCTTCGGCTTTTGTCGAGTAGAACGGTTCGAACATTCGCATGGCGGTCGTTTCGTCCATGCCGCATCCGGAGTCGATCATGTCGATGGCCACGCCGCTTGGGATGACATAGGTTCGGATCAAGAGTTCTCCGCCATCGGGCATCGCCTCGAGCGAATTTTTCACAAGATTGATCAGAGCCGCCTGGAGCGAGCTTCCGTTGAGTCGGATGTTGGGTAGATCGGAGTCTAGGAACCGCTCGAGTCGTACCCCTTGTTTGTCGGCTTGAGGTTGGAAAAGATTCAGGACCGAGAGGATCTGTTCGTTCAGCGAGCCGAGGGTCAGTTCCATGTCCTGCATGCGCGCGAATTTCAGGAAATCCCTCAAGAGGTTTTCCATTCGGTGGCACTGTTGTTTGATCATGTCGACTTTGGAGATAGCGCGGCGTTTTCCTGGCCACTGACTCTCGTCGAGTTCTTCACTCAGCAGGTCGGCGTTCATGTGGATGACCGAGAGCGGATTTTTGATCTCGTGGGCTAGAGAGCCTGCCAGCTCGGCCAGTTCGTGATACTGTCTCCAAATCGGGCCTTGTCGGTCTAGGTCTTGGTCCTGTCCGTGGAGCTCGTGATCGGCAGGATCGATGCTCATGCCAGGAGCCATTCGGCGAAAGAGCGTACTAGGAAGCCGGTCCCACCGGCGTCGCACCAAGGCTTGGCCGAGTCCAAGAATGCCGGTCCTGCGATATCGAGGTGGGCCCAAGGTTTAGCTTGGACGAATTCCTCGAGGAATTTTGCGGCGGTGATGGCTCCTCCCCAGCGTCCCTCGCCGACGTTCTTGATATCGGCAACTTTTCCAGCGATCTGCTCGCTGTAGAACGAGTGCATGGGTAGCGGCCAAGTGTACTCGCCACATTTTTCGGTGAACGATTGGATGTCGACTTGGAGCTGGGTCTGATTGCTCATGAGTCCGGCCACATCGTTCCCAAGGGCCACGACGCACGCGCCGGTGAGGGTTGCAAAGTCGATGATTTGGGAGGGTTTTTCTTCGAGAGCGACATCCAAGCAATCGGCAAGGACCAATCGGCCTTCGGCATCGGTGTTATGGATTTCGATGGTTTTACCGCTGCGGGCCGTCAGGACATCGCCGAGTTTGAAGGCATCCCCGGAGACGAGGTTCTCGACGAGTCCTAGCACACCGACGACATTCCTGCGGACTTTGAGTTTGGCGATTGCGTTGAAGATGGCAAGGACTGTCGCTGCGCCTGCCATGTCGCACTTCATCGTCAGCATTCCATCGGTGGGCTTGAGCGAATATCCGCCGGAGTCGAACGTGACTCCTTTGCCGACCAGGGCCAGGGGTTCGGAGTCTGGCGGAGCACCGCTGTAACGCAGGATCAGCAATCGTGGATCGCGAAGCGAGCCTTGTGCGACGGCCAGGAGCGCTTGGCAACGCTCCTCAATGAGTCGTTGTTTATCCCAAACTTCGATCGAGAAGCCCGCATCGTTGGCGACATCGATGGCTTGATCGGTGAACGTTTCCGGGTACATGCGATTCGGGGGTTGGTTGACCATCAGTCGGGCTAGATTGACCGATTCACCGATGATTTCCCCGGCTCGGATTTGGGCATCATTGCTTCCGGACCACTCGACGGTTTCTGGGGCGAAGGTACTTTTCTCGCTCTTGTAGAGGTCTTGGCCTTGGGAGCCGACGAGGGCACCTGCGATGGCGGCGCGGATTTCCAGGGGAGAGTTGCCGAATCCGACAAAGCGAACTGCGGATCTTTGTTTGGAGGCAAGGGCCTTCATCGCCGCACCCGCTGCGCGAAAGTAGGTGTTGCAAGCCGACTGACTTGCGTTGCCCGTACCGACGATGCATAGAACCCCTGCGGCGATTCCCGTCGGTGCGATGAGCATGGAGACCTTGTTCGGTTTAGTCGAAACTTCACCGCTTTGCATGACGCGTCGAAACCAACTCGAACTCGCTTGGTCGAGCGATTGGAACTCGGATCGTTGTGCCCAGTCGTCGTCCAGGGCGACTACAAGAGCATCGCAAGGCTTATGGACCCAGTCTTCTCGGCAGAATTCAAACTTCATGGTTGCTGATGCAGAATGCGGTTAGGATTTCCGTGTCCCGGGCGAGCTCACTTCGCCGAGTTGCTCCTTGGCATGCACGGCTTTGAGCGAACTATTGACGGTCTGGATGTAGTTTTGACCGGCTTGGGTCCACGGATGGATCAGGTTGTAATATAGGATATACCAGATCGCAGCTATTCCGTCACGCACACCGATTTTCTTTCCTTCTTCGTACGTTCGGCCGTAGTAGGAGATTGGGACCTCGTAGGTCCTTGCCCGGGTCTTGCAGACCATTGCGGTGATTTCGACTTCCATTCCAAAACCGTGGCTCGTCAGTTCCAATGGCACGATGACCTCTCGTCGAAACGCCTTGTAACAAGTCTCGATATCGGACATGTTTCGGTTGGTCAGGACGTTGCTGAGCAACGTCAGGAATTTGTTGGCGACGTAGTGATAAAAATAGAGAACTCGAGACGCTTTCTTGACCAGGAAGCGACTTCCGTAGACCACATCGGCCCAGTTCTCAAAGATGGGATATAGAACGCCTGGAATTTCACGCGGGTCGTATTCCAAATCGGCGTCTTGGATGATCATCACATCCCCGGTCGCGTTGCTAATGGCCTTTGCGATCGCAGCGGTTTTGCCAGCGTTTTTCGGTTGGCGAATCAGGCGGATTTTGTCTTGGTCGGCAGGGTTGTTCGCGAGGAACTCTTCGACTCTCTGGCATGTCTGATCGGTCGACCCGTCGTCGACGACGAGGATTTCCTTATCGACGGCAAATTGATTGGAAAAGGGGACATCCAAAAGTTTTCGCAGGACCAGGACGATGGTCGACTGTTCGTTGTAAGCCGGTACAAGGATGGAGACTTTCATTTCAGACCAGCATTCCTCTTGCGTCGACGGCGAGTTCTTCAAGGCCGCCGTGTTCTGGATTGTCTTGTTGGTAAAGGAAAAAGGAGTTTTGCAAATTGACACACACGCAAATATGGTTGGGGATGATCCAGACGCGGTCGCCGACCTTGGGCCGAGGGCCTGCGTAGGTTTCCGGGAATATCACTTCTCCATGCTCCTCGCTCAGACGCGAAACCTTGGCATCCGGATAGTCGACGACTTTTCCAAAGCCCGATTCGGGCTCAACGCAATGGCGATCGCTCGAGAGGGTTTTGCTCCCTGCATCGAGGATGAACTTGTTTTTGGTCGGCACGCTTACGACCGTCGCCACGACGCGAGCGGCGCAATCATCGATACCGGCGACCCCTAAAGCGACTTCGTTCCAATCGTTATAGATATACGTTCCTGGTCGGATTTCGTTCAGAATGGGATTTCGATGGGATTCTTTGGCCGTCGGGGTTGAGCCCCCGGAAATGACTGGTACGTCGATCCCTAGGGAACGCAATCGATCGACAACACCGGCGATCGCATCGTGGTACTGACTCCAGGCCTCGGTGGAGGCCGCGGGAAGTATATGCCCGGGAAAGCACATCAAGCCTCGAAATTCCAATCCAGACTGCTTGGAGACCCAAGCGCACAGTTCGACGGCTTGGGCGCTGGATTCGACCCCGGTGCGGTGAAACCCGACATCCAGGTCGACCATGATTCCTACAGGAAGCCCGACGTTGCGAGCCGTCTGAGCGATCCGCTCGGCGGCTTCGAGAGAATCGATCCCAACGGCGATTCTCCCGGCGGTTCCCAAGCTCTGAGATTCCTCGGCAGAGGCTCTGAGCAAACCTTCCAACCGCTGCAAACGCCCCGTTCCGATCGCAGGATAAGCCAGAAACAGGTCCCTGCTGGCTTGGGACATTCGCTCGGCTTCCCCGACTTTGGCGACCGTTAAACCTTTGGCACCCAATGCGATTTGCCGCTTTGCCATGCGTATCGATTTGTGGGTTTTCGTATGGGGCCTTAGGTTCAGCCGGTGCTCATTGCAGTACTGCTGCATGCGAGTGAGATTTCGCTCGACGGTAAGGGCATCGACCACCAACGACGGTGTCGGATGATCTTCGGGCAACGGAATCCAATGCATCGAAAAAGCCTCTCGGGAGCTTGCCATGAAAAACCCACTGAAAAAAGGACGAAAAAACCAGCTCTTTTGAGTAGTTTATCGGATCGATCTACCCTGCGGAGGATCTGCGAAAAAAAACGACTTTGTGTATACTGATCGACCACGCAGAACCCAACCTATGCAACAGAACCCCTTGGACGCTGATTCTGAAGTTCACCTACCGGTCGTCAAGGACCATGTCTACCACTGCGTCTGCGGTTACGAGTACGTCGTGGAACCTCAGCGTGGAGGCCAGTGCCCCCTTTGTTATCGACGCGTCCTGGGCGAAGCCCTCCAGGATGCTTACGAAGCGACGGTAAGCTTATCGAGCCTGCAAGGTTCGCCCCGTGATTGCGAGGTCGATTTAGACCCCATCGACGCGATGACCGATCATGTCTTCGGTCACTTCAAACTCGAGAAACAGCTCGGTCAAGGTGGCATGGGGGCTGTTTATCGCGCGCTCGATACCTCGTTGCAGCGGTACGTGGCCGTCAAGGTCATGCGGAGCAAAAGCCAGAGCAGTTCCGAGCAGGTCGACCCCATGCTGCGAGAGGCGGTCGCACAAGCCCGACTCAATCACCCGCACGTGGTGACCATCTACTACGTCGGTCGCCAAAACGAGGAGCCGTTCCTAGCGATGGAACTGCTCCCTGGCCCTACCCTCGCCGAACGCATTCGACGTCAAGGCGCAATCCCTTATCCAGAAACCATCGGCTATGGGATCCAAGTGGCCTCAGCCCTCAAGCATGCGACGATCTTCGACCTGATCCACGCCGATATCAAACCCGCAAACTTGATCCTCGCTGGCGAAGGCCGTGTGAAAATATCCGACTTTGGTTTGGCACGGGTGCAAAACACCGATGGAACCAAGGAGGGTGGCTCGATCGCCGGGACTCCCTCGTATGTGGCACCCGAGATCCTTCGCGGTGGTGCTTACAGCATCCAAACAGACATGTATGCCTTGGGCGTGACGCTCTTCGAAATGGCTTTCGGAAGGCTTCCAGTTCAAATCCAAGGTGAATCGCTTCAGGCAAAGCTCGAATCCCTCTTGGCCGCAGAGATCAGCTTTCCGAGCCCATGGCCTAAGACCCTGCCGAGCGAGTTCAAGAATGTCCTCCAGCGTCTCCTAGCAAGAAACCCTCAAGAGCGTTACGCAAACTACGACGAATTGCTCGATGCGCTCCGAGCCATCGCGCCGGTGAGCACCACCGCAGCGGGGTTCGCGCCTCGCCTGATGGCCTATTCGGTCGACCAAGCCTGCTTGTTAGGCGCCATGGCACCGTTTGCGATCTCGATCTTTGGACTCCAAGCGTTCCGAGCCGAAAGCAGTCAATTGCTCATCCCGATCATCGCATTTGCTTCGCTCATCGTGCCGGCGTTGTATCTGTTGCTGATCTACCGAGGTTGGCCCTCGTTGGGTAGATACCTTTTCCAACTCCGAATTGTCGAAGAGCACGGCCTACCCCCTCGCCGCGAGCAACTAGTCCCCCGCGAGGTCCTCAGGAACGCTTTTGCGTGGCTCTTTCCACTGGCTCTGTACATCTCCTTGCAGTCGGTCTCGGTCTCCAAGGGGATCGAATATTCCCTGATCGGGGTCCTCGGGCTAAACTCCATCGCCCTATTTCTGCTCGGGCGACGCAAAGCCCTTCACGACTACCTTTGCCATTCGAACGTCGTGCTTGCGGTTAACAAATCTGAACCAAGAATCTAAAAAGCCTCCAGCCCTATGCGATCTATCTCCGTTCCCTTGGACTCAAGGGCTTATCCGATCCACATCGGAGTACCCGAAGCGACCGAGCTGTGTTTGGCCGTTCATCAGTATTGCTCCGGAGCCTCGAGTTTCATCCTGATCGCCGACCGAAACGTCTTACCTATCGCTCAAAAAATTCGCGAATCCCTCGCCGTCAACGTTTCCAATACCGCGATGGTCGAAATCCCCAGCGGTGAGGCGAGCAAGTCCATTGAGCAACTCGGACGCCTTTGGCAACAAATGGCTTTGCTCCGCGCAGACCGTCAAGCCGTGATCGTTGCCGTCGGTGGGGGAGTCGTCGGCGATCTGGCCGGCTTTTTGGCCGCGTCGTGGAACCGTGGGGTTCGATTGCTCCAAGTCCCCACAACGCTCCTTTCGATGGTCGATAGCAGCGTCGGCGGAAAAACGGGGATCAACCTGCCACAGGCCAAGAACGTCATCGGTGCGTTCTGGCAACCTTCCATGGTTTGGATCGACTTGCGATCGCTCGACTCGCTGCCCGAACGCGAATTCAAAAGCGGCTTGGCCGAAGTCGTCAAATACGGCGTGATCATGGACCCGGATTTCTTCGGCTGGCTGGAGGTCAACGCCAAGTCGATTCTCGATCGCGACGTCCAAGTCTTGGAATACCTCGTAAGTCGATGTTGCGAGCTCAAAGCTCAGGTCGTCTCGGCCGACGAGCACGAAACGACCGGTCTTCGCGCCATTCTCAACTACGGACATACCTTTGGCCATGCGATCGAAGCATTAGCTCAATACGGTACCTATCTCCATGGTGAAGCCATTTCTATAGGAATGACCATGGCGGGCCGCTTGGCCGTCGAGCTCCATCGATGGACCGAGCAAGAACTCGGCCGGCAAACCGAATTGCTCGAAACATTCGGACTACCGACAAGACTATCGAACCGGCATGAGCCGATCTCACCTGAATCGATGGTACAAGCGATGATGCTCGACAAAAAGACATCCCACGGCCAACTGCGGCTCATTCTGCCGAGTCGCTTGGGGCACGTCGAGACGGTCAAGGAAGTTCCGATCGATGCGATACTTCGCCATGCCGACGGCTAATGCCTAATGCCTAATGCCTAATGCCTAACGGCTGGGGTGCTTAACGAAAATCTCGCGAGGGGATCTCCAAGGGACCGATCGACTTGCTGAGGTCTTCGATCAAGCTCACCAGGACGTGGATGACTCCCTGTCGGCTCTCAAGCGTGCCGTGGACAAGCCATGCATTGGACTGCTTGCAGACCAAGTAATGGGATTCCCAGGTCTTAGGGCGGACCACCAAGTTGATGCTGCCGGTCTCGTCCTCCATGGTCACAAACGTGATCCCCTTGGCCGTTCCTGGGCGTTGCCTCAGGACGATCAAGCCTGCGACGCGAACGAGTTGCCCGTGCTTGAGATCGGAGAGTTCGGCAGCGGATCGCACGCGATGGCCACGGAGTTTCTCTCGGTGGAATTGCATAGGATGGCCTCGCAAGGAAAGCCCGGTCGTGGCGTAGTCTGCAGCGACCTCCTGGGCCGGGTCCATCGCCACGAGCGACTCAGGGATCGGGTCGTCGATATCCACACCGGCGGCTTCGAGCAAAGGCAAGGAGGTGTACGATTTGTCCTGGCCTAAGGCTTGCCAATAAGCGGCTCTGCGGTTGCCTGAGAGCGAAGCCATCGCCCCGCTGTCGGCAAGGATCGCCAAGACGGCTTGCCCCAAGCGACAGCGTTGGACGAGTTGACTCTGGTCCCTGAAGGCCCCTTGGGCACGGCGTTGGGCTGCGATCGCGAGCCCATCGTTTTCGTGCAATCCCCGAATCATGCACAGTCCCAAGCGGACGCGAAAGCCGTTTGCATCGGGCTCCAAGGTGCATTCGAAGTCGCTGGCATTGAGATCGACCGGAGCGATTTGAACGCCGTGGCGTTGGGCATCGGCGATGAGTTGGGCCGGGGTATAGAAACCCAGCGGCTGGCTGTTGAGCATCGCGCAGCAGAAAATCTCTGGGTGATGATGCTTGATCCAGCACGAAGCATATACAAGGAGCGCAAAGCTCGCCGCATGCGATTCGGGAAACCCATACTCTCCGAATCCGCGTATCTGGTTGAACACTGTTTCGGCAAACGATTCATCGAGGCCATTGGCGCGCATGCCTTCGAGAAGTTTTCTTCGGAATTGATCGATCACTCCGGGGCGACGCCAAGCGGCCATGGCGCGGCGAAGTTGGTCGGCCTCGCCGGGGGTGAATCCCGCCGCGACGACCGCAAGCCGCATGGCCTGCTCTTGGAAGATCGGGACACCCATGGTTTTGCGAAGGACCTGAGCGATCTGTTCGTTCGGATAAGGGGGCTGTTTGCCGGTCTGCCGGGCCGTCAAATACGGGTGGACCATATTCCCCTGAATAGGGCCGGGCCGGACAATGGCAACCTCGATGACCAAGTCATAAAAACACCGGGGCCGGAGTCTCGGAAGCATGCTCATCTGAGCTCGGCTCTCGATCTGAAAGACCCCGAGCGTATCGGCTTTGCAGATCATGTCGTAGACGCTCGGGTCCTCGGCAGGGATCGTCGATAGGGTCAAGGCGCGTCGGTGGTGCTGTTCGAGCAGATCGAAACTTCGGTGGATCGCCGAGAGCATTCCCAGCGCCAAACAATCGACTTTGAGGATACCGAGTTCATCCAAGTCGTCTTTGTCCCACTGGATGATCGTCCTGCCGCTCATCGAAGCGTTCTCGATCGGACACAGTTCGCATAAGTTCCCTTGGGTCATGACCATGCCACCGGTGTGTTGGGACAAGTGACGCGGGAAGCCTAGGATCGACTCGACCAAGTATAAAAAGCGTTTGCCTAGGTCTGAAGTCGGATCGATCCCGACATGTTCGCATCGCATCGCTAGGTTTTCGATCCCCGAACGACCATCGATGATCTTCGATAAGCTATCGATGCGATCGTTGGTAAATCCGAGGGCTTTGGCGCACTCGCGGGTCGCGGATCGGATCCGATAGGTCGTCACCGCAGCGGTCATTCCTGCTCGATGCCGACCGTACTTTTCGTAGACGTATTGGATGACCTCTTCGCGTCGTTGGTGTTCGAAATCGATATCGATATCGGGGGCCTCGTTCCGCTCGCGGGAGATGAACCGTTCGAAGAGCAGATCGTAGCGGCTCGGATCGACGCTGGTGACCCCCAAACAAAAGCAGACCGCCGAATTGGCTGCCGACCCACGACCCTGGCATAGAATGTCCCGCGAGCGCGCAAATCGCACCAGATCCCAGACGGTCAAGAAATAGGCTTCATAGCCGAGGTCTTCGATGAGTTTGATTTCATGGCGAAGCATCTCCACGACCCGCACAGGAACGCCCTTAGGATAGCGGCCTTGGGCGCCGGCCCAAGTCAGTTTCTTGAGATACTCGATCGGACGCATGCCGTCGGGAGACCACTCCGTGGGGTATTCATAGCGCAGGCAATCGAGATTGAAATCGACCCGACCTGCGATTTCGACACTCCTTGCGATCGCATCGGGCGCGCCGCGATAGAGCTTTTCGATTTGGTCCAATGACCTCAGGGCACGCTGGGCGTTGAAGGGTCGGAAATGAGCGACCTGGTCGATCGTCGTGCCGGTAGCGATGGCTTGAAGGCAATCGTGCAAAATCATCCGCTGGGGTTGGTGGTACAGAGAGCCCCCGGCGGCGACCCAAGGCACGCCGCTGTGTCGGCTGAGCTCGCTGAGCCATGGAAGCTTGGCGGCTTCGTTGGCCTCCATGTGCAGATGGCCGATCACGTACCCACGATCCTCAAACAACTCCCCGAATTGCGATGTCCAAGCAAGCCAGTTGCTAAAATCCTTCGGGTCGAACTCATGACCGACTCGGCACCACGGGAAATCCGGGATGGGGGGGACCTCCAGTGGACTCGCGAGCCGGTCCGGCAAGGCGGGCTCCTCGGTCGATTCGATCGGGCTAAATTCGATCGTGTTGGATTCGATCGGGCTAGATTCGAGAATGCGAGCCGCACGGGCGCTTGGTCCTGAGGGGACCAGGCCACCGAGCCAGTGCTTGGAATATCCAGCCACATCGTGCCAGGAGATTTCGCAAGAGCCTTTGGGAGCTCGCAGTCGACCGATGCTAAGGAGTTTGCAAAGATCGCCGTAGCCTTGACGATTGGCCGGCCAGACAACCAAAGCAGGACCGTCGATGGGATGGAGTTCACAGCCGACAATAAACGGGAGCGAATGGTCCTTGGCGGCCGTATGGGCCCGGACGATTCCCGAAAGAGTGTTCCGGTCGGTAATCGCAAGTCCCTTGTAGCCATAGAGTTGGGCTTGCTTGACAAGCTCATGGGAATGCGAGGCTCCTTCGAGGAACGAGAAGTTCGATTTGCAGTGGAGTTCGACGTAGGACGTCATACCTGAGCCGTTTACTTAAGCGGAGGATGGCTTGGACACCGGACCGCGGAGGATTGGGGAGTAATTGTTCGATTTGAGTTGTTTTTCAGATGATGCGACGGTTAGAATACCACTAGGTGCTACGAAACGCATCGTAGCTATGCGCATCCGTGCAAGAGACTCCCGATTCTAGGCAACCAGGGGGTTTATTGCCTGGCTCGTTTCGAAAGGAGGTGATTTAGTGAATTCTTGTTCTACTAGCCAAAGGGGTGGGGCGTCTTAAGTATGCCGGCGGGCTGCCTAAGACAAGCAGCTCCTACCCCAGCTTGTGGCTCCGATGAATCCATGGGAGCCAAGACAAGCTAAATTGACGGTAACGAGCCCGGATCCATGCACCTTGCATGGGTCCGGGTTTTTTCGTTACAACAAGCAAACTTCATCACAAGATCGATCGAGCGAAGTGCAAAGCAGCACTAAACGGTACAGAAAAGGCAACTAAGGACCATGTCGGATTATTGGGTGGCTGTTTTGGTCGGGATCGTCGAGGGTTTGACGGAGTTTTTGCCCGTCAGTTCGACGGCTCATATCGTCTTGACGCAAGCGGCCATGGGGATGAAGTTGGACGATCCATTTTGGAAGATGTTCACTGTGGTCATCCAGCTCGGAGCGATTCTCTCGGTGGTGGTCTATTTTTGGCCCCGACTTGTTTCCTTCGTCCAATCGTTTCTGGCAAGTGTCCAGCAGAAGGGTTCGGATTCGAACCCCTCGAGCGTTCCTTGGTGGAAACATCCCCTGGCGTTGGTCGTCATCAGCTTCGTGGTCACTGCGATCCCCTGTTTTTTGATGGACGAGCTCATCGGGGAGAACCTCGAGCGTCCATGGGTCATCGGAGCGTCTCTGCTGCTAGGAGGCATCGCGATGCTCTGGATCGACCAGCGGTACTCTCGGACGGCCAGTACCCACTCGATCGAGCAGATGACCCTTCGCCAGGCGATTTTCATCGGAGCGGCGCAGATCCTCGCGGCGATGTTTCCTGGAACGAGCCGATCGATGGCGACGATTGCTGGTGGTCAGATCATGGGTCTGTCGCGACCTGCAGCGTTGGAGTTTAGCTTTTTCCTTTCGATCCCAGTGATGTTCGCCGCAAGCGGCTTTAAGCTTCTCCAGTTCCTCCTTGAGAGTCCGATCCAAATCGACTCGCGTCAGTGGTTGACTCTGGGGATCGGTTTTGTCACGAGTTTCCTCGTTGCCCTGGCGGTGATCGCTTGGTTTATGCAATGGGTCCGCTCAAGGGGATTTGCTCCCTTTGCGATCTACCGCATCGTTCTCGGAGTGGTGGTCATCCTCTGGCTAGGCAGTTAGGGTCGAATGGACCGAACCGCCAGGTAAGTACAAGTCTCATGGCGTTAGCTCGATCTGCAAGTTCTGCGGTCCCTTGGCAACCTTGATCTTGATTTTCGAAGTTTCTGGCAGGTAGTAACGTGCGGGGAGTTGAACCCAGCGGTCCGACACTTTCGATGCGGCTTTGGTACCCTCCGATAAGCTCTTGCGGACGTCGGGCGGAAGGTTGTCTCCGGGGAGCATCGCCGGCCGCGTTGCTGGCATCGGTTCAAACTCTCGATTGTCGATGCCAACCATGACCTCGGCGACCGGCAATTCGATTTTGAATTTGCCATCCCGCCCTAGTTCGCAGAACCCCTCAACGGTCAGTTTGTCCTTGGGCCCGATGGAAACAAAACTCAGCATTCCACCGGGTACGGGCTTACCATCAAAGACAACCTCCCCTTCGATGGTACCTTTGGGGCGCTGACATCCAACGAACAAAGCAAGAATAGTGATAATCGCTATCCAGGAAGAAACCTTCATAGGACACTCCGACCGTTTTAAAAAAAGACTTGCAAAAATTAAAATTCGCTACTCAGGTAGGTTCGCTACTTCGCCACCGTCTGGTGTTAAGCTCCAGAACCAGATGCGGGAGTCCATTCCACCTGACAAACTACTGATTGAACCGTCGACATAAGCCACCGTCATGAGCGAATGTTGGCTGGAGGCCAAGCGTCGGTCGCATCGTCCGCCATTGGCTGCATTGGCAAGAGGCAAGTCAGGGTTGACCTGAAATCGCGAAGCGATTCCGTAGGTGAAAATCACACCATCGCGCCCCCGACCGCCGCCGAAGACGGATGAAAGACGGTCTCCTGGGTAGCTATCGACCGGTACCCCGGAGTTTGGCTGCGAACCTCCGACTCCGCCGATTCGAAACACACCCCGCATCCACCAGTTTCCTCCTAGACCCGAACCATCGCATCGCGAGAGTTTTTCAGCCAGCATGATGGTGTTCGACGAGCCGTCTTTGACTGTCGAAAACTTCGCTTTACCATCCCAACAGGTTTCCCAGGGAGCAGCGGCCGTTCCGCAAACGGCCGTGGCATTTCGATCGCCACCGAAAACCAAAAAATTACCGGCGTAGGAAGCATCGCCAGGGGTCCAGTCCAATCCGTTTCCGAGCGTCGAGTCGCTCGGACATCGGAAGGAGGGAATGCTGGTCTGACGAAGCCAGGTTTGATTGGTCGTGTTGACCGATCCCCACGTGGGCCATGTATAACCTAAATTGACGGTATTGTTGGGTCTGGCTTGGCCAACTGCTGCCCCAAGGTCGCATGTCGAGGCCATGTCCCAAACCTTGTTGAGCTCCATGTAAGGAAGCATATGGAAATACAATGGGGCATACCAAGCACCCCCAAAGTTACCTGCTTGAGGCGGGAATCGCTTCAGGGCAGAGTGGCAGTTATGAATCGCTAAGACTTGTTGTTTCATGTTGTTTTGGCACTGCAACCGACGTGCAGCTTCCCGTGCGGCTTGCACCGCAGGGAGCAACAAACCAACCATAACGCCGATGATCGCGATAACCACCAAAAGCTCTACAAGAGTGAAACCACCACTGGGCGTGTGCTTGATCCGAACGCGAACCGAAGGGGGGAAATTCGACATGATCTATACCTCGGGGAAAGAAAAGAGAATCCGAGTCATCAAGACTGTACATTGGATCAATGTAACTGGATCAACCCCATGGCCGAAACTACCCGCAAACAGAAAAAGCGGAAATCCCCCCCTTTGGAGGGGGCCATGGAGGTTTTGTCTACCCTTGAAGGGTGGGTGGTCGCCGGTGTCACCCCCCCTTCGAGACAGCGATCGCTTGCGGGATGCTCACGCGCCCTAATGGGGCTTTGTCATCAAACGGGCCATCGGAACCGCCTTTGGGCCAAGTCTGAGGGTCAGCATATTTGCCATCATCGTTGTAGAGTTTTTGTAAGCGATCGAGCTCATGTTTCATCTCTGCAAAGAGCTTGATGGTTGTTTCTTCTTGGGATGCATTGGGCTCGAACATCAAGTTGTTTTGTTCTTGGGGATCTTCCGTTAGATCGAACAGTTCATAGGCATCCTTGCGCCAATAATAGATCAGTTTGTGCGTCGCGGTACGCACGCCGTAATGGGCGCGGGTGTTATGGTGTCCTGGGTCATGGTAATACCGATAGTAAACGGATTTGCGCCAATCGCCAGGCACCTGGCCTTGGAGCACCCCTACGAGCGATCGGCCCTGCATGAACTCGGGAATAGGAAGGTTTGCAAATCCTAAGAAGGTCGGTGCAAGATCGATGTTGGCGACCATCGCATCGGGGGTCGAGCCTGCTTGGATTCCCGGTCCACGCATGATCAAGGGGGATCGCAACCCTGGTTCGTACATAAAGCGTTTGTCGTACATCCCAAATTCACCGAGATACCAGCCGTTGTCTGCGGTGTAGATCACTAGGGTGTTTTCGGCCAATCCCTTTTCATCGAGGTAGTCGAGCATCGTTCCGACGCTATCGTCGACCCCCTGGACGCAGGCCAAGTAGTCTTGCATGTAGCGTTGGTATTTCCATTGGACCAACGCTTTGCCTTCGAGGTTTTGGCCGTCGACGGTAACGCTCGTGGGTTTGACCCCGAGCCATTTGTTTCTCTCCTGGCCTTGCAATTCCTCGGGGGGATTGAGCTTCAGGTCGCGGCGAGTCAGATCGTTGGCGATGGTTTGTTCGTTTTCCGGAAGGGCCGCTGGCCGAGTTTTGTAGTCATCCCAAAGCGTCGGTGGTTCGGGAAATTCGCGATCGGCAAAGAGGGCTTTGTTCTTCAAATCCGGATCCCACTCGCGGTGGGGTGCTTTGTGGTGGAGCATCAAGAAGAAGGGCTGGTCTTGGGGACGGGTCTCGAGGAACTCGATTCCCAGTTGGGTAGTGACCTGCGTGCAATGCCCTTCGATGGTGAGCTTTTTGCCTGGAACAAGAAACTGGGGGTTCCAGTAGGATCCTTGACCGGGCAAGACGATCCAACGATCGAATCCAGTCGGGTCGCTTCCCAGATGCCACTTGCCGATCATCCCGGTGTGGTAGCCGGCGGCTTGCAAATGCTTGGCAACATTGTCTCGTGATCCATCGAAGCGGTTGAATACAGGGACTCCGTTTTGGTGGGAGTATTGACCGGTCAGAAGCGTCGCTCGGCTCGGAGTGCAGATCGAATTGGTGACAAACGAATTCAAAAACCGAGCACCCTCCGTCGCCAGGCGATCCAGATGGGGTGTGGTGTTGACCTTGGACCCATACGCAGAGATCGCCGCTTGGGCATGGTCGTCGGAGAAGATAAAGAGAATGTTGGGCCGTTGGTCCCCAAGCGCGGCAGAGTCTTGGGAAATCCCGGCGAAAGCGAGCAAAACGGTTACCGCGCAAAACAAGTTCCGATACATCGTAGGTGGTCTCCTGAACCTTGAAATCCTTTAATCTCATCACTTTAGCTCAGGCCAGCCAAGCTCGCTAGCTTCCCAAGCCGATTCGGGACCCACCGAGTCTGCTGACGAGACCATTTTCTTACGCATTCACGCCGGTGGAGCCAAATCCAGCGGACGAGTCGCTTGCGGGAATTCTCCTTGATCATCCCTGGGGACAAACCAATCCATGATCCCGGCCGGAACCGGCGGGATCTGGCTCCCAAAAAGCTCGCAGAGCTCCGTGTTGGCGTTTGATTTTTTGGCGAATAATCGCAAGTTCCGAATCGCAGTGCGGGTCAAGCATTCGTCCCCTTGTTCGCAGTGGGTGTCGAAGCTGTGAAAGGCCAGTCGCAAGTATTTTTCGTTGGTCGACACGGCCGACTCTCCGACTTGAAGGACATGATCGCCAGGCACTAAATCCCGCCAGGAGAAGTGGGGAAGCTTCGATGCAAGCTTGGCGATCCTAACGATCCTTTCGGGAGTGATGCTCTCGAGTAGATCGAATTGCCGTATGACGAAATAGGTTTTTTGGAATTCGCTGATCAGGTAATCGGTCGTCGCAAGCCGTAGCAAATCCCGATCGCTCGACGGATCGACCAGGATTCGAGTCGGGCGGTTCGAATCGATGCTAAATCGGGTTTCGCCGGGAGACGACAAAATGCCCGCTCCGTACGCGCGAATCGATGGGTCCTCAAGGACGAGTCCAAATTCGACGGTAAACCAATAGATCCGTTCGGCATAGAGCAGCAGCTCATCCCCACGACGTTCGATCGCTTGGCGCTCCTTCGGATCGCTCGCAAGGGCCAGGGCCGCGTCGCGTTCTCGATAGATCGTATTGCGTGCCAAACCGTGGCTTTGCATCAATTGGGCGACCACAGGAATCGTAAAGGTCGATACATGTCCGGCGACATCATGGCCGATATCAGGCTCTTGGAGATAGTCTTGCTCCAAGGCTCTCATAAACGTCGTTACCGGGAAGAACCTTTTGGAGTGGCAAGTAAAAAACAACTCGGCGGGGATGATTTGATTGACGGTTGCAAGTTGCCACTGGGTTTGCTGGAAGATCCTTGCATTGAGCAAATAAAAATCGGGAATGACCGAGCCGCCGATCGAAAAAAGCTCCTCCCCTCGCAAATACTCGCGGCATGCATACCGATGCTTGGACCTCTGTTGCTCGGCGATCAGACAAGCCCAACTCAGGTTCTCTTCGAGGCTGTAGGAGTCGTAGTGCTGTGCATTGGTATAGACGCCCAGCTCGACCGTCAGGTCCGAGAGCATCCCGATCCGAAACGGTTGGCAGGACCGAGCAGCACGCAAGCATTCCTGGGCCTTGTCGTCAGGAATCGGAAAGGGGACATTTCTATCGACAAGGCATTTTTCGAGTGCCCCGAGGCGGTCTGCAAAGCTCGGCGCCGAAATACTCGTCAAATCCACTCCATGCCGCTGGGCAATCTGTATGTATCGGTCGTTTGGCGAGTCCATCGCTTTCCTTTGCTTAGGATCGGTTTAAGCTTCCCGCAACATTAATCGCGGTTTACGCCCGAAGATTACTTTCTGCGTTATCGTAGTTGTTGAGTCTGATTGTCGTCAAGTATTTGCCACCGTAAGGGAGCGAGGCGTCGCGGTGTTCTATGGTGTAAGGAAAGAAATGAGCAGTACGCGAGTTGAAGACAAGCTTGATGAAGTAGCCGTCTTGTGAAATCGATGACCTTAGGTAATCGTCGCCCACGATGTTCATAGGTTATCGCGGTAAAGTGAGGGGATTTAGAACGATCTAGTATAGCAATCCGATCCATTGGTCCGCAAGCTATCGCGAATCGCCTCGATCAAAGATCGGAATTACCGCAGTTCCAACAGCCATCGAGTACGAGTACCGTTGCACTGAGCACCGTTTCACTGAGTATGAGGAGGCTCGGAACGACCCTTACGCCGTGTCACAGACCCATGGGAAGGATCAAAAGCCCTCCCCTTGAACCACGCCTTCGAGGCTCGAAGCGTATCGTACCAACTCTGACGCTGTGCCCTGGGTGGCAACAAAAACTCAAACTCGGAAAACTCTCGACGCATCACACTCCGAGCCA
>JAJTFB010000001.1 GCA_021300015.1 Pirellula sp. | reverse complement strand
CGAGGAAGTTCCAGAGGCCAAGAAGTTGGTCAAGTTGACCGTCAGTCTAGGTGGCGATGAGACTCGTACGGTTTTCGCAGGGATCAAAGCCGCCTATTCGCTCGAGCAACTCCAAGACCGCTTGGTCGTCATCGTAGCGAACCTACAACCCCGACAAATGAAGTTCGGACTCAGCGAAGGTATGGTCACGGCCGCCGGAGCCGGCGGCTCCGAAGTCTTCCTGCTGGGGGTCGACTCCGGAGCCAAACCAGGACATCGAGTCCACTAACAGGCTGCCAAGTCCTGGCAGGCTACGGCCAATCGCTGCCTTGCAGTATGCAAGCGGCGTTTGATCGTCCCTACCGGTGCACCGAAGTGCTCTGCCATCTGGAGCATGCTCTGCTCCTCGATGTAGTAAGCGACCAACGTGGCTCGGTCGAGCTCCTTCAACTGGGCCAACTGCTCATGCAATCGCTTGCGAGTCTCTTCGCGAACCAACTCGGCCTGAGCGTCTTGCCCAGACTCGGCCGTGGCTTCCAAAATCTCCTGATCGATGAAAGCCAACTTCGCGCGACGCGTCCCTCGATTGATCGACATGCGGACGGTGATCTGCCGCAACCATCCAGAAAACGCTTCGGCTTGACTCAGTTGCGATAACTTGCGCCAAGCTTGAATGAATACGTCCTGGACCATCTCGTCGGCTTCGTCCCGATCGCTCAATCGCCGATAAGCGATCGCGAAGACTTGCCGTTCGTGCCTTTGAAATAATTCGCCAAACGCGTCGCGATCGCCAGCCAAGGAAGCGGTGACCAATTCAGTGACGCTCAGGATGCTGTAGTCGATTCGAATGAAATCGGACATGTTTTTTGTTCCATGATGCAAAACATTCTTCGTGTTCTTTGCGAACCGAAGCGATCGGATTTCACAGCGCCATGATGCGGATCGGATCGTCCGATGCGCGAAAAAGGCTGCGAAAAGATCGAGTGCCAAGTGACTGAGGGATTTTTTTCGAATCCAAGCCCCGTTTGGGATGCTCAGGAAATTCGAATTTTTGAAATCAAAAGGATGGGACGCAATTACCAAGAGCCGATCGCAAAGCGATCCTGCCGTCTGCATGTTCCGGTTGGTTCTTCACCCACCGGACTCCTAAGCGTGACGGAACTTGCTCCCGATGAACGGACCAACGCGGGGCGCATACACCCCAAGGGCCTGTTCATCAACGCCATCCTTCCCTCCTGCGACTCAAGATAGGACAAGAGGGTTTTCATGACGTTCCATGCTTTGACGATCGCCGTATTTTGCTGGTTGGCAAAAACGTGATTCCATCGTTTGGCACTGGTTATTAAACGCATGACATCCTCCTGTACCTTTTAGGCACAGCATGAGATGGGACAAAAAAGTCGGTTGCTCTCCGATGAGCCACCACCGGCTCTCGGACGATCAAAAAATCGTAGAGCCGGTCGAATCGTAGCTGATCAAAACGAAAAAAACAACCAAAGTTCAATCAGTCGATGTTTCTGCATCGACCTCATTTTTAGACAATGAAAAAAAACAAAGGTTCAGCCCCAGAGCCCCTTTTTTCCAGAAATCCCCCCTTTCGATTTCCCTCCACACCCAAGAACCCCCCCTCCCGTCTCTTCTTCTTGCAAGACCGCAGGATAAAATTCGGATAAAATGATCAATCCCACCACCCCAAAATCGTCTGCCCCTGTCGAGCAACCCAACCCTATGCTTCCGGCCCCCTTGCAAAGAACATCCGTGCCAAGAACACCCCTGGCTGGCCGACTCCCCTCGTGGATCGGCTCTGCGGTCTGGATCGGCTGCCTGTGGGTTAGCTGCCTCTGGGTTAGCTCACTCTGGGTGCAGGGCCAAGACCCCGAGCCAGGGCTCAACCCTGATGGAAACACCCTGAGGCAATGGGTCCAAGAACTCGGCGACAGCCGCTTCGAAGTCCGCGATCGTGCCTCCGGGAAACTCAGCAAGCTTTCAACCGACCAATTGGACCCCCTCCAAGAGCTCCTCAAAGGATCGACAGATCCGGAAATCACCGTCCGACTCTCGAGCGTCGTCGCTAAGCTCAAAGCCGAACGACAACAGCAAATCGTCAGCGGTTTTCTGCGCGACCCGGATATCCTCAACGACCACGGACTGCACGGCTGGTCGAGCTTCGCCCGTGTCGCCGGCCCGAGCCGCAGCTCGAAACGCTTGTTCCTGCAACTCTACGAACGCCACGCAGAACTCGTCGAAGAGGCGCTCGAGGACCCCAAGCTCGCTACCGAACGGGGCCGTAAAGTCCTCAGCCGCATCCAAGACTCGGAGATCCGACGGACCGAAGGGGACAAATCCGATGGACTTGCCCTGCTCTACTGCGCATGTGCCTCCCAAGGGGACGAGGATTCCAAAATCGCCGCCATGGCCCTGCGGATCCTCCTGCGAGCCCCCTACAACCAATGCCTTCGCGACCCGCAGTCCAAACGCCCCATCGAGACGATGATGGAACAATGGGCAGGAACGATCGACGGAAGCTACGAACAGACCACCGCCTTGCAAATCATGGTCGAAGCCAACCTCTCGCCCGTCAGAAGCTTGGCCAAACGCATGCTCCTGTCCTACGATTCGAACAAAAACCCAGCCACCAAAGATCCTAACGCCCCCCGCGAGCCGAACGAGCCAGTCGACCCCATCGAGCCACGAGACATCGCCAGAGCCTTCCAGGTCTTCTTCAAATTCGGAAAAGCCGAAGACCTTCCGCTGCTCGAAAAATGGCTCGATAACACCGATGTGTGCGAAGAAATCTCCTCGCTCAATCCACCGGGCATGATGGTCCCTCGCCTAGTCCCTCGTCCACCCATCCCCGGCGCACCGGATCGCCCCATGGCTACCGTCGAACTTCGCGATGCGGCCCTGCTTGCTTGCATGCAAATCGCGGGCATGGACTACCGATTGCATTTCCCGACCGTCCGCAATTCGGCCCTCTGGGGCTTTATCCCCAGTTCAATCGCGTTAAATACCGACTCCGAGGCCGTCCGCGCTGCACGTCTGGAAGCTTGGAAACAACGACCCCGATGAACCAACCCGATCCGATGGAATTCGACGACGACTCCTGGCTTCTCGACCAAGAACTCGAACCGCTTAGCGATGAACACTGGATGCGCCAGGCACTTAAACTGGCCCAACAAGCTGCCGAGCAAGACGAAGTGCCTGTCGGTGCCATCATCGTCCACCAGAACAAAATCATCGCAAGCGCCTTCAACCAACGCGAGCAACTCGCAGATCCAACGGCCCATGCCGAAATGATCGCCATCACCCAAGCCGCCTCCCATCTGAACTCCTGGCGATTGCTCGAGTGCTCGATGTTCGTGACACTCGAACCTTGCCCTATGTGCGCAGGGGCAATCCTCCAAAGCCGAATTCCTCGCATCGTCTACGGCGCCCTCGACCCCAAAGCCGGTGCCGTCGTATCCCTGTTTCAACTGCTCAATGACCCGCGACTCAACCACCGCTGCGAAACCCTCAGCGGTGTCCTGGCCGACGAATGCGGCAGAATCCTGACGGAATTCTTCGACCGCAAACGCAAATTAGGCAAAAAATAATTGCCCCTTAAACTCCCTCCTGGCCTCCCACGTCCTCACAAGAGCTAGGCCAATGACCTACCGCAACTTTGCGGGGTCCATCGACGGATGATATACTCAAGAGCATTCGATCATTCCCTTATTTGTCGTACCTCCCCGGCCAGGACATCCCCGATGACCCCACAAGAAAAAGCTGAATCCCTCGGCGTCCAATTCTCCAAACAAGAGCCAGGCTATCTGGCCATGGTCGTCCGCACAGGAAACCTCCTGATCACTTCCGGACACGTCAGCGATATCAAAGGCAAACTCGGGGCCGGCACCAGTGTCGATCAAGGGAAAATCGCCGCCCGGCAATGCGCGGAAAAAATCCTGAACTCCGTATGGAACTTTCATGGATCCCTCAACGGCCTTCGTGTACTGAAACTCCTGGGTTGCGTCAACTCGACCCTAGAATTCCACGAACAACACCTCGTGATCAATGGTTGCAGCGATCTGCTCCACGAAATCTACGGCAAAAATACCGACGGCTTCCACGCCCGAAGCGCTCTGGGCTTCGCCCAAATCCCAACCGGCTCGGCCGTCGAGGTCGAAGCCATCTTCGAAGTTATCTCATAGGTCTGCCAGGTTCACGTTTTCCATTGGTCGTCAGGATCTGGAAATGGTGTACCCCGGCTGCAAGTGGATGATCGCTGGTCCACACAATCTTGTTCTCACGGGTAAGCTCCACCATGGAGATCCCTGTGTTGGCTCCGTGCGATCCGACCACGGTATTCCCATTGGCTAGCCTCTGAGCACCACAAGGGTCTTTGAACAATCCGCCGACGTCCTCGTTGGTCACCTTCCAAACCACTTGGCCGTTGGTGTCCATTTCAACGACCTTGTTGCCATGCGTCAGCGACACGACCGTATGACCATTGTCGAGTCGAATGGCCGTAAATGGCCAGTTCTCGGCCGGACGCCCACCCAAAGATTCCAAGTCGGTTCTCAATGTCCCTACGACGCGCCCCTCAGGCGTGTATTCCTTGATCGCAAAGGCCAAGAGATGAGGGACCAAGTAATTTCCGCTGCGCAATTGCCTTGCCATACGCGTTTGCATGTGGGCATTGTCGGTCTCTGGCTCCAAGGGTATTTGCGTCGCGATGGCACCCTGAGGATCGACCTCCAAGAGCCGGGGCTTGGGCCCCAATTCCGTCACGAGCGTGTTGCCGTTGTAAAGGCGCTCGGCAGTCCCGATCTCTTTGTTTTCTGAACTGAGTTGGTAGCGAAACACAATCTGTTTGTCGGGCGTTACTTCCTCAACACGATTCGAAAAAGCCAATAGCACATTGCCGTTGGGAAGTACAAATCCGTCTCGGGATCCCCCCGAGTATTCCCAAGTCGTATTGCCGTCCTCTCCTAGAATCGCCGTTTTGGCTCCCATCACCAAGTAAGAATGCTTGATCGGCTCTTGCGCCTCGGCCGAGCCGATCCCCAGTCCCGGTCCCAATCCCAGTCCAAAGCCCATACCCAAGAGCAGAACAGAGCCGATGATCCGTGGCAAAACAATGGAACGCAAAAGGGTCCGGCATGGGTGGGTCATGTGAGGATTTCGTATTTCAAAGAGAGTGGTTTGTGGTGACCAAATCACGAAGGCTTGCGCTAGGACATTTTTTCCAGAGGGTAAAGCGGTTTGCGACGATTGCGATAGTCTAACTCAAAGAGATCCGCGCAGGTGGAACCCGGTGTGTTGACCCGCAGGAATCCATCGCATACCTCGCGGTAGGCGGCCAGCGGAGCGTGGACTCCTTTGGCGACCAAAACGCGAAAGGACTTCGGGTCGATCCCGCAGGAGCTCAATTGGTTCAAACTGAAAGGCACCATGCGCCGCGAGGTCAAAAGAACAGTCATCGGACATCCGCCGACTTGGAGAACCACCGTAGCTCCTTGATCGAACTGGCTGATGCCTCCGTGCCTGGGGCGGTCCTCGGTGAATCGCCCCTCGTGGAAACTTGCAATCGTGGCCTTGCAACTCCAAGGCTCGCCATGCTTCGCGTCGGTTTTTCCTCCTAGGCGAAGCTCGATCGATTGCCCGATTCCCTGGCGTTGGCAAAGCTCGACGCTCGGAGGATCGTATATGCAGACGAAACTCGGACCGATTCTGCGATCGGCAAGGGCTTGTGCTAGGATCGTGCCGTCGGCGGCCGATCCCCCGCCGACGTTGTCTCCCATGTCGAGCAGGCAGAATCGTTTTGCCGGATGTTGCTCGACAAGGTCCAGCGCTTCCTCGACCGAAATCAACACCCCTTCCATCGACTCACGAGCTTGCCAAAGCGCATCATAGAGCTCTTTGGCAAGTCGCCGGGCCAAGGCCGGATCGTCGTCGGTGATCACGACAATGGCCGACCCCATCTCCTGCACGTCGGCATAAGGGAACCCCAAGAGGATGCTGTTGCTCAGGACGCGTGGGTCTTTGAGTTGGGCATCGGCAAGATCATAGATCGTTTTCAGATGGGGTTCATCTGTACTTTGACGCTCGATGTTGATGATCATGGGCAGGAACTCCGCATGGATCGCTGGTCGTATCGAACCGTCGAGGATCCCGAGCAGCATGCGCGCAGCTTCGAGCCCTCGGGCATGTTGATCCAAATGGGGGTTGGTTCGATAAGCCGTCAAAGCATCGCAGGCTGCGACCATCTTGGCCGAGAGGTTCGCGTGCGGATCGAGGGTTGCGACGATCGGAATTTCAGGACCCACAAGCTCCCGAAGCCGGGATAGAAAATCCCCATCGGCATCCCGAGCGTGTTCTGCAACTGCCGCCCCATGGGCTGCGACCAACAGACCATCGAGCGGCATGGCTTGCCCGGTCCTTGCGAGCAAATCCTCGACGATCGTTTCCCAGGTTTCGCGGGTGATCGCCCCTGCCGGGGTAGCTCGGTAGGCCCCGATGGGAACGATCTGCGCATCGCCTAAGCCTTGGATAAATCCTCCGATTTCGTGATGGCTCGAGCGAAACTTCTCGAGGATGTCTTGCCCAAAAACCGCAACGTCCTGGACAAACCGCTCGAGAGTCGTCGGAGACTCGATGAATGTATTCGACTCGTGAAGCAGTGCTAAAATTCCGATGCGATGCATAAGGCGACTCGTCGAGAATGTAAGGTGGGAATCTGATTGCATTTCGAGTATTGTATGGCAAATTGCTTCCATCTAAATGGAACCAGTGCCGTTGCGAAGTTTTGAATCCGAGAGGTTAGAGGTTAAGGGATGCTGATTTCATTGGACCAAATGCGCCAAGAGCTCTACTGTGCGGTCGTCTGCGATGCGCTCGATCAGGTTGGATTGCACCATCAATCTCCTCGGATTTCACTCCCGAGGCAGTCCGGTAGCGGATTGTTGGTCGGTCGCTGCAAAACCACCCTCTGGGCCGATATGTTTCATAACGATCCGAATCCTTACGAGCTGGAACTCAAGGCGGTCGACGATTGCCAGCCCGATGATGTGTTGATCGCTGCTGCCGGTGGGTCGATGCGATCGGGTATCTGGGGCGAGCTGCTGACAACCGCAGCAAAAAACCGTGGCTGCATCGGTGCGATCGTCGACGGTGCGGTTCGCGATGTCGATAAAATCCAGACCACCGCGTTTCCTCTCTTCGCCAAAGGCCGATGCCTCTACGATAGCCTCCATCGCCAACGCGTGATCGATTCGGACGTGCCGGTGGAAATCGATGGCGTTGTTTTCGCTCCAGGTGATTTGGTCTTTGCCGATTCCGACGGGGTGGTCGTCGTTCCTCGCAAGGTCGAGCTAGAGGTCTTGCGATTGGCGCACGCAAAAGTTCACGGTGAAAACAAAGTCAGAGACGCCATCCGAGGAGGCATGACCGCCGTTGGAGCTTTTGAAAAATTCGGGATCCTTTAACGCCTAATTGGACGCACTCATGGCACAGAAGTGTCGCCATCTGAGTTGAAACCAAACAGCCCTACGGTCTGCAGAAATACTGATCTTCCTAATCGCCCAAAGCGAACGATCCGGATTCAGCGAGTTGCCGGAGTAGAGCCACCATCAGGAATCGGCTGATCGGCAACTTCGATGCAATGCTTTGTTCGTCTTGCTTCGCGCAGTTCTCTACCCGATTTGACTTGGTCTCGCTCAACTCGTGCGACAAGCGTAGCAAGTGTCCCCCCGGATTCTTCGAGCAATCGCTCGCGAGTTTTGCGCAATTCATCAAGTATTGGGTCTTTCATGGCTAATTTTCTCCGAGGTGTTTTGGCTCAGCGTAAGTAGCGTAAACGTTGGTTGAATTTAGCTTAGAGCCTATCCGAAAACCCCTGCACGTTTAAATGCAATGTAAGCGCATGCAAGGTGTAAGCCTGCGATGTTGTTGCTCAGTTTTTTGTCCAATCGTACCAGAATTGCTCGAAATCGATTCATCCAACTAGGAGTCTGCTCCACCACCCATCGTCGAGCACGTTTTTACCCGCTCAGCAGCCGGACCCGTTAAATGAGTTACGAACTCAAGAAAGCCAACAAGACCACGCCGTCTGCTGCAACCTGCTGCTGGGCCGCTGTCCCCTTTCAGCAAACTGAACCGCGATAGCCATTGTTCGGTGTTTATAGGCAGCGATCAATCCAGCGCCTCGAGCAAATATCGAGTAAAACGGAATGTCCCACGGCCAGGGAGGTTTGCCGAACTGCAAAGCATAGCCTGATCCGAAACTACGATGTGCAGCAGTCGCGATCGACGGGTGCGAGTGGCGATGTCCTGAGGATACGCACTTGTCCGAGATCGCCGCCCAGCGGATCGTCGAAGCTGGCATTCGGTTCGGGCAGCAGTTCAACAGCCAGCGCACTGATTGGCGTACCCTCTGGAAGTCCAGCCGTGTGAAGGGCGGATTCCACTTCTGTGCCCGACCACTTTATTTCTCCTTCCACGAATTGAGGCGTTGTTTTCATGGGGGGCTTACGTGGTAATTGCAATTGCCGGAGATCGATCTGGATGTTGCGGCGAGTGCTTGCGTCGGCCTGCATGACCCGGGCGTATAGGACGACCCAGATCTCCGTGTTGGGTGGATTCGGCAGCACCCGGCGCAGTCCGAGATACGGGGAAGCGAACGGCGCGCGGACGTGGATCCCGCCGTCCGGCTGGGCAATGACGGAACAGGACAACTCCGGCGCCGGATGCTGGACACCTTCGAGCACCAGCGATTCGCCGAAGCGCCCTTGGGCCGTCGACCAAAGTGGATCGGAAACTGGCCCGCGATCGTGACCGGCCCGGATTTCGTAGGTGTAGAAAGAGAAGAGTTCAGGCGATCCAGGGTCCGTGTTCGGCGGCAGCGGCAGCAAGAAGTGGCGATCGCTGCTAGCACTGGGCTCGAGTCGTTGCATGGCCGAGAGCCCAGCTAGGTCCTGGACCTGCCCCGGGGTAATCACCCGAATCAGCTCAGCATCGAGCTGAACGCCTTCGACCACGACTGGGTCGGCCATGGGCTCCATGCCCGGGAGCAACATGGGATCGGGCGTGCTGGTCAACGCCTTCACGAACCAAGCATCCCGCACGTCGGCCAAAGGCTCCGAGAACTCGAGCCACAGGCTCTTTTTCCTCGAGTCTGTGGACGCGTATTCAAGGTCGCCGCGACCGTATGGCGTGAGCGCAATCCCAGCAGCGACCACCTTTGGGACCTGCTTTGGTGGCGTGACAATCGGAAGGCGAGTTTCGACTGATTTTACGACCTCTTCGCCACCTTCCAGCTGCAAGCGAACCCTGTACGTGACAGCCATCTCGTACGGCAATCCATCCGGGCCCATCCGCGGCGGAATCGCATCGAGAAACACCATCCGAGTAAACGAACGATTCGGTCTCTTGGTGGCTTGCATGTTGGTTGAACTCATCAGTTCAATGGTGCCCACATCGACCGATTCGCTCACGGCTCCCATCGCGTCAGGCAAGCTGACTGTGCGGTTCACCACCAGGGTCGGGGACCCAGCACCACGCCACGTCCAGTCCCGATCGATCACGACCTGGACGGCATTGATCCATTGTCCTGCCAGCTCGGCCGGATCGGTCAACTCAATGCTCGAAGCATCCGGCGCAGCGTGGTAAGTCAACCCGGCGCAACCAAAGGCCATGCGATCGCCAACAGGACCCAACAACATCGCGCCATCAGCGACGAGGTCGAGCGCGGAGGCGAGCCGACCAAGCAAGGCCGGCGACGGCTCGTTCTGGGCGACCACGGTCCGCACAGGCGCACGCGCGCCGACAGGGTCTGGCCGCAGGAAGACTGAGCGCAATGTGTCCGCGTCAGGCAGAGGGCGTAGCACATCGACCTCTGCCGCTGCGCTCGCCACCACATGGAAATCGACCAACTCGACGCGGCCCCTGCGCGCCCTTTGGTTGCCGAAGTAGGCTAGGTCATTCCGACCCAGGGGGAGGAGCTCCAGCCTGAGGTCGCGGGCCGTCACCATGGGAAGCACACCGCCAATGGTGCCTTCGGCACCGAGCTGTGGCACCACGTTGATCTCCGCGTAGTCGGCGGCATCGTGCCAGTCCAAGGTCAGGTCCAAAGGGAGGGTCGGATCGTCAGGGAAACGTCGCGTGGTGGTGTACCACTCCACAAAACCATCGGCATCGGCTGCGGGATCGAAAGTGAGAGCCCGCACCAACACGCGAATCTCCAAGTAGACTGTGTCGGGGTCGGGGATGCTGGGCGCCACAGCATCAGCGGGAAGGCCAGAATCGTTGGCGGCAATGCGAGCTAGAAGCGCGGCGCGGGCGGACGCCCCTGCGGCGAAGACGGCCTCGGGATAGCCTAGCCGTGGCCGCTCTACGCGCAGCGAGAGGGCCGAGCCATCAGGCTCCAACACCGGCAGGTCTATCCGCACAGCGCCTGGCGCCCGAAAACGCTTCATCGTGATCGCGGCCACGGGTGCCTCGCCCAACGTTACCGGTTCGCCCGCCACCGCGGGGCCGCCACCCGTAGTGTCAGCAAGGCGTACGCGGAACTCATACCGCCGTCCGTAACGAAGTTCCACGGTGTCTGCGCCTATGGGATCGAGTAGGGCAGGCCGAGTAGCCGGTACCTCCATCAGACGCTGCTCGTCCAGAGTGTCGGTCACCAGGGAGCCACCCCGCCATCGCAGAAACCAAGCTGGCAGCCAGATCTGGTCGCTGTGCTCGTTCGGCATCACCTCTGACCAGCGCT
Organism: Pirellula sp.; assembly: GCA_021300015.1. Taxonomy (GTDB): domain Bacteria; phylum Planctomycetota; class Planctomycetia; order Pirellulales; family Pirellulaceae; genus JBKCUI01. Next base: position 106,567 of record JAJTFB010000001.1, on the reverse strand, counting down.
CCTCTACAGCCACGCCTAGATCCACCCCAATGTTCAGGGGCGCATTGACTAGTGAAAGAGAATTCCAAACGCCGCCATCAGCCCGCACGTCCACGCGGTAGCCTAGCACCCCGCGAGGAGCGAGTATAGGGTCCTCGCCGTCAGGCGGGGCACCCAGCGCGCGGTTCTGGCCTTCCAGGATATCCTCGTCGTCCCAGGCGAGTTGGACGCCCTCGTCGCGCACCAGTGGCGCGCCGTCGCCACTCTCGTCAAGCGGGTCGGTGCTGAATTGCTGGCGTGCGTGGACGATCTTAGCGAAGCCGTCGTCGAAGCGCAAAGCTTCCACAAACACCTTGTCGAAGTTGCCCAGGCTGGCGGCGACTTTGGCCGTGTCGGAAACTGGGAATAGAACCGGCGAGAAGACGGGGCGGCCCGCGTCTGCAGGCAGTGCCGGAACCCGAGTAGCGAATGTGCGCAGGAAACCGAGCGTGGAAGTCTGAGCGGCGTAGTCGCTGGCGTCCTCAAGCTCTACCCAGAGCCAGCCGCCCCGCTCCAGACGTGGCGCGGCGTCGAGGGGCACACTCAGGTCATAAATCAGGCCGAGGGCCTGGGCCAAGCGAGGCTGGCGCAGGGCGAATGCGATGGCTTCGCCCCAACCAATGACCATGGGAGGCGGGGGTTTCACCGGGGCAGGAGGACATTTCATCAGGCAGCGGTAAGAGTCGTCGATTACCGCCAGTGATGTACGCGGCTTCACAAAGGCGAAGGACTGGCGGTAGCTCTTGGGCAGGTACTTGCGCAGTTGCTTCGTAGCGTCGCGGCTCTGGGGCGCGAAGGTATCGGCTGCGGGTGAGTCAGGGATATCAAGAGCGTCCTGAATCGCGGTGAAGATAGCGCGCGCATCGGGGCTGCTTAGCGTAGCGGCCGCGGCAGCCAGATCGGGCAGCACAACCACCTGGTCCACCAAGGTGCGCTGCGGCAGTACGTCCACGCTATCCGAGATATGCACCGAAAAGGTGAGGTTCGCGTCGGCGAAGGCGGATACCCCGACAGGCACGGGCACCAATGGCTTCAGCGGGTTATTTGTGGGAACCACCAGCAGGCGGATTTTCAGAGTGCGTGCGGTGTGATCCCATCGCTGTAGGTAGGGAGCGAGGGTGAGTTTATGTGTGGTGGCCATACTGTCTCCGTGTTATCATCCAAGTTTCACTGTGTCGCTGACCTGATAGGTAGCACTGATCGAAAGAATCAGGAAGAGATCGACCTGTACCTTGACTGCGCCGATGAAGTCGCACTTGGTGTCGCTTCCGTCTTTGTAGACCAGGCCACGCAATTCGGCACGCACCTTGATTTCCACAACCTTCGGGATCAGGATGATCCCAGCCTCCAGCAGCACGATTCCACCGTACTTGCCCTTAACGGTCGGGCTAAACTCGATCGCCATGGCAAAGCCGACAGCTAGAAAGGCGTAGGCTTCGAATGGACCTATATTATCGCTCGTCACACCAATGCCAGCAAAGGCAATTAAGGTCAGTTTCTCGTCCTTCACAGAGCCACCAGTCGTCACCATGCTGAACTCGACCTCAAGTCCGAGTTGCACGAAGATGGAAACGACGCCAACCGAGGCGACCAAAATCTTGCCGTCCAAGGCCGCACCTAGCGCATATCCCAGCTTCAGTTTGCCGGTCGAAAGGTCATAGCCGAGAGATTGATTTAGGGTCAAATAGAGTTTTAGCAACACGGGCGAAGTCGGAGGCAACTTGACTTTCGGAATCTTCACTTTAAAGCCATTCTTCAGCTTCAACTCGTGCTTTGCGTTGGTTCCTCCGAGGTCGAGTGGCCCCTGCATGCCGCGGTCGCCAACGAAGGGCATGAAGTTGAGCATCTCCTCTATTTCGTTAAGGATTAGCGTGCGGATCTCGGCGATCTGCGAGCGCTGGTTGGTGGAGCCGGTGATGCGCATCTCAGAGCCACTCAGGCGCTCCATGCCGGCGATGTCGGCCCAGATGCGAAGGCCGGTGAACTCGGCCGACCAGTTGCTGGGTGTGATCGACAAGTTCATTGTGGCCCCGTCGTAGAACAGCACCGTGCCGTGGCCGCGGGAGCCGCCAAGCCGCAAGGGCGTCGTGTGGCCCGTGATCGTCACCGGCGCCGAGAGAGCCAAAACGCCAGACGGCGTCACGTCGAAATGGACCGGGCTGCTTATTTCGATGGTATTGGCCGAAGGCGGGAAAGCACCCTTAGATGTGGTGCGGGCGATAACATCGGCCAGCGCAGGCTTGAAACCGCTAAAGATCTTTGGCCCCGAGGCGGCAGGCACGAATGGACGCGGGAATAGAAAGGCGTGTGTTGGTGTGCTCTGTAGCAGCGCATAGTCGTTCGCCGGAGCTGCTGGTGTCAACAGATCGGCCGCATCCGCGAATCGGTAGTCTCCTGGTGCGCCAGCTAGCGGCGGTTCGCTGAATACCGTATCGTCGCCTGGAAAATACTGAACTGGGTATCGACGAATCACGGGAACGCCGCGATTTTCAGCCACGGGGACGGCCTCACCGCCATTCTGGGGTATACTGGCAACGGGCCGGACAACAACGGACCATGCTCCTGTTGTCGGCAGGCTGGGAACACCACGGACCGTAGCGACAAACATAGGATTCCCGCCGTTCATCGCAAGACCCACCTCGACGCGCTGAGCCCGGAACGGGAGGCCACTGCCACCGAAATTTATCCAGGCGTCGATCGGTCCTCCGATTGGACCTTGCGTCTCAATCAGCGCTTGAAGCGCGTCAGCCCCGGCTGGCTCCCCGGGGGGCGTGGTCTGAAGATAGCCCAGGATGCCAATCGCAGCCGACCGTTCCTGAAGACCTTCCAGCGCTACTTCGGCATCGAAGTAGTACGGTACGAGTGTGGACACGCCATAAGAGAAAACTTTTCCCGGTGCAGGACGGATCGTACGCACATTAAAAAAGCCCCGGAAAACACCTGTATCGAATTTGTATGGCGCGACAACAATATTATTGACGTCGGTATCGAAGTATCTGTAATCAAAAATGCCTGGTGTGAAAGCCTGCCAGCCGCTATCGCGCCTAATCACTCCTCCTCCCGGGCGGCGCTCGATCGTGACGGAACGCGTGACGCGAATGCCCCACGGATGAAGCACGCTGTTCAATTTGATGACTTCCAGCGCAGTGCGTCCGGTCATCAACCGGAACTGGACTTTGGCTGTCTCAGCAAAGGCCGCAAATGGATTGTTCCAATCGCTGAAGTTGGACCCTCCGTATCCGGAAAGATCGATCCGGGTCACGGGGACGCGTCGATGCGTAGCCATGTCATTGTTGAAAACGGTCTCTACACTGCCCGTAGGCTGAAGCGTCTCGCCCAGCACCGAAATCCCGAGTGGCGCTCCCGTGGCTAGATCAACGCCATTCAGGAGTTGGCGCATTAGCCCTTGAAATGTGGGTGAGATGCCGCCCTCGTCGGGTCGTCCGCCTTCAGCTTTGGCCGTTAGCTGGAAACCGCCTGCCGCTTTTTCCAAAGGGAATATGGGACGTGTGAGCTGATACAGGTCAGCTTTGCGATCCGGTGTGGCGTTCGGTTGCAGACTAATTGCGCTTACCAGACCAAACGGGAAGGTTGTCCTGACGCCGACGGGTGTTCCGTCCATGAAGGCATTGAAGGTCCCTTGTAACGCGAACTCAGGGATAACCGGCATCAACTTTTGAGATCTCGCTCCGATCTGAGTCGCGCCTCCGTCCGTTGCCGAGGCCAACGGCGTCGGGAACCACCCCATGGTCATGATGTCCTGGTCTGAATCGAGCGTTCGGACCGGTTCCCACTGCGTCTGTGGGAGCATGACCACACGCATAGCTCCGACCTCGGAATAGACCGAAAGGTCGGAAACGGGGAAACTGCCGGACGATGGCTCAGTGGCAACATCCTCACCTGTCCGTCCGCCGACTGCCACACCAAGCAGGTCCTGGTTGGTTGAAACGTCAAGCAACGTCAGGTTTGGCGGCAGCCCAACCAGCTCCTGCATGTAACCGTCGATGATAGCGAAAGTTTTCTTGTTCTCATTTCGCGCGGTCTTGATGCGCGTACTGCGGGTTTTCTGCTCCTCGGCCTGCGCTCTCGTCCACTCAGCCTGTCCCCGCATGTCAAAAGAGAGCGTTTCCTGTTCTACCTGAGTTAGGCCGATGTCTGGCCCAGGGCCTCTGTCTTTGGCCGAACGCGGTTTTTCCGGCGATGCGCGCCGCACATCAAGGGAGGGAGAAGTGTCCAGCTTCCCTTCGAAGGACACTGTTACGTTTTCAGGCCTTGTCCATACAATAAGACTTTGTAGCAGCGATTGACGAACGCCCGCCGAGAACCTCGGACGGCGGACGATTCCATTAGAAACGTACGGATCAGGTAGCGTGGGACTCCATCCATAGACCCCGAACCGAAGTTGGGCACGTCCAGAATCGAGTTGCTGCGGATTAACGACCTTACCCTCCAGAAAGATCAATGTTGGCGCGGTGGTCCAAACGAGTGCATTTTGCAGTGCGAACTGGTGAGTGGATTTCGCATCGTCGATCAATGCCGCCAACCTCGCCGTGGTAACGCCACCGAACCGGCTAAGGTGCAAAGTGCTTCGGGTGGTGGGAGTAGGGATCGGAAGACCGTTCGTCGTCACGGGCCGGTCGAGTGCAATCTCTGCCTGGCCCTGCACCGTGAAGATCTCACCGTCAACCGTATGGCAACAATAGAACAGGAATAACGGTTCTTTGTAGGTCTGGAGCCAGGGAAGTCGCTTGTTGGTTCCCCCAGCAATGGTCCAGAGATCGTACTTATGGGTGACGTAAGGCGTCAATGGAGCGATACCTTCGGCGAGAATCGTGGCGCCGAATGCAGAAATCCCGACCCAGACGTCTCTCAGATCGTGCGGGCGGGGATCTGGGTTGTACCAACGAGCCTTCAGACTCTGTATTTGAAGGCACCAACTGGCCGCGACAGCGGTCTCTCCGAGAATCGCGGGGTTGGTCGCGACGACCACGGGAAGGCCCAAACCAGCGCGACTCACGCCTCCTTTACCCTGGAATTGCACAAGGTCGTCGCCAATAGGCTCGGCGTCGAATTGCTGAGGCTGAACGTCATGCCCCAGCACGATGGTCCACAGATGCTCGATGAACGTCCAGTCTCCCGTGGATGGTCCAAAATTGAATCTCTGGCCCCAGGTTTCAGCTTTCCCGGCCGTCCCGACAACCGTCAAGACCTGTGCGTCGAAATTGAAAGTCAGGGAATCAGGCAGTTCCACCTTTGCATTTGAGGAGCACACCCCAGCCCCTGGAGTTACGCTGTCCATCGCCAAGTCGAGTCGCATGACGCCCTTGAGTGGCGGGTCGATTTCAATGACGCTGTCGAAGATGTTGGCATGCTGACTGAGTCTCAACGACCCACCCACCACTTTGACGCCGACATAGGCGTCTTGTCGAAGGCTGGCGTCGACGAGATTTCCTCGAATCCAGACTGTTCCTGGTTCAATATCGATGGTTGTAGTCGCACGGCGGACACGCGGAGGACGCGCCTGCGTGAAGATCATGGCCGGAGCGCTCATCCCTTTTTCCCTGACCTCCATCCGGCGCGCCGATAGGAATACATCGAACCAGATATCGATCCCGCCGTGTGTTTCGAACGGACCGATCCGTTCCGCGGGCAGGAGCGCCGTCAGATGATCCACGGGCCGACCGGAGAGCAACATTTCGCGCTCGTCGCGTCGGATAACCGAAATCACCTCGCTCAATACGTCGCCGGGTTCAATCGCATCGAGATCCCCAATCAGGCTCTCCCGGAGGCTTTCAGGCACGATGTGGTTGATGCGAGTTAGGGCCGGGATAAGTGTCTCGCCGTCTGGGTTCGTGCGGAGACTCGCCCGAAGAGCGTAAGCGATAACCGAGCGCAGTCGCCTCGCGGCTTCGGCATTAGGGGCTCGGGTGATGTCAGCAATGAGTGCGGCAAAGGCATTAATGGCTCTTTGCTCATTTTTCGTTTCGTGCATGACAATTCCTTGTTCGATAAACGACGCGTCTCCCGCAGTTCAGCGGGCCCAACGATCAAGGTCACGAGCGAGAGTGTACGACTTTTCATTTGAAAACCGTGACGCTGCCCGCTCCGGTGCAACGCCTTAATACTCTCGCAAACAATTTAAAATAACAGTATCGAATCCCCCGTGCAAGAAAGAACCCCAAGAAAATAGTATAACAAATGTGTTTCTCCGGAGATATTGTGGGTGAAGAATATCGGGTTTGTGCCAGAGATTTCGTACTCGTAGTATCTCCGATATCTGCCCTCAGAGGAATAGTACGGCTTAGCTCTTTCACAGAACTTTGTATGTTCTGAACGCACTGTAGAACGTGTATTCGCGGCTCTGAAGACCGTTGAGTAGCTAGCTCGCATGTGTTCTCTTTTCGAACCCGAACCGTTGCAGGAGCGTCCTGTAGGCCAGCTCGAATATTACTAGGAAGGGATGAAATGATTATTCAGGAATCGAAGGTTTATGCAGGTGTAGACGTTGCTAGCAAGCACCTGGATCTGTTTTTCCCGGACACCGGAAGGCCGGAACGGATTAAGAATGATGCCGACGCTGTCAAAGCTCTTTGTGTGCGAATCGAAGGCAAGTCCCAGTACATGTTTGTGATGGAGGCCAGTTGCGGTTACGAATCGCTTCTGTGCGCCCAGCTCGGTAGCCATGGGATCTTGCGTTCTGTGGTCAACGCCAGGTGTGTAAACCAGTTTGCTCGCAGTATGGTTGCCGACGCAAAAACCAATCAGGTTTGGGAGAAAAAATGAGCGTGCTAGCGCTAGGCTAACACGCTGGCGATGACTTCCCATCGGCAGGGTTAGCCCTCAGAAGGTTATGTCCCCACAGAGCTTTCGTCTGTTTTACCTTGCGCTATGATTGGAATGTTTTTGCCCGTAATGAAAAGATGATTTTCCGAGCCTATGCCTAAAAAATCCCTGGGGTTCGGGGCAGAGCCCCTCAGGAGTATGGTTCGTGTGCGCACTTAGCCGTTGCGGTTGTTCAAAATCTTTTCTGAACAAATTCTCTCCTAAACTAAAGACCGTTGCTACTCAATGAAATGGTACTCGTACTCGATGCCGTTTCTTCGAGTCCGAGTACTGCTAACGCGGAGTGCAAGTACGAAAAACCAGGGAACACATAGATTGAAAATTCGAAACATGCGAATAGCGCAACTTCAAATGCCGACGGCGAGGGACTTAACCAAGCCTGCCAGGAGCCCGCGCTGGGGCTCGAGCCGGTGGGTTACGCACTCATGGCACAGTAGTTCTAATCCAATCGCGATACCCAGTCCCTTTACGGGTCGGATGCTCGGACCTTCATCGCAGGGCCCTCGACCGAGATCGTCAATCCGGATGCTTGACCAAGCTTAGCCAATAACTCCTCGAGCGAAACTTCGCTAAAGCTCACATCGACCTCACGCCTTGAACGCTCGGTCGAGAGCTCGTTGGCCAGAAGTTCGAGCGAAAGCTGCTGGCTTAGATTCGTTAGGATCTTCAATATCTCACCTCGGTATCGACCGGTATAGCGCTTGGCCTGAACTCCAGAAGCGACCGCTTTAGGCTTTGCCGCAGGGGCTAAGGGCTCGACGAGCTCACCATGCGCTGCGACCGGTGCGAGAATATCCCACGCGGGGTTTTGAGGTGGAGCCGACGCGACCGATTCGACCTGCTCGACGGTCGCCTGAGGCCAACGAGAGCGCCAAGCCTGCCAAGCGACTTTGCCGACCTTCGGGATCTCCGATGTATAGCGAAAACGCACGGGACGGCCCTCCAAGAGCGGCCGCAGACTCGGAGGTTGAGCCGTTGGCCAGTCGATGCGTTGGTCGAAGCCCGAGAGCAGAAGCGTTGCCATAGCGGCGATATTCGTCGACTCGAGCCGTCCTGCTGGCCACCGGTCGATGGTCGCAGCGAGCCCCTGGGAATCGGCGATTGGGCCGAGCCGATACCGCTCGAGAAACGACTTCCAAATGCCTCGCGTGTCGCTTCCATCGGACCACTCGAAGCGTTCCTTTTGAGCGATGCGCAATCTCGGATCGCTCGGCTCGCTGACCAAATTCCAGTAAGCCCACTCGATCGCAGGTGCTTTACCCTTCGGGACGATCGCGATATACCGATCCACCATCGCGATTTGCGCATCGAGCTCGTTGGCAACCCTTTCGAGGACTTCTTTGTTGCTCTGCCCCTTGGGGATCTCGATGCTCAATCCATGATCCTTCGGTATGCGGCGATCGAGCCAAACGGGGATTTGATCCCGGACAAGTGTGGTTTGGACCCAATCCGATAAAGGCAACTGCAACTTGCTACCAGCAAATCCGGACTCAGCCCGGAGTTGACTCGTCAATCCTATGGCTTGGGGAGTACGGAACGGATGGACCAACTGAGCCTGCACAGGCTCTTGGGGAAACAAACAAACCAAGAGGCCAAGGAACCAAAGTGTTCGTTGCCAAAGTGTTCGTTGCCAAAGTGCTTGATGCTTGTCAGGATGCATAAAGGAAGTCAACCGCAAGGAGTTGGGAACTGGATTGAGGGCCCGTTGGAGTTCGAGCGTCGATGAAAGTCAAGAGCAGCGTTGGATCTTTGGTTACTTTAAGCAGAATCATCGAATGGCGTTGAGATTGATTCCAAGTTGACTATTGTGGAGTCGTACTCAAGACAGTCAACAGACCCAATCGTATGAACACGCGACTGACCAACCTGATTTCATTTTACAACGACCAGAGCGGGCCTGCGCGCCGCGATGATCGCTGTCGCGATGAGTCCAAGGTCATTTCCAACGCCATTGCACAGGACTACTCGGTTTGCACGCTGCGGCGGTTGATTTTCTCCCGCGATGCGCAAATCCGACGCGCCGCTGTTTGGGGTCTGGGCTGGATCGGTCAACACTCCGAATGCCGTTTTTTAGGTCCTTTGCTAAGAGATCCCGATGCGGCGATACGGCTCGAAGCCGATCGGGCAAGAGAACAGATTTTGCTCAGGGTGCGAAGCCTCTGGCATCGCCAATTCGCCGAGCAAATCGAGGACTCCATGGCCGATTCGCATTGGACGTCCGCCAATCGAATGGTCGATAAACTCGTCGCGACCCATGCAGAACATCCGCAGAGTTGGTTGCTCAGGATATCGGTCCGAATGTGCACCTCCCAACTCGCAGGCGCGATCGAGGATTGCCGGCAGGTCCTTTCGATCGATCGCGATTGCTACCGAGCTTGCGTCATGCTAGGTCAAAGCTATTGGTTCATGCAAAGGACCAGCGTCGCCAAAGAGTGCTTCCTGGAAGCGACTCGGATCTATCCCGATTGCACGTCGAGCCAACTATGCTCCCAACGATGACCTGCATGTAGCTGCAAGTTAGGCCTCCGCCGGGCAAGCCCGACGGTAGGCTTACACTACGGCCATCGATTGCAAGACACCCTAAGGTCCGTCTAGGCCCGATGCTTCTGCACCCGGTAAACTAGCACCCGGTACCAAAAGCGTCGACTCGGTGCTCGTGCTGATGGGTAAGTTCCGGTTTTGCGTGGGCATGATCCATTCCAAACTGATGCTCGCGACGGACGCTCGAACGGTGCCTCGGGTTTCTAGGTACAGTTCCAAGCCTTCCTCGAGCGTAATCATCCGAAACAAACTGACGCGTCGCCAGGAAGCTTGGCTCGAATCGTACGCGGATACCAACTGGCCTAATGCCTCGCCCCCCATGTTGTCGCTGAACAACAGTCCCGTTTGCGACTCCGAAGGGGACGATTCTACCCGAACCAACGCTTCGATGTGCACGAGCGATCCGACAGGCAAGGCAACCTTCGGAGACGTCACTCGCATGCTTGTACCAGCATAACCGCTAGGGATCGGTTGCCCGGTCCTGCTCGAGGCTTGCAAGACAATCGCAGGCTCGCCACTGGGCCCTGCTCCGCTTGCGATCTGAATGGAACTGTCGATCTGCTCGACCAAGCGGTGGTTGCTGGTCCATCCAGATTGCTTCCAATCCGAGAGATCCACAAAGGGTGTACCTGCCAGAGGTGCGGGTTGCCAACGACGGCCTTGCAAGACTCGATCGAGCTCGAAATGCAAAGGCAACGAGAGGGGCGAGACGACCAACGCGCTGCTGTTGACGCTGGGGAACTGCTCCTTGGCCACTTCCCAGGAGCTGCGCAGGGTTCGCTGGGCCAAAAGAGTCGCCGTATCGGCATACTCAGCGGCTTTAGCCAATTCGGAATTCGCTAAATACTGAAGGGATGCTCGCTGGGCAGATTGGGCTTCGCGGATCGATTCCCAACCCGCATCCGATGCGGGCAACTGGCGGGAGACCAAGGTCATTTGGGCCAAAGTGATCAACTGCGTTGCGGTGTCGATGCGACTTTCGATAAGGCTAGGGCCCAAGCGGGTCAAGGCAGTTTGGAGGTAACTCCACGGTCCATTGTCGACCATGGTCACCAATTGCTCGACGATCGCAGGACGGTCGATCGTCACGACCATGGCCCCAGGGACGTTTTTCATTGGCACCCGTTCCAACACACCACGTGTGATGCGATAGATTTGGCGAGGTTGGCCCGTCACGGGGATGGTGACCTCGATGCGTTCAGTGGCCGGGGCTGGACTGCATAGCTGGTCATAATCTCCCGATGCGATGACAAAAACCAATTGGCTCGACGGGGTCTGAAGGATCGCGGCGGTATGTTCCGAGGAATTGACCGCCACATTGGCCCAATCCGATTCGCCCGCTTGGATCCAAGGCATAAAGAGCTCGATTTCCTGATTGATGCTCGCATAGGACTCTGCGCGGATCGATGCCGTCTGGTCGCCTGAGTCCAATGAGAATGGAGATCGGAAAATCCACCCCCTTGAACCCTGCATCACACTTCGTATCCATTGCAAGCGAGCTTGAAGCCGATCGTGGTCGGCAATTGGCCATGGAGATCGACCCAGGGACTCAGAGGCCAAGACTCTCTGCGCGAGCCACTCGTTGGAGAGTTGAGTCCAAAGCGATGTCATCGGAACATTCCGGCCAGCGATTGGACGCAATTCGGTTTTGAGGATCGTCGAAGCTTCTTTGGCCGAACGCACTGAGGTAGCAAGCGGCATGGGAGCCGCGAGCCAGTCGCTCAATTGGCTATAGGATCCGTGTAGCTCCCAGGCTTCTGCGACCATGGGCCTCGATAGGGACTTCGGATAGCGACTCATCATCGCGACGCGCTCCAAAGACGAGTCCATCTGACTCTGATTCAATGCCAAACCCAGCAGCCATGCGCTCACATGCGCATAGCGCTCCGACTGGTCCTCGGTCGGGACGATCGAGGGAGGTGGTGCGATGACTCCCATCCCCGATTCGATCGATTGCTGCGCTACGAGCGGGTCGTTTGGGTTGCGAGAAATCACGCCGTTGAAGCCCAGGGTTTGGAGGTAGGCAAGACTCTCGCCTTGATGCTGGATCCAGCGAGGTACGCTCTGTTGGATACGCCGAAGCCGCTCGCCGGGCGGTTCCATCGCAATCGCGGCAGGACCTGCAGGATCTTCATCGCTGAGGGTCCCCGGAGCGATCATCCCATCGATACTCAACTCGTCGACTTGGATTTTCGAAGTGCCCGGAAATCCGTAAACACTCAAAAGGATCGCATCGACATAGGGTTCGCGAAGATCGATATCCGGGCCGAACAAGCGTCTGAGAAAACGCTGACGATCCTCGACGAGGTTCCACACATCGCTGATCGCCGAGGTCGACCAGCGTCCGGCTCCATCGTGCGGGGATCCAAAAACGACTTCGGTCAAAGCCGAATGCGTCGCTGGGTGCCTGGCGCGAGGGAAAACCACGCGCATTCCGATCCGAATGCCGGCCTGCGCGCTTCGAATGCGTATCGCCGCCTTGAGCTCAGGGATGATCGCGCACGGTTCGACAGGGGTAATCAGGTAAACGAAGGAACCGTTACCGTGGGTAAACTCGATCGTCTCGACTCCCGGCTCGATGCGATCCGGTGTCCTCATCACGGTGCGAGCATCATCGCGCCAAAGACTAAATCGAGCCGAACCTTGGTCGAAGCTATCGAGGTGCTGTGCAAAAATCGGCTCGGCCACCTGGAGAATCCAAAGGACCAGGAAGGCAGCCCGGATCGGAAAAGTCCACGGAACGATCCACCTCAAGCCAGCCGAACTAATCGGACTTGGCTGAAACTTTGTGACAGAAAAATCATGGACCGGCTCAAGAAGCATACGCACAGGCTCTCAGGGGGGATTCCGTTGACGCAACTATCGCTTCTATCAAGACTTGGGGAAATTCTCTAGTCGAATCTGGCGAGCGTTCGACCTCGCCAAGGGGTGTCGATGGTGCCGGATGTAACGGCTGGTCCGATTGTATAAATTCTTGACTAGCAAGGGTTTACGAAGCATTCTAGACCGTCGACGATCAGCCTTCGGCAGCCGCGCCGGACAACTTGAGTTTTTTTTAAGTGCTGCCCCTGCCCGTTACAAACATCACCGTTTAAAGCCCACACGTTTCGGCCCACACGTTTCGGCCCACGAGCCCCAAGACGCATTTTGCCCTCTCCCGTTGGAAAGTATTGAAAGCATTGAAATGAACACGAAATCGACTATTTCGGAACTTCCTACCCTGGAACTACCCGCGGAACTCATCGAGATGCAAGAGGCGATCGACGGACTTTCGACCGAGGCCAAACTGCTTCTCCAACCGCTGTTTCAACGGGTTCTTGAAAGCACCAATCGCCGACGAAAAATCCTTCAGATGGTCCAAGAATCGATCGGCCAACTGCGATTGGATATGAAGTACCTGGTATTTGATTTAGAAGCGACCCGTCGGGAACGAGACGAGTTGCAACGCCAAGCCAGCGATTTCTCCGATGAAGAATTCGGCCCGGACGCCTCCTAAGCTTCCTGGGAGCTTGAAGTCCGACAAGACCGAAATATTCCAGGGGATTTGCAGCCGCAGTGGTGCTTAGCGTTTGCCCGCCGCATCGATTCTGCTTACTCTAAAAGCAATCCGACATCCCCCTTACAACGATCCGATCGATCCATGGAGTTCACGCCCAGATCCCTGACCCAACGCTGCATCGATCTTGAGCTCGCCACGCCGGCTCAGATCGATCGCTTGTGGGGGGAATTGCGTACAGAGCAGGTCACCCTCGAAGAGGTCAAATCGCATCTGCTTCGCAAAGGAATCATCACCAACTTTCAGTTGGAACGGATGCTCACCGGAGAGCGGCTCGGGTACTTCTACGGACCCTACAAAGTCCTTTACATGATCGGTGCCGGAACGTTTGCCCGAGTTTTCCGGGCCGTGCATCGCGAGACGGGTAAAGTCGTTGCGGTCAAGGTCTTGCGCCGTAGGCACCGCGACCAGGTCGTCCAGATCGAGCAGTTCCTGCGCGAGGGACGCATGGGCTTGGAACTGCGTCATCCGAACATCGTTACCATCTACGATATCGTCAACGATCCGCGTGCCCCTTACCTAGTCATGGAGTTCGTCGAGGGTGAGACACTCCGAGAGATCCTCAAGATCCGAGGGACGTTCGAGGCTATCCATGCTCTGAAGATCATGCATGATATTTGCTCGGGTTTGGATTTCGCCTTCCAAAAAGGGATCACCCACCGAGACTTGAAACTCTCGAACGTCCTTGTCCACTCCAGCGGTCGTTGCAAGTTGGTGGACTTTGGATTGGCGGCATTGGCCGACACATCGTCGCCCGAAGCGATCGCCGATTGCCCGAGCGCTCGGGCGATCGACTATGCAGCCCTCGAACGAGGCACCGCGGTACGCAAAGGCGACCATCGAAGCGACATCTACTTCGTCGGTTGCATGTTTTATCACATCGTTTCGGGGCGTGCTCCGCTGGTCGAGACTCGAGACCGCCTGATGCGATTGAACATCACCCGATTTGTCGAGATCCCATCGCTCCACGATGTTGCTCCAGGACTTCCAGATACCATTTATGCTATCTGCCACAAAGCCATGGAGTTTAGTCCCGAGAAACGGTACCAAAACCCAGGACAGGTTCTTGCCGATGTCGATGCGGCCCTTAAAAAACTTCAGCGCGAAATCGACAATCCCGGGCTAACCGATGGCAAGACCGCACCGACAAAGGGGGGCTCGGTCGTACCGGCCGATGTGTTGGAACCGGAGGATATTCTCGAAGGCCAAGGCAAGACGGTTTTGATCGTTGAGAATCGAGCAGAGCTTCAGGATCTGCTCCGAGAGAAACTCAAAAAACGGGGCTACCGGGTGCTCGTTTACAGCGATCCAGAGCGAGCATTAGCGAAATTCTCACCCGACGAATCCAACCCCGCGAACTGCCTGATCCTCAGCGCGACGAACCTGGGCAATGACGCCCTCGATGCCTTCAATCGCTTCGCCTCCGAAGAGCACACCAAGCAAATTCCGGCTATACTGCTGGTCGATCCAAAGCAACAGCACATCGTTCGAGGTGCAAACACTTCGGATCGACATGTCCTGATCCCGATGCCGCTGAAGGTTCGTGAATTGCGGGAAGCCTTGGTGCAACTGACCAACAAACCTGTCGATACCGCACCGCAGCAATAGTTCTCGATTGCCGTCCGGTATTCTCATGCTTTCTTTCGATCTCAAGATCAAAACCCACCTGCTTGCGTCCCTAGCGTGGTGGTTGTTCCTGCCGACAAGTATCCTTGTAGCAACACTCAACGGAAGCCTATCCGGGGTTCTTTGCGCTCAGGATAACGAACCGAAAGGCACTAGCCCTACGGTTCAAACCGATTCGGAAAACCAAATTGCCGATTGGCTCCCTGAAACCACCGTGCTGTTCGGGAAAATCGCTCCGGTCGAGCAATGGCTCGAACACCCCTTGAGAACAAGTTGGATCGAAACCGAGAGTTTTAAAAAGCTCTGGCGCAGTCCTCAAGCTCTACAGGTCCGCAGTGGAATCACCATCGCCGAAATCGCCCTAGGGCTCAAACTCGATCAACTAGCCAAGGACCTAAGCGACCGCGGTGCGTACGTGGCCATCGATTCGCAGACCCAAGCCGTGGCATTGATGCTGCACACACGCAGTGAGCAATGGCTCGATGACTACATCGACAAAGCCCTCGATTATTTGCGCAAGGACGCCAAGTCCAAGGGCGATCCGGACCCGATCCAATCGACCGAATATCGCGGAGTGCAAGCCTATAAAATCCAAAACGGAATCTTTGTGAAACTTGGATCTTGGGTCCTAATGACCAACCAAGGAGATTTCGCCAAAGCCGTCGTCGATCACAAACTCGACAATCGCAAAGGGCTATCGCAAGCTCCCTGGTATCGAGAAGCCAGCAGCAAACTTCAAGCAACAGGATCCATGGTTGAAGTATGGATCGATCTTGCAAGTATCCGAGCGCAAATGAAAAACAACGACCTGTTCCGTGGACAAGCCAACGACTTCGGTGCTGAGTTGATCCTCGGAGGAGTCCTGAGCGTTCTTGCAAACGCGCAGGTGATGCACGCATCGATGACGATGGATGAGCAAGGCATCGCTCTAGAGGTTCAAAGTCCCTCCGATCCGACTTGGTACGGCCAAGCAAGGCAGCATTACGTGGGGCCTGATGCCAAAGGGCGGGCACCGAATTGGCCGAAGGTCCCAGGTGCGATTGCCACACTGTCAACCTACCGAGACTTAGCCCAAATGTGGCTCCGAGCCGGCGATTTGTTCAATCAGGACGTCAACGACCAATTGGCCCAGGCCGACAACACACTGACGACCATTTTCGCGGGTAAGGATTTCGGAAGCGATATTCTCACTGCGATTGAGCCAGAGTTGCAAATTTTTGCAGCCGAGCGAAGTTTCGACCAAGCTGCATTGAAACCCACCATTCAACTACCTAGCTTCGGGATGGTAGCACGGTTGAAAGATCCCGCAAAACTGCAGCGGGAGCTGAAGAGAACCTTCCAGAGTTTCATCGGGTTCCTCAACGTGGCAGGGGCTCAAGAAGGACAGCCCCAATTGGAGCAAGACACGATTCAGCAAAACGGCGCATCGATTTACACCTCGCAATTCATCGTCGAAGAGGATCGCAAATATCCCGATGGACTTCCGATCCAATTCAATTTCCAGCCCACCTTGGCGTTCCTCGACGATAGGGTGGTGCTATGCAGTTCGGTCGATTGTGCCAAATCGATCCTTGGGCAAAACCCGTTGGATGCCGGTTCGCAGACCGCACAAGTGCAGACTCGGCTAGAGGCCGATGGAGCATCGATTCAGAAAGCGCTGCAGATCAACAGCAATCCGATCATCGCGCGGAACATGGTCGAAAAAGGCACAACACGCATCGAAGCCAAACGGGAGTTCGACATGTTGATGCTGCTCATCGGACTTGTCAAACGCATGGATATGAGCTTAGAGTTCCAAGACCAAGCTCGCTTGCGGCTGCGATTTGATGCCAACCTCGATCCTTGATCGATGAGGTTGGGTTCCGCTTGGTTTAGAATCTGTGTGTGAAGCACGTTTAACATGCAGCCAACGGCGAGTTTGTCTCGCAAGTCCGAGAGGTCCAAAATAGATGTCGCGATCCTCGGGGTCTGAATCCAAGCCGTTCGCGCCACAAGTCCTAAGCTGCAAGCTTCTCATCGATGGCTACAACTTGATGTATGCCATCGGATACGCCCAAGCGGGAGACATGCGGCCCAAGGCGCTCGAGACTGGGCGGAATCGATTGATTGAATTGCTCGCCGAGCATCTTGGCCCCGCCGCGAATCAAACCTGCATCGTTTTCGATGCTGGGGAGGTCGCCCCGAAAGGACTGCCGAAATTCTATCAACAGCGGTCCATCCACCTTTTGTTTTCCTCCGACTACCTTAGCGCCGATGAGTGCATTCAGGAGATCCTCCAAGTTCACAGCAACCCGAAACGGCTCGTACTGCTTTCGTCCGATCATCGCGTGCAACGCAAAGGGACGGCTCGGGGGGCCACGATTCGAGACAGCGAGGACTGGATGAACGCGATTGAGCTATTGACGGATCGCACGCTCAACGACAAGCAGCCAGCGGAGGAAGCACTGGATGCCGCCAGGCAAAACCCTAAGCTATCCGCGAGCGATCGCGAGGAATGGCTTCGCGAATTCGGTTTCTAAGCCATCCCGCAGGGAATCCCCGCTTGCAAAATGGCCTTTGACCCGTTTGTGGATCAAGGTCACGAAGGGCCCAAGGGGTCCGCCCATTGATTCGACTACGCCACCGTAGCATGGGTCTGCGACCCGTGCATAGCGATTGCCGCCATTTCACAGACGGGTCAAAGCCCTCATCTGATGGCAGTCACCGATGGAAGTGACTGTGGTAGGTACCGGGCAAACCAAATCTGGCTTCCAACTCGAGCGCCATCGAGGACATGTGGCCAAAAACGCGGCGGCTGCCCTTGGTATTTCTGTTAAAACTCACTTTCGCGACAATCTGCTTGGCGACAGGTGGCTACGGATGGGGAACCAGAATCGACAAAATCAATCGCGATCTTTGCGGAGTTCTTGAGCGATTCTTTCGACCATCATGCGGAGTTCTCGGTTTTCGTTGCGAAGTTGTTCGAGTTGGACTTCGACGCTCTTGCTGCGTGCTTCGGGGCGCTCGCGTTGTGGCTGATCGCGTTGTGGCTGATCCTTGGGAGCACGCATTTGCTCTGCCATCTTCTCTTTGGCGTTCCTCAAATCTTGCTCGATGTCCTCGGCACGACGCATTAGATCCATCGCCATGTCATGCATGCCGGCTAGTTTGAGATGCTCCGAAGCGATCCGCAGATGCTGAACCTGCTGCATGGCCCTAGCGAATTTCTCCATCTGCTCTTGGCTTGGACCGTGACCCTTCGATGGGCCTTTCGATGTACCTTTCGATGCGCCTTCGGATTCCATGCGATTGAGCTTCTCCATGAGTTCCTGCTGCTCGCGGATCAAGCCTTCGGCCTTGTCTTTGCGCCCTTCTTCCATCAACTGAGCTGCATGTTTCTTGAGCTCGACAATCCGTAGTTTGAGTTCCTCGCGCTCGTCGCCATAACTCCAGGGGCTCGACACTAGGGTGCACAGAGCGATCAGACCAAAACGCATGCTAAGTCGTGTAAGCATCAGAAGGGACTCCTGGAGTAGGCGGTGCAGGGTGAATTTTGCTCGACAGGCATATGAAGCAGATGCCAATTGATCGCCTGATAATAGTTTGTTCAAGCGGTTTGTCTAGAAGCTTTGTTTTCTTGGCCATCGTTGCGCGGGCTTTCCCTTGCCATGTCGTGGCCATCCGCTGCCAAGCGGTGGTGCGGCCGCGCGAGTAACGCTTCCACCGTCTGGCGACAGGTGGCTAGTGCGACAGGTGGCTAGAGAATAGCTGGAAATCGAGGCTCGATTGTTTTTAGAAGGGGAGCGGAGGTAAAACTGGGATGCCGCTCGGGACGCTGGGTGCAGGCTGATTGGGGATCGGTTGGGGCGTGCCGGGAAGAGGTGCTGAGGGGAGGATATCGTTGCCATACCAAGTGTTGGTGCCCCCTGGAGGTGGCAGTTGCCCACCGGGAGTGCCTGTCGCTGGAGGATTGGTTCCTAGAAATCTGTCGAGAATTCCGCCTGCGGGGGTGGCTTGGTTATTTCCATTTTGGCCGTTTGGACCTTGAAGTCCGATACCGCGCATCAGGTCATTGCCCAAGTTGGTGCCGTTGGCTCCTTGGAACTCGACAGGGACGGGAAATCCCTCGGGCGCACGGCCTTGTTCGAGCTCCCGTTCGACGTTGGCGATATAAGGTCCGATGACTTCTTTGACCTCAGGCGGCATGATCGAGCCTGCATGCGCGAGGGCTTGGGAGATGTATTGACCGCTTCGAGATCGTGCGATGGCGGTTTTTTGGTTAGGGCCTAAAAGGGTCATGGCGAACATGGTCACTACGCAGCACATGGCAGCCCCTTTGACTAGGCCGAATCCTGCACCGAGTTGCCGATCGAACTCCTTGAGCCGAATTTTGTCGATCGAGGAGCTGACCATTCGAAAGACAAGCCAGATCGCAAGGCTTGTCCCGAAGAACAGCAGTAGCATGGCAAGAAAGACGTTCCATGGTGGTTGCGCATTGATGTGTTTAGCCACATCGTAGCGAAAGTAATTGGCGACGAAGTAGCTTACGACGATCGAGGCCAGGGAAGCGATTTGCCAAGCGAAGCCTTTGATCGCGCCGAAGATCGCAGCCGAGGCTAGGATGATCAGCATGAGAATGTCGTACGTTTGCATTGCGGAAGGACCGTTGCTTGGGAGCATTTGAAATCGGATTCTTTAACAGTAAATCTCTTAGCAATTCGACGCAGGTCAACAAAAGGGCAAATTTTGCTAGCAAATTATCCTAGACACCTCAACTTGGGGCATCCAATCGGCTCTCGGGTTTGGAGCTCTCTTGCAGGGAAGCTCTGGAAATGCTAATCCGTTTGTATCGGATGTAGTATTTATACCCGTCGAGAAATCGGGCTGCAAATCGCGTTGGCTCCCCTACCCTGCTTTGTTGTTCGCTATGGCAGATTTTAAAACCCACATTTCGGTCAGTACCCTATCGGGTCTTCTGCTGGGGCTTGGCGGCTACCAATCGGGGATGCCTTGGGAGAGCTGCTTGATTGCCGGTGGGTTATGTTCCGTCAGCGGCATGCTTCCGGATTTGGACAGTGATTCGGGGATACCGTTGCGAGAGGCGGTGGGTTTTGCGGCAGCGTTTGTACCGATGCTCATGCTCGATCGGCTTGAGCGCGTGGGGCTTTCGCATGAGATGATGTTGGTCGTCACGGGCGCGATTTACTTTTTCTTGAGGTTCGGAATTGCCGAGTTGTTCCGTCGCTACACGGTCCATCGAGGGATGTGGCATAGTTTGCCTGCGGCGATCATCGCTGCCCTTTTCGTGTTTTTGGTATCCGCATCGGAGAATGTCCATTTGCGGCTATTCAAGACCTTGGCGGTCTTTGTGGGGTTTATGTCGCATATCTTGCTCGATGAGCTCTGGTCGGTCGAGTACCGCAGGGGTAAGTATGTGTTCAAGCATTCGTTTGGGACGGCATTGAAGTTCCTTGGTGAATCGCGGCTTGCCAATGTCACAACGTATGTGCTTCTGGCCGGCTTATCGGTTGTCGCCTATCATGACGAAGCGATCATGGAGCATTTCGGTTATTCTCACCTGCATGCGTTACCGCATACGGCCGTCGACTGGATCAAGATCATTCGAGAGCAATCGGAGAATTGGATCCGCTGAGTTGCGAACATCGCGATCATGTTTGCTGATGCTTGGCCCTTGGATGGCTTTGAAGGCTAGGACACTAAGATAAAGGTGCATTTTATGGTACCGGCGATCCGGACCGAGAGACTCAGTCGGCAATTCGGTGGCAAGACCGCTGTGGACCAGGTCCATATAGAGGTTATGCCGGGAACTTTCTATGGCTTTCTGGGTCCCAACGGAGCTGGCAAGTCGACCACGATCAAGATGCTCACGGGGCTCTTGCAGCCTTCCTCGGGCAGCATTGAGGTTCTCGGACGCAACATGCTCGACGAGACACAAAGTCTGGAGGTCAAGCGATCGATTGGGGTGATTCCTGAGAACCTAGCTCTCTTTGACTACCTTACGGCGATGGAGTATTTGACCTTTGTGGGTAGGATTCACGGTTTAGATCGCGATACGATCCGGCAGCGTTCGCGCGAGATGCTCGACTTGTTGGATTTAGAGGACGATTCGAAAAAGGTATCGAACGATTTTTCTCATGGAATGCGGAAGAAGCTTTCGTTGGCCGCCGCGCTGATCCATCGACCCTCGTTGCTTTTTCTCGACGAACCTTTCGAGGGGGTCGATGCGGTCGCCTCGCGGACGATTCGCGAGTTGCTCTTGCAGTTTACCGCCAGCGGCGGCACGGTTTTTCTGACCTCCCATGTGCTCGAGGTCGTCGAACGGCTTTGTACGCACGTGGGAATCATCGTATCGGGGCAATTGGTCGCTCAGTCTTCACTGGAAGACCTCGTCGCGGGAGGACGTCTCGAAACGGCCTTCATTAAAGCGACGGGTGCAGAGGTGCTCGAGGAAGTGTCGGCCAAGCTCGATTGGTTGACTTCGGAGCAAGGCTCATGAGTCAAACCTTCGGTTCCGATGGCTTGGGCACGAACGGTCTCCCTGGATTGCATAAGAACCCTCTGCCAAAGGCCAATCATTTTGAACAATGGTCTGCTTTGGTCCAAGCCTACTGGCGGAGCAAGATGAACCGATGGGTGAGCGATTCGGTCATTAGCCGGTCGATCCAGTCGATCTTTCTTGGCCTGCTGGTCGTTACGGTTTTGGTTTGGTTCGGAGTGCTCTTCGGTGGCGGATACGTACTAGCTAAGTCGATTGCCGAAGGAAAAACCTATGCAGCCATGGGTGCCTGGAACGCTTTGTGCGGCGGTTTTCTATTCCTTTGGCTTGCCGGTTTAGCCAACGATGCGACGCGTGGAGACTCGTTGTCGCTCGAGAAATTGATGCATTTGCCGATCTCGCCGGCCTGTGTCTTTGCGCTGAACTTTCTACTGACCTGGATCAACTTTCCGATCGTTTTTTTTCTTGCGTCCGGCTTAGGGTTGGTCTTCGGAGGTTGTCTGATAGAGGGTTTCGTCGGGCTATGGAAATTGGTTCCGGTGCTGTCCTATGCGCTGATGCTTACGGCGTTGACATCGCATTTGCAAGGCAAGCTCCAGGTTCTGTTACAAAACCCAAAAACCCGGTCGATGCTCATGACGGCCATTCCAAT
Organism: Pirellula sp.; assembly: GCA_021300015.1. Taxonomy (GTDB): domain Bacteria; phylum Planctomycetota; class Planctomycetia; order Pirellulales; family Pirellulaceae; genus JBKCUI01. The sequence continues at coordinate 84,835 of JAJTFB010000001.1, read as the reverse complement.
ATTCTTCATGGTTCTTGGATTGGGCTTCTCGATGTCCTCTTTCGTTATCCGGCGATTGAGCGTTGGGGGGAATACGCTTTTTTGGATTCAGATTCTCGATGCATTTTGCCCTTTTTTTTGGCTGGCCGACACACTCTCGGGGCGCTCGATGCTCGGTTCGCTATCTTGGGTCTGGATACCATGCATGTGGCTCGTCGCGGCTTGGTCGTTGCGAGCCAACTACCGCATGACCAAACGCTACTATCAGCATGGCTTCGATCGTGTGTCGACTGCAAAGTCGACAGGCAAATCCGAGCCAAGCGGTACCAAGGTTCAAGAATCGCAAGGACTTTCCAGCGGGTCGGCACCATGGATGGAACGTTCATTTCCGGGGCTTAGCCAGCCGGCCAGTGCGATCGCCGCGATGACCTGGACTCTCTTCTGGCGTTCCCCGCAGATGAAGCTTGCAATGCTGTTACCGATGCTGCAGCCATTTTTCCTGCTGCTTGTTTTCCAGCAAAAGCCAACCCTAAGCCCACAACCCGAACCACCGGTATCGGCGGTCGTGGAGTCTGAGGCCAGCCCCGAACCGACGGTTTGGCAAGGAACCCAATACCAAGGCTTCTATCTGTTTGCGATCACCGTTTTTTCCACGTACTTAGGTTCGTCGTTTGCGAGCAATATTTTCGGATTCGATCGATCGGGATTTCGCTTCTGGATGCTTTCGTCGATCCCTAGATCCGACATTTTAAAAGGTAGGAATTGGATGTTCGGCGCGATGCTCACGGTCATCGCGTTGGTCCTGTTGATATTCACCAATGTTCTGTGGAAGTACTCGTGGCTTCGAGTCGTCGAGTCGGTGGCTGCATTTCTGGCGTATCTCCCGCTGTACCTTGCACTCTCGAACGTCATCGCAATCCTGGCCCCCTTCCCTGTCCCGGTTCAGGGCTTCCAGAGCGCCAAGGATTTTTCTTGGAAGTCCTTGGTCTTGAACATGGCCTTGAGTTCGCTGATGCCCTTGATTTTGTGCCTCTGTTCGATGCCTTGGGCTATCGAATGGGGCCTGCAAAGGGTACGACCTGACTTTGGACGGATTCCGATCGCACTGTTAAGCATGCCCCTGTTGATCGGTTTAGCTTGGTGGCTCTATGGTCGTTTGATGGAACTTATCGGCCAATTGCTTCAAAGTCAGCAAGACAGCTTGCTGAGAGTCGTCACCTCCCAGTCGGAAAAGTAGCAAGCCAGTCGGAAAAGTAGCAAGCCAGTCAGAAAAGTAGCAGGTCCGAAAACGAGCAAGCAAGCGAAGGAAGCAAGCGAACGAATCGTTGGGCCGACAGCGACAAAAGCCGGATCTAAGAGCCTCTGGCTAGGAACCGGTTCGGTTTTTCCGAGAAATCTATCATCACCGACCAGGAAACCTGGGAAACTGAGGAAACCTGGGAGACCCAGGGCGGATTTGCGGCGATTTGCCATACTCAACCCTCGGTTGTTTTGCCAAAATAGTTGCACTCGTTTCGCCTGAATAATCGATACAACCCGCACTGTCCATCTTGTGGCCTCGCGCACTATTAGCCATTGAAATATGTCAACCCAAGCACCTTCTGCGATTGAAAAACCTGTCGAGCATGTCAGCGGAATTACCGTCCGTCTGGTGGGAGACTCCGGCGACGGGATGCAACTCCTGGGCCAGCAACTGACGAACACCTCGGCCCTATTGGGTAACGACGTGGCCACTTTCCCGGACTTCCCTGCTGAAATTCGCGCTCCGCGTGGCACCCGAGCTGGGGTTTCGGGATTCCAGGTTCAGTTTGCCTCTCACGAAGTCCACACTCCGGGCGACACGCTCGATGCCCTAGTGGCGATGAATCCAGCCGCATTGGTGACCAACCTTGCGGATCTGAACAAGGGGGGGCTTTTGATCGTCAACGACGACAGCTTTGAGGACAAAGACCTCAAACTGGCGAAGCTTGCTACGAGCCCTTTGGAAGATCCTTCGATGGAGAACTATCGGTTGATCAAGGTCTCGATGACCCGGCTGACCAAAGAGGCGGTGAGCGAATTCGGATTGAGCACCAAGGAGGCCGACCGCTGCAAGAACTTTTTTGCGATGGGGCTTGTTTATTGGCTCTACGGTCGGAATATGGACGCGACGCTAAGGTTCATCCACGGTAAATTTTCGGCGGGCAAATCGACCATCGCTGCTGCCAACGAAAAGGCCCTTCGCGCCGGCTGGGCGTATGGTGAGACGATCGAAGCGCTCGGTCATTCGTATAGTGTCCAGCCCGCTAAGTTGACGGCTGGGACTTACCGAAACATCATGGGCAACCAAGCGTTGGCATGGGGGCTTTTGGCCGCTGCGCAACGTTCGGGAAAAGAGCTGTTCTATGGATCGTATCCCATCACCCCGGCGAGCGACATCCTCCACGAATTGGCCCGCTACAAGAACTTTGGCGTCTGTACCTTCCAAGCCGAGGACGAAATCGCAGCCGTGTGCGCAGCGATCGGTGCTTCGTACGGCGGGCAGATGGGAGTGACGACCTCGAGCGGACCGGGTATTGCCCTCAAGGCCGAAGCGATGGGTCTGGCCCTGATGCTCGAGTTGCCCTTGTTGGTCATCGACGTGCAGCGGGGTGGCCCAAGCACGGGTCTTCCGACGAAGACCGAGCAAGCCGACCTCTTGCAGGTCATGTTTGGGCGAAACGGCGAGTCACCGCTCCCGGTCCTTGCAGCCCGCAGCCCAGGGGATTGCTTTGAAATTGTCCAGGAGGCCTGGATGCTCGCCACGCAGTTGATGCTTCCGGTGATCGTTTTGTCCGACGGCTACATCGCCAACGGAGCCGAGCCTTGGAAAATCCCAGACGTCTCGAAACTCGCACCCATCCCCGTGTCTCATCCACAGGAAAACAACAACCCAGACGGTCCGTTCAAGCCATATCTGCGGAACGAATTGCTGGCAAGACCTTGGGCGATACCAGGCACACCCGAACTGATGCACCGCGTCGGTGGTATCGAGAAGGAAGACGGGACGGGCAACATCAGCTACGATCCGGAAAACCATCAAAAGATGGTCCACATCCGGGCTCAGAAAGTGGCCAATGCCGCCAAGCTGCTCCCGCCACAGAGCGTTGAAGGTCCCGCTTCGGGTGACCTGCTCGTCCTGAGTTGGGGTGGTACTTATGGAGCATGCTTGACCGCAGTCCAGCAAGCCCAGTCGGCCGGCATGAGCGTCGCCCATGCTCACCTGAGGTATCTCAATCCGTTCCCAAGCAACCTTGGGGAAATCTTAGCGGGATACAAGAAGGTGCTTATACCGGAGCTCAACATGGGTCAACTGCGGATGCTTGTTCGCAGCCGATACCTCGTCGATGCAATCGGCTTTAACAAAATCAAAGGCAAACCGTTTACCGTTACGGAACTGGTCGAAAAGATCTCCGAGCACGCCAAGTAACTCCAGCGTGCGAACCCAAAAAACATCCATCGATTTAAAAATAGCAAGAACGAAATGAATACAGCACTCAAGGTTCTCAAGGCAGACGACTTTGCAAGCGATCAGGACATCCGATGGTGCCCAGGTTGCGGCGATTATTCGATCCTGGCCCAAATGAAGAAAGTCTTACCCGAAATCGGGATTCCACCCGAACAGACTGTCTTTATCTCCGGTATCGGCTGCAGCAGCCGCTTCCCGTACTATGTCAATACCTACGGAGTCCACTCGATCCATGGCCGCGCACCTGCGGTTGCAACGGGACTGAAGTTGGCTCGACCCGAACTGAGCGTCTGGGTCATCACCGGCGACGGGGACGCTTTGAGCATCGGTGGCAATCACTTCATCCACCTGCTTCGTCGCAACGTCGACTTGAACATCGTTCTTTTCAACAACCGAATCTACGGATTGACCAAAGGCCAATACTCACCGACGAGCGTCGAGGGTCAAATCACCAAGAGTACACCGATGGGTGTCGTCGACCATCCCCTGAATCCGATCAGCATTGCCATCGGAGCCGAAGCGACCTTCATCGCGCGATCGGTCGATAGCAACATCAAGCACTTGGCGACCGTTCTCAAAAGGGCCGCGGAGCATCGAGGCACGAGCTTTGTTGAGGTCTATCAAAACTGCAATGTCTTCAACGATGGTGCGTTTAGTTATGCCCAAGACAAAGCGACTCGCGATGACGCGACGGTCGAACTCGAGCATGGCAAGCCGATGATCTTTGGCAAAGACAAAGACAAGGGAATCCGGTTGAAAGGATTCTCCTTGGAAGTTGTCGACTTGGCCGATGGCAAAGTCAAAGAAGAGGACTTGTTGTTCCATGACGAGCAAGCCGACCCGGCACTCGTCTACTTGTTGTCTCGCATGCGTCACCCTCAGTTCCCCGAACCCATTGGGGTCTTCAGGAACGTCGAGCATGGGACTTTTGAGGAAGCCGTCCGTGGGCAGATTGAGCAAGCCGTCGAGCAGCGAGGTCGGGGTGATTTGCAGAAGCTTCTTTCGAGTGGCGACACTTGGACCGTCAAGGTGTAAGGCTTAAGGCGTAAGGCGTGAAGCGTAAGGTTTAATTGAACACATCGCGGTCGAGCATTCGGTACTGGATGGCTTCTTCGATGTGTTGCGGTTCGATTTTGGCCTCCGACTCCATGTCGGCGATGGTGCGAGCCACGCGGATGACTTTGTCGTGAGTTCTGGCGCTGAGTCCAAGTTCAGAGACAGCCGATCGAGCAATGGTCCTGAGATACGACTCATGTAGCGTTCGACCTGAGTGGGGTTGCAATTGCTGCTTCGGTGAGGATCGGTTCGGTAGCCACATGGGCTTCCATTATTGCGAGTGTCACGTCCTTTTCACTGAACTGCCTCTGTTGCGATATGTCCAGCAAATGCCGCAACGAAGGTACGAAGGCTAGTCATTTCTGACATTGAAGCAAAATCGCCAGTATTCACGGCCGTCCTCTTCGAGGTAATCAATGCGGCAGTTGTGTATAGTTGTTCTCGAACTAGTTTTTGACAAAGAATGTCATAGCGTTTCAGATAAGAGACCCTTTGGAATTCCTGGAACACCTTAAAATGTGGGCTACTACTCCTGACAGGACTCCTTGAAGCGGGAGCATCCTCCACGAGCATAAGCCAACCAACGAAAGGGCGGGAGGTCTCACCGAACGCTTTTTCTCTGTACGCTGTCCAAAGATCATGAGCCGTTCCGATCGCCTCTTCCGTTCGGTTATTGAAGTTGTTGCCAAATGATGGGCCAACCTGACTTTTTAGTTCCACCGCTGCAATCAACTTGCCTTTATGAATAACAAGTATGTCCCATAACTTGGTAGGTCTGAAAAACCCCGGAAGCGTCAACAGTGCTTTCTTTTGATGGATTTCAGCATGCCCCAGACCATTTGCAACTACGAGATCTTTGATCAAGGAAAGAAACCCGTCCATGTTTTTGCCAGCGGTTACCCCTGCACGTTCACCTTGGTCGGCAGTCCCGGCCTTAACTTGCTTCTGCCGTGCTTTCTCACGGTATCCCCAAAACACCATCACTGATTCACGGGCTTTGCGATCGTAGTCCGCTAAATCTATTGCCATCCAAGTAGATTCCTTTCTTCCTTGCTGATTCCATACAAGACACTTACCGCTTCATTGCATGCTTCCGGATTTGCAATAGAACAGGTTTCGATGAGTAGTCGTTTTGTTTTCGCTGGTACGGATTTCCATTCAGGTAGTCGAATCCTTCGGAGGTATTGAGCCTGAAATCGGAAGTAACCTCCCCGCATCTTCGTTGTGTAAGTTGCAACAAAAAGTCTTGCAATCCCCGAACTCAAAACCGTCTTCAACGCATGGAGATCCCAGTCTTGGGCGGTGATATAATAGAGGTTGTGATGTGGGTAAAGCGTTCCCGATTCATAGACGACGTTGGCTTCCCCTTTGATATCGGGGATGAGCAACTTAGGCGTGCGAGCAAGGTCCGGATGTATTCGGTCGATTGTACGATACCAACTAATAGGCGTTTTCTTTGCCACATGTCTCGCAGTAATTTGTGATTTTCTTTCCAACAGATATTTTTTAAATCTAGGGTAATCATCAAGCGAAGCGAGGGTTCCATCAACCTCGTACGGGTTTACAACGCCAAAACCTCTCCAGTCAACCACTCCACTGGCGATGTCTTTAGTCATCGCTAAAGGAAGCTTGCGAGCCTCTTCGACATCCAGGCTGTCATAAGGGCCTATGTAAACCTTGTCCGCACCAGTTGCAACACCTATTCCAACTTTACAACCAGCCTCCTCGAGGGTTGGGTAAAGGGCTTCAAGTCTACGGACAACATCAAGATTCGTTGATGACTCAAGTAACCAAGGGGCAGATCCTTTGGTTACATTCTCCAGTTGCTGGAGGTCTTCTGATGGTTGTGTGAATCTCTTCGATGTGAGTTGCTTTGCCAACTTCCCGAGTGTTATGGTGTCTATGCTTTTAATACTCGCAACTCTTGTTGGTCCTGACGCTTCACGAGCTATGAGCGTTATTGCTGGGTAAGCGGTCACCTCTTGCTGAAAGGCATTGACACCTGTTATACTCGCATATGCCGTCAGCTTAAACGATTCAGCAACCATCTTCCGAAGCGGTCCACCGTATCTGTTTTTCATCCATCGATCAGCGCAAATGAAACAAAGTTTTCCACCACTTGAGACTTGGTTAAGGGAATGCTCGATGAACGGAATATACAGGTCAGCCCTATCGTAGAGGGTGCTGAAACGCTTCCGGTACTCTAAGAGTAGAGCTTCGGGAATTCGCTCTAGGCGAAGATATGGAGGATTACCTACGACCATATCAAAGGACGCGTCGAACTCGGTCAAAAGGAAATCACCAGCTCGTAACCATGAACGAGCAAGGTCTTCGCTGTCCGCTTTACGGAAGCCACTATCTATAAGTTTTGCGATTAGCTTTCGTTGGGTATCGGCAAAAGTTTCTTGATGAAGTTCGACTCCCCGAATACAAGCAGCAAGCCGAGCAACTAGGGTCGGGTCTTTCCTGGTGTCCAGAGGAATCGTTCCGAGCAACCGATCGACGATTGGGAATAGGAAGTCACCGTTTCCAAACGATGGCTCCAAGATCCTCAGGCCAAGGAGTTCGGCTGTTGTGACATATCCAGCGAGATCCAGGATGAAGTCAACAATTGGTCTTTTGGTGAAAACTGCCCCCCGATCCTCCGATGGTGATTTAGACAACTTCTCTACGGCTTGCAGGACCACATCGGGCGTGAATTCGAAAAGTGATGGTTGTTTTAGCACAGGCTACTTCCTTTACCGATTAGACCAAAACTAATGGAGAATGGCATGCACCTCCCACTCTGACGCAATTACAGAAACCTCCAAAATGCAATTGATTTCATGGCCTGTGCCGTTCAGGAACACCGTTCTGTGTGATCTCCCGTATTGTATCGGAGAGGTCGGCATTGCGGTATCCGTGAAAAAGGCCTGAAACTCGGCTCATCCCAAAAGTTGGGCTGTTTTCAACACGCCTGTTCGTAAAGGACGGACCCAGTGAACCAGTGTTCGATTGCCTTGCGTTTGGTGCTAATTGAACACATCGCGGTCGAGCATTCGGTACTGGATGGCTTCTTCGATGTGTTGCGGTTCGATTTTGGGTTCCGACTCCATGTCGGCGATGGTGCGAGCCACGCGGATGACTTTATCGTGAGCTCTGGCGCTGAGTCCAAGTTCGGAGACAGCCGTTCTCATGCGTTGGGTTTGGATTTTCCCGAGTGGGCAATACTGCCTGAGTTCGCGGCTGGACATTTGAGCGTTGGTCAGAGTGCGCGAGGATGTAAAGCGTTGGTTTTGGAGCGCGCGAGCGGCCGTGACTTGATCGCGCATCATCGCGCTGGTGGTGCCTGCGGACCCGTGAGCCAGTTCATCGAAGGGTACAGCCGGGACCTCGATATGGATATCGACCCGATCGAGCAGTGGTCCTGAGATACGACTCATGTAGCGTTCGACCTGAGTGGGGTTGCAATTGCAACTCCGTCGAGGATCGGTTCGGTAGCCGCATGGGCACGGGTTGAGCGCCGCGACGAGCATGAAGTTGGCAGGAAAAGTCGTGCTGCGCATGGCGCGCGAGATCGTCACCACTCGGTCTTCGAGCGGTTGGCGCATCACTTCGAGCGTTTTGCGGTTGAACTCGGGTAGTTCGTCTAGGAAAAGTACCCCGTTGTTGGCCATGGAGACCTCGCCCGGCGAGGGGGGGCTGCCACCCCCGACGAGTCCGGCGTCGCTGATGGTATGGTGCGGCGAGCGAAAGGGCCTTTGGACCATCAGCGGCTGACCGCTTTGCAAGCGACCTAGGGCCGAATAGATTCTGGTCGTCTCGATCGATTCGCTCGGAGAAAGCGTCGGCAAGATCGACGAAAGACGCTTGGCCAACATCGTCTTGCCCGAGCCTGGAGGACCGATCATCAAGAGGTTATGGTTGCCTGCAGCGGCGATCGTCAAGGCGCGTTTGGCCATCTCTTGGCCTCGGACGTCGACGAAATCCAAGTCGTACTGGGAGTAGCTGTGGTAGATTTCCTCGAGTCGGCTTGGGACCGGATCGATTTCCAAGGTGCCGGCCATGAACGCTGCGGCCTCGCAAAGATTGGCCACGGGTATCACTTCGATATCCTCGACGACGGCTGCTTCTTGCGCGTTCGAGGAGGGGACTAAAAGCCCTTTGATTCCGTCTTGTTTGGCCGCAGCGATGGCCATCGATAAGGCCCCTTTGACGCCTCGCGTATGGCCTTCGAGGGACAGTTCGCCGACGACTGCGTAGTCGTTGAGTCGATCCGATTGGACTTGGTTGCTGCCGACGAGCATTCCGAGGGATATCGGCAAATCGAAGCTGGCTGCTTGTTTGGGCAGTTCCGCCGGTGCTAGGTTGATGACGATCCGGTCGTGGGGGCGCAGGAAACCGGCGTTGACCAGCGCTCGTTCGACGCGATGGGTGCTCTCGCGGACGGCTTGTTCGGGTAGACCGACAAGTACGGTTTTGGGCAAAGCGGACGCAGAGAGATCGACCTCGACATCGACGGGAACCGCATCGATTCCTACCAAGCTATATGTTTTGAGTTTTGCCAGCATGCACCGGGCTCCTGGGTTGGAATCGCCGAAAAACAGGGGAAACCATACATGTCCGTGTGCATTCTGGAAAAATCAAATACGGCCGACGGTGGCTTTTCGTCGGCGGATTGAATGTAGCAACTAGTGCGGTTTGTGTCCCGATTTTGGTACGTAAAAAATGATCGCTTTCGTGTAGATCGATTGTCCCCAATCGATCTTCTTGAGGCGTTAGCCGAGTTGGCGTTTTCTGGCTCTCCGCAAACCGACGATGCCAGCTAGAAGCGACCAAGTCGCCAGGGAGATCGGTTCGGGAACCTCGCCACCTCCACTCGAGAAATTCACATTGCTGTAGCGAAGGTATTGGACTTCCACACGCGCATTGCCCCCGGTCGGTGTCCCATCGCCAAAATAGAATTGGTTGCTGTTGGCGTAACCTCCTGGACGAGCTCCCGAAGCGACCATGGTTCCGTTGACAAAAAACTCGTAGGTGTTCGTAGCCCCAAATCCTTTGTATTTGAACGTGTTGAATCCGCTTGAAAAGTCGTATCCACTGCCACTGGTTACCTGATAAATCTGATACCCTGTTTTGTTGACTATAAAGTGGGAGGCTGCATTGGAGTTGAATACAGCAACGCCAAAACCGAATGGACTCGATTCGATGACCTTCATCCGGACTTCCATTTCCAGGTCCGTCCTATGGTCAAAAACATTGTCCTTGTAGTAATAAGCCGTTCTGTCCGTATTAGGCGACGTAGTTGTGTAGGAGTCGAGCCTAAAGCGATTGCCATCGAGAATCGATGCGAAGTCGCTTTCAGGCCGCCCCGAGTCCGTGTAGAAAATCATCCCCTGGGCCGAAGGCAACGTCGGATTTTGAGCGAAATCAAGTGTGATGACTGTGGCTCGAGCCGGTCCCTCGAAAACCACTCCCGAGGCCAACATGGCACACAGAGTAAGGATGGTCTTCCAAACGGAGACGGTTGAGACGGGCATACAAAAAGCAGCGATTTTCATACCGGTAGATTCCTTTTGCCGACGGATCGGCAGAATGTCGTAATAACCAATTCGGGGGGATTCCCCCCCCGCCTTGGTCAGTACGACATATATCTACGCATGAATAAGACGCGTTGTGTTCCAACGCGGATCGACTAGCGGACTTTGGCATCGAAGCGGACGAATCCACCCTCGCCTGGCTTGAGCTCCTTGTCGATCTCCCATCGCAAGACCGAGGAGCCGGCGTCGTTGGGGCTTGTCGAGAAGCGGGCTTCGATGCTCGACTGCTGCGAGGACTCGATGTACTCGAGGCGCGGAGCCAACGAATCGGTCACGACCAAATTCGAGACCGGTTGCTCGCCGATGTTGTCGTAGCGTATCGTAAACGAGACGATGTCCCCAGGGTTGGCGATCTGCTCGGATGCAACCTTGCAGATCCGTACCCGAGCTCCCTTGTACTCGTACAAGGTGAACTCGCGAGCCTGCTTCTGATCGACAATCACGGCTGCTTCTTGTCCGTCGATCAACACCACGAGCGCGTCGATGTTGGACCAAATCCTAGCAGCAGCCGCGGCAATGGCCAGCTTGGCCGGGTCGGTGATCTTGATGTTCCCATTTCGAATGATGTCCAGGTCCTCGTAAGGCTTGAACGCATCGCTGATTTCGCCCATGGGCAAGACCAACTCAGCAGGCATCGGACGCTGGCGGTCCAAGAACGCTTCGACCACACGCACCGTATCTTTGGTGTTGGCCTTCAAAGGTGCCGAAACCTGGATCGGTGGCAACTTCTCTTTGATCATCCCTGGACCGGCAGGCACGTCGGCTGTTTGAGGTCGCAGTGCAAGTTCTGACTCGAGCACCCCAGTTCGCTTCCGGACACTGCCGAACCTCGGCGCATAGATCGCAACTCGGCAACCCGCTTGCACTTCGGTCACACCGGTCTTGGTCGTGTACTGGATCACGGTGTCCTCGGGGTCCAAGCCCACTTGAGAGAGATCCTCTCGGAGCCGGACCGGTGGATCGCGATCCCCACCGTCGTAAATGTATTCTTGGGGATCCATGCAGCGGGCTTGTTCCTCGCACTGCGGGCCGCAAGGGCCTTGGGGGCAAGGTCCCTCATGAGGTACCTGACAACCCCCTTTGCAGGCCATCAATCGCCCCCCAATTCGGTTTGGAAACATCGGACGGTAGGGTCCGTGCGAATTGCCGCAACAAGCACCCTCGGTGTAGTTCGTTTGACTCGATGGATCGATAAACTGAGGGCCTACCATCGATGGAGTGCGAGCGACCGAGTAACTCTCAGAGTAACTCCCAGGCCGCCCGGCCGATGGCCGAATCGGTCGTATGTGGGATGCTGGATCGACTCGTGAGATGGAATCCGAAGCGTCCCGAGACTCACTCGCTGTGTTGGTCGCCGTGTTGGTCGCTGATGCGAGCATCGGATCGGATGCAACTTGTCCCATTTCCCGGGGTAAGCGTCGCTCTTGTTCGATTTCCGAAGTGAAGAACTTCGGCTTGAGCATCGACGTGCCCGTAGCACATCCGAGAGCTCCCCCGACGCACAGAAGGAGCATGATACCGAGTGTCGATGCATTTGGCCGTTGTGTCATGAAGCGGACCTTATTCAGAGCAGATCATTCGGGGCAGATCATTCGGGGCTATGCGGATCATCAGGGGCTAGGCCGTGTCGCGTGTTCGTTATCGGCGAAGGATTACCTCGAATCGCTGATCGAACCCGAGGTAGCGTTCGGGGCTGCATTGGGAGCAGCATTGGGGTACTCGATGATCGGCCAACGGCCTTCATCGATGAGCATTTGTTTGGTCGGGATCGGCTTGAGTGTCGTCCATGGCGGGCAGTGGTAGAGGAACTCCAACCAATCTTGCCCCTGGGTGACATTGGGAACACGAGAGCCCATCCGAAGGATCGCGACAGGACGTCCGAGTTGGTCGGCCGTACGAAGTGCGTTTTGGGTCGGACGGATATCGAGAACCCGTTGGGGCTTTCCAGACGTATCGACCGGTTCTGCAACTTCGGAGTCTTCCAGGTAGATCACCCTCATGACCAACTCACCGCGAGCCGCATCCATGATATCGTTCTCGTCGATCTCGATCGGAATTGGGAAGCGATGTTCTCGCTCGGCAGGTGGGCAGGTCTTATCGATCACCTCGATCGTCGGGAAGAGCTCAAGATCCGGATCGCCTTCGATTCCGGTGAGTCGCAATCGATAGACCGCTCCGACGAGCAAACCCAGTCGCGCGGGTGTAGGAATATCTGGGGCGAACTGACCGGCCTCGGCCAAATTGAACCGGACGCCCTTGGGACCTCGCACCTCGACGGCTTGCCAAGCTCCCCGCAACTGCGGCTTGCGCTGCAACTGGATCGAACCGATCGCGCCGGGAACCATCTCGTCGTCGATCAAGGCTCGCGAGCCGCTGGGCAATCTGGCAGTCGACGAGGCAGCAGCGTAAGGTGCCTGGCCCATCGCCACATTGCTAAAGAGCACCGCAAGGGTACAGATCACGATCAGGGCGACCCATCCTAGTACCATCGTCGGGAAGGAAATGTGTCGGAACATGCTGGATCCTACCGCTTCGCATCGGTTCGCATCGGTAAAAAAATAGTCCCAGACGACCCGGGACTATTCATCATTTCTCATCCAAGGATTCGCTAACGAGTCGCTAGCGAATCGTCATTAGCGCATTTGCGGGCTGCCAGGTGGGCAGTATTCGCCGTTGGGACCGACTCCACCAGCACCGCCAGGTCCAGGACCTTGAGCCCCACCGTATTGGTTCGATGGAACCGGGCGACTCGCATGGTAGAATCCAGGCCGACCCGAGGGATATCCAGGATGGATGTTCTGCTCGTGGATGCGGATGTGGCTCGGTGGCGTCGGATAGCTATATCCAGGCTGCTGACGAACCGTCATCTTCATCTTGTCGACAGGATCGGGAATGTGCATGTGGGTCTTGTTCTTCATCACATGCTGTTGCAATCCGGCTGGATGCCCGAATGGGATGTGCGGAGGACCAGGCAACCCAATCGGAGTGCCCGAGTAAGTCATCCCGTACTGTGGAGCCGTGACGCCGGCGACCATGTTCGGTGGAACGCTCATCGGATCGATTGGACGGCCGTCTGGGCCGCACAAGCCACCGGGGCCCATCATGCCACCGGGGCCCATCATGCCAGGCGCTCCGCCGTTGGCGTAGGCTGCAGCCGTAAGCTCGATGTCTTTGTTACCAAGGCGAACAATCGCCAGAATAGAACCTCGGCGGTCGGCTTCGATGATCGGATCCAGTCCTGGCTCGAGTCGTGTGCTGACCAACGTGTCGATACCCGAGATCACCTCACCCTGAAACTCAGGGTCTGGCAAGTAAATGACCTTGGTCACGAAGTTCCCCGACAAAGCTTGATCGAGGTCTTCCTCGGTAAACTGAATCGAGATCGCGTTGTGAGCAAGATAGGCTGCCGTGCGAGGATTCGAGTGACCGACCTCAACGGTAGGGTACAGCTCGACCCCTTCGCGTCCGGAGACATCCGTGAGTTTGAGTCGGTAGATGCCTCCCTGGGCGAATTCCAATCGTCCTGGGACGATCAAGCAATCGCTGGTAAAGGAACCATCACCAACAACGTCGTACGAAATCTTCATCGACTGGGGTTGATTGAACAGAATCTGAGTCGTGGGGGTCGGTACACCTGCCCCGTACCCAGGTACCGGAATTGTCTCAGGTGTCAAAACACCAGGACCAGGTCCACCTACCATCGGGCCAGGTTCGGCCAGACGTGCAGCAGGCGGCATATTGTGTCGAAATGCGGGTTCTCCCCCGAAGCTTGGTGCAGCCAAACCCAGCGCGGCTATCACGCTTAAAAACCTAATCTTTTTCATGCGATTCCCCTAGGAATGACTTGGGTCAAGCCAGCTTCGCGCTAGGCAGTTACGACCGATTGTTTCCACCTGGACGCGAACCCTCCTTGAAACCTACAATCCCACGCAACATTGCTATGGCTTGCAGATCCGTCAGGAGCCTCAAAAGCGGAATTCGAGGCGCGTCTGGAATCTATGTTCGGCACTACGCTTTCGTTTTCTTTGATAAAATCGGTACGACTCGACCATGGAAACCAGGTTTTCACTTGCTAGCATTTTCAAGCTGGCCGGATCACCCCCGGTCCTCCTGCTGGCACTGCTTCTAGCCGCAGCGATCCTCTGGAACCGTTCCGACCGACTTTTGGCCTCCCCTGCCCTCCCCTTTCCTGCTGCTGCTTTCCCTGATGCTGCAGGAACGCAATTGCCCCCAAAGCAATCCGCCCCAACTCCAGTACCCCTCGATCCATCGAACGGCCTTCCAAATCCCAGTCCCTTGGGTGGCTCGACCAGTGGTTCGTCCGACGCAATCACCCCGGTGACGACCGATCCGAACCAATTGGTCCTCGCGGCCGTTCGCCAAGCCGTCTGGGGCCCATCGATTTACTGCCGTGTCCAACAAACCACAAATGTCTACGGCCAACGCGCGCTGCTGATCGGCGAGCTTAAATCCGAGGCGCTCTCGAACTCCCCGATGCGCCGACTTCGGTACACCGCACGCGTCGCTGTCGGAGAAACCGCTTTCGATCTGCTCCAAGTCTCCGATGGTCGGATGATGTGGACAAAATCGAGCCCCAACTCACCCCCCAAACGTATCATTCTCGACCAAGTGCTTCAAAGCATCCCCAGCAGTATGCAGTACCCGGACACACGTCCTGAAGTCCATTTGCTCTTGGCCGTCGGGGGGCAAGCAGAACTGCTCCGAGGGCTCTATCACCGATACAACTGGTATAAGGCTGTCAGCGGCAAAATCGGCGGAGCAGACGTTTGGCAACTCGTCGGGCGACTTAGGACCGAGCCGACGCGAATCGCTGGCAACGCTCCGGTCGATAACATGAACAGCGACATCGGTAGCCCGTCACCGAATCTGCCGACCGAGGCTCGCTTGACGCTCAGTCGTTCGACCAAGCTGCCCTATTTTCCGTTCATCGTGGAGTACTTTCAACGGGCAGCGAAGTCGAGCACTGCGAAGTCTCCATTCGAATTGATGTCCCGGATCGAATTCAAAGACCCGTCGACCGAAATCCAATTCAGCGATAAGGACTTCGACCGATTCAACGAGACGGTCGAGGAAATCAAAGACGAGACTCAAGACTACCTGCCAACGGTTCGCTTAAGCACGGAGCCTTTCTCGCGGGTCAACCGTTAATCTATCGACCATTAATCTATCGACCGCTAATGAAGGATCTGCGAATTGCAATAGATAGTTTCTTGCGAACTATCAACCGGGAACGACCAGCGTCGCTTTGGTTCCCGTGTGGGCGATTTCCAGCGGCAGAAGGCCTCCCCAATCCCCATCGAGTTGATACCCCCCCTGCCCTTGCGAACTGACGACGCGCAATGCACAGACTCGGCACTCCCTCCAGCGAGGGCTCGTGCGGTGGGTCCCGAGTGCGACCCTTAGGTAGTTCCACAAGCCGACGATGGCGTTGCCCCCTGTGAGCATTCCGACGTCGAGCAATCCATCATCGCCAAGCGCGTCGTCGATGATATGAATTCCCGCAGCGTACCTTGGGACATTGAAAGCAAAGAGCCAATGGCACGTGCCGAGCGACTCCCAGCGTCCTTCTCGATTGCCCTCGATGCTCAGGCTTGGCCAACGGTAGGATTGGATCGCATTGAGGATCGCAAAGCGGTAGGCCCAGCGCGTGATATGCGAGCGTCGCGACTCATGGACGATGCGAACGACCTGGGCATCGAAACCGACGCTGGCCATGAGCAAAAACAAACTTCCATTGGCTCGAAACAAATCGAGTTGCCGGGTAGCCATCTGCTGGACCATCGGTAGAACACCGCTTGGCTCCCGGGGGAGTTTGAGTTCCTGAGCCAAGAGGTTTTCGGAGCCCAGCGGGAAAATCGTCAAAGGTACCCGGCTCGGAATACGATTGAGGATCGCCGTTGCGGTCCCATCGCCCCCGGCGGAAATGACGGTTCTCAATTCGCCTCGCGAGTCCGATCCCTCGACGATCCGCTGCATTTGGTCCAAGTCGGTCGTCAAATCGACCTGCCAACCCTCGTTGTCCAGAAGTTCCTTGAGGCGTTGCGCTTTTTCAAGCCCGCTCTTGGCTCCGGATTTTGGATTCGCAGAGATCACAATGTGTCGGGCTTGCGAGGCGTTCATCGCGGGGTATCTCGGTGGGCTAGCTCGTAGAGATGTTTTGCTGCTCGACCGCTGATCGTCTCGGTCCGGATCAACTCCGCGGCAATCGATTCGACGGCTCGCCATTGCTCGGCATCGAGCAAATGGTGTTCGGTCTTGGAAAGCAATCGTTTCTCGAGCCTTTCGATTTGCTTTTCGCCATCGTTTCGGCTCTGAAGCATCCTGCGTACAAACCGTAAATCCTGAGCCGCACCCTGATGGCAATACCGGCCTGTGATCTGGGATTCGGCGACCATACCGGCTAAGAAGATCATGATCTCGTCCTCCCAGTAGTCGTGGGATCCTCGGGGCTTTCCTTTTTGCAGATGGCAGGCACCAAGGCGTTGGGTCCCCAAGTGCGATTGCCCCGGGGCGATCGTCACCTTCTGAATTGCTCGGCCCAAGAACATCGCCATGACGGCATGGCCAGCTTCGTGATAAGCCGTCGCTCGGAGCGCAAAGGCCAGAGCTGATTCCTCATCCATCGATGAATCCTAGGTACTAAGTAAAGAGTCGCAAATCGCTCCCGGCGGATCGAAAGTCGCCTTCGAGCGCCTTGCTGCTATCGGCCTGGAGCCATCCGTCCAAGACTGCGGCATAGACGGCTCGAAAGTCGATCCCGAAACGCAGATCTCCATCGTCCAGATCATCGAGTTCTGGATGAAGCCCTTGGACGAGTTTTGTGAGTCGCGGGCCGGCCAAAAAAAGCGGCGCTGCGGCCCCATGGTCGGTCCCTTGGCTCGCGTTCTCGGCCACCCGGCGACCGAACTCGCTGAAGGTCATTACCAGGACTCGGTCCTGATGGCCGGATTGCTCGAGCCGCGAAAGAAACGCAGAGAGAGCCTCGGACCATTGCTTAAGAAGGGATGCATGGATGTCGGGTTGATTGGCGTGGGTATCGAAACCATCGAGTGTGACGTAATAGACCCGTGTCTTGACGCCAGCGAGAATGAGCCTTGAGACGGCTCGGAGTTTTTCGCCCAGCAACGTTTTGGGAAAGTCACCTGAGGTATCGGGTTTGGCCAGTATCTTCTCAAGCCGCTCGCTGACTTGCAACGCGGCCTGAGTGCTCGTCGATACAAAGTCGAGCAGACTGCCGGCCTGGTCCATCGACTCGGCTGGCCCTTGCGGAAGCTTGGACTTCAACCGCATCTGCTCCAACGATGCGAGCGATGGGATCTGGACGCCGCGCTGCTGGCATGCCAATGGCAAAGGTTCGGACCCCAAGTGGATCGCAGCCGAATCGGGCGATTCGGAATCCGATTCCCCAGAAACCCAGCGTCCTATCCAACCCGACTGAGTTCGATCTTTTTTCTCATGGCAGGTGTGCCAGATATCCATCGATTCGAAATGGGAACGGTTGGGTTTGGCATACCCTACCCCTTGAACGATCGAGAAACGGTTCGCCGACCAGCTTGTCTCAAGGGACTTTAGAGACGGATGGAATCCTAAGAGATTGTTGAGCTTGATAAGCTGGCTCGAAGGAATCGCAAGCTTGGGTCTTGCTTTCGCATAGTTTTCATCCCCATAAGGAATCACGGTATTGAGTCCGTCATTTCCGCCCGATAGCTGAATGACCACCAAAATGCGCTCGGAGTCCGATGCATTCTCTTCGTGATCTTGTAGTTGGCCTGCGAGAGCTTGCAACCATCCGCCTGGTTGTACCGAGCCGATCGCAAGACCCGCCGAGAGTCCTAGGCTCTGTCGACCAAAACTTCTTCGTTTCATCGTATTGCTCATCGATCGGGACTGTGCCCTATTTGGACAAATGAAATTCTCACGACAAATGAAATTTCGGATTCTGAGAAAGAGCCACGAGCATCCTTCGCCATTGGTCGAAGCCTCCATCGGAGTTCGCAACGCTGGTTTGCAATAGCTCTCTATCTGACGGGCTTAAGGGAATCGATACAAGGGAACTTTCGAGCCACTCGAGCCATTGGCTCTGGTTCGAGACCTTTTCGGACTTGAGCCAAGCGTCGAGCGAACCGCGAGCGAAGCGAGTGGCAGGCTCCCTGAGCAGATCGACAACCAGATTCGATCTTCCTATCAGTGTGGATGAATTGATCCATGCGCGACCTCCGTCCCAGCCTTTGACGTTCGGCGGATTGAACAAGGCTTGGCCGACCCCGTCGAGCCCTTTGGCCAATCGATCCAAATTGGTGGTCATCTGGAGACATCGCATCGATTCGACGATGAACTCCACGGGCGAACGAACCTTTTTACCGCGACTCCAATCCGAGAGCAGCAGTTTGCTCGAGAGGATCTTTCGCACGAGCGGTTCGATCGCAAATTGGCCCTTTTGGAATTCGTCGGCCAAAGGGGCAAGAAACTCGGGTGGACAGTCCGGTTCGTCGAACACAAAAAAACGGACCAGTTTGCCGGCGATAAACGTCGGCATCGATCCATGGGTCACGACCGCCTCGATGGCCTCTTCGCCCGATTCGATTTTGTCGTTGTCAAATAGCTTCTTGAATCCTGAATCATGTTGATAGGGGTTAAAGCGGAAGGATTTTCGCCGGATTTCCCAACCGGTAAAGCACCGGGCCAACTGCTGGACATCTTGTTCGGTGTAGTTGCCTTCCCCTAGGCAGAAGAGTTCCATCAACTCGCGTGCATAGTTCTCGTTCGGGTGCGTCTTTCGATTTGTTGCGGAGTCCAAATACAAGAGCATCGCTGGGTCTTTGGAGACCGCCTGGACCAGGCTTCGGTAATCGCCCAAGGCATGTTCGCGAAGCATCCGGTTTTGTTCGACCATCAGCTCGGTATCGTTGACTTTGTCTGCTCCGGTCGCAAAGTGGCCGTGCCAAAACAGGGTCATCTTTTCGACCAAGGGGCTCGGAGAATGGAGCATGCGATGGAGCCACCAAGCGGCAATGCTCTGGATATTCCCGCCCGATCGGACGGCCGATACGATTTGCCCAGACTCCTGCTCAAAAGCCTCGGTGGCTTGAAGGCTCTGCTTGCCCATCAGAACATCGATGGCCTTGGACGGACCTGCATCGAGCAACTGCTTGACCTCTGAGGCTTTTGCGCCAAAGCCTCCACGGCGCATCAAGTGCCTGACACGTTTTGCGTCCCAGGGTTCTTCGGGGGTTGGCTCCCAGGCCGACCATGCCATCTGCGGATCGATCGCACCGAGATCTTGACTGCGATCTTGCCCGAGATCTTGCCCGCGAAGGAGGTTGGCTTGTTGCATAACGATTCGATGCGTGTCGTAAGGATCCAAGGTCTAGACGGTAAGCCTGGGAGTCTAGTGTACCCCAAAACACCAACAATTAGAAATTGAATCACCGGTGCCAATGGGCGTGTTCGATCTGCAAGCCTTCCTCAGCGAATTCATCGGTTCTCAGAGCCGTGAGCCAAGGGGAATATCCATAGAGCTTCTGCCAACGCGCCGAGTGCTCAGGCCGTGCTCCCCAGCGCAATGCGTCCTGACGGGTTTGAAAGTCGCTGATGAGCACCGTTTTTTGGCAATCTCTTAGGATCAGCCCGTCGCGCAGGACCATCTCCCCGCCCCGAAAAACCATCGTTGGACTTGAAAACATCTTCTCTGGATTGTCGTCGTTTCGGTAGATCGCCACATCGGCGATCGAACCTGGGTTCAAGTTGCCTCGGTTTTGCAGACCCAGGGCCCGAGCCGGTCCGAGCCTCGTGATCGAGGCGATCTCATCGAGCCGGTACTCCCGCTTGAGACTCGGCAAGGTTGAAACGGACCGAACATCCGGATGCAATCGATCGAAGATCGACATGCGGAAATCGTAATCCATCAGCAAGCGAATCAAGTGGGGATAGCCCGTGAACGGACCTCCGTTGGGATGGTCGGTGGTCAGAAAAACCCGCGTTGGATCCTGGATTCGGAGGAACAATTCCAAGCCGATCGACCATTGGAGTCCATGGACAAACTGGCTTTCCTTGTATCGAAAGGGGAGCAAGCCACAGCCGGCTTGGCATTCCAGGTCCTGAAAAATCACCTTGCGAGGACTGGCGAACTTTCGATTCGCGAATTGATGCATGGTGTCTGCCGAAAGGGTGATCGTCTGACCGAAGAGGATCTGTCCGACGTCGATCGAGATATGGTTGGTCCGATTCACCCGATCGGCGAGTTTCGATGCTTCGGAACTGAATCCATGGGGACCATCGCTTCCGTAGCAATGGTACTGGGCATGGGTCAGGTGGATCCGGCGTCCCTCGACCGCATCGAGTGTCGCGAGGGTCGAGGTAATGTTTCCAGGTGTGCCCAAGTTGCTGCAGTGGACGTGCAGTGGATGGGCCAACCCGAGTTCCTCTGCGGCTGTAGAAAGCGACCATAGGATGTCCCGAGGTCTTACCGGCAAGGCCGGATGGACCTCATCGACATTCAACTGCCTCTGATTGAACTTGAACGCGTCGATTCCACCTGCATTGACCACCTTGATCGCCATCGCTGCGCTTGATGCGACCATCCAAGCGACGTAGTCGTTGATGGCCTCTTGGCCGGCTCCCAATGCGATCATGTTCAAGAGCATTCGATCGTTGCCCAAGACGACGTATCCGCCTGTATCCAACCAAGGCGTATCGCGCATCTCCATGTGCGATTGCCTTGCGTTGGCCGGCAACATCGCCGGCTCAAAGCAGGTTGTGTAGCCCATCTGCAAGTAGCGTTGGCCGGTCTCCCAAGTTCCAGGGACCGGAGCGCTCAAGGGACGGAGCCAGGGCTTTTCATCGGCTTCTTTGGTCGACCTCTCGGGCCACATCAAGCGGGCCAAGTTCACCTTGCCCCCCCCGATGTGTGTATGGATATCGATTCCACCTGCCATCGCGATATGATCCTCCAGATCATAGGTCGCATCGATGCGGGTCTCGGGGGGGAGCTGTCTGGCAAGCGACGGGCCGACTAGGTACAAATCGGTGGGCTTGGAAGAAGCGTGGATCCCGTCGACGATCCGAACGTTCTTTAGACGCGTTACCCTCATGAGAGGAACCTCTTGAGCCATTGCGAAGGCATCTGAGAGCCCGGTGGGCAATCGCTATGCACGTTTGCAAGGATCGTCTGATCGCCCCGAAACATGTTGACCGTATGGGTCACTCCGACGATCCCCGCAGGCAACCATCGATCCGCCTGATGGTTCGAGGAGCCCGGATTCGGACCGATGATCAATTTGGGAAGATCGAGTTCAAGCAATTCGCCGGGCAGCTCCTCGAGCGAATCGTCGACCCAGACGAGCAACGATCTCGACTTGGCTTGCGCGCTGGCCGTTTGCCGATCCACCCAGTCCTTGGCTCGATACCCATGCGGATCGTACTGGGGTATGCCCTCACGAAACTGTATCCTGCCAGGAAAACCCGTCAGCCAAGTGCAGGTTTGATGGAACGAAGATTGCAATGTCCCCCAAGACAGGGTCACGGCTCGAGTGGTTTCGTTGCGTTGGAGCACCCATCGATCGAGCGCTTCGATCCATAGGTCCCGACCCTCGACATCCAGTGCCGATGGAGCATAAAGGAACACGGTGTACTTAGCCCCCAAGAGCCACTGTCCGACTTGGCTCTCGGAGTGCGTCTGGCCGACTCGCGTCCATTGCCCGAGCCTCTTGGGCAGATCCTCCAATTCGCATTCGATGCAGACCACATCGAATCCAGCTTCTCTAAAGTTTTCAATGCTCGCATCGCTCCAGCGCCCCAGAAGCAGCAACGGAACCGATTCGCCTCGGTGCATCGCAATTGGAAGCCTGGGTGTTTGTTCGAGCAAGGAATCCTGGCCGACGACGACCCACAGTTCGGCGCGATCTCGCGCTTCTCCCAACGAGACACCATATCCCCCCCCTCGCTGCATCGCCGAGATCGCATCCGAGGCCGTGTCGCTATCCCAAGGATCGATTGCGGCGTCGAACCGCCGCGCTAGCTCGATGGATCCCCGGGCTGATTCGACGCAGTGGATCCGGCCAGTCACCAAAATCGAGCTTGCGCGTCGAAGCTGCTGGCTTGCGATTCGCAATGAGGACTCAAAATAGGACTCTTGTGCGTCTGAAGTGACTGCGGAGCGGTGGGCGCTGGCCATGCTTGCGAGTCGCAGCGGGACGAGCTTCCCCAGGCCTGATCGCTTGATGCACCAGGGCTCAGGTCCAGCGGAGCGATCGTCCAGATCCGGTAATTCGCACACCAGAGAGCAGAACGAGCAGAGCTTGGGTTTTGGATTCGACTCGTCCATCGTTGGCACGGGGATTGGACCTTATAGGTTCTCAAGCACTTTCTGAGTCATCGTTTCGGTCCCGATCGAAGGTTGGCCACGGGGGACTAAGTCCGCTGTTCGGTGGCCTTGGGCCAACACCTTGCGAACCGCCTGTTCGATTTCATCGGCCTCGGCATGCAACCCGAGCGAGTGACGGCAGAGCATGGCTGCTGCCAGGATTGTCGCGAGTGGATTGGCGATCCCCTTGCCCGCGATGTCGGGTGCTGAGCCGTGGATCGGTTCATACAAACCCGGACCTGAACTGCCGATCGAAGCGCTAGGGAGCATTCCAAGCGATCCTGGTAGCATCGAGGCTTCATCGGTCAGAATATCGCCGAACATGTTGCTCGTCACGACGACATCGAATGAGGTCGGTCGGCTGAGCAGATGCATGGCCATCGAATCGACCAAGACGACTTCGTAGTCCAAGTCTGGGTACTGTTCCTGCATGATTTTGCCACTGACGCGACGCCACAATCGGGACGCTTCCAAGACATTGGCTTTGTCGACCATGGTGAGCTTCTTGCGGCGTGTCCTTGCCGCATCGGCGGCCATACGGACTATCCGCTCGACTTCATGGGTGGTGTAGACTGCGGTGCTGTAAGCTCTCTGCTGGCCGTCGGGGAGGGTCTCGCAGCCCGAGGGTCCGAAATACAGTCCACCGGTCAATTCGCGGAAGAACAGGATGTCGGTGCCTTCGATGATCGATCGCTTAAGCGGCGAGGAATCGAGCAATTCGGGGAACGTGACAATGGGCCTTAGATTGGCGAAGAGTCCAAGTTCTTTGCGGATTTTGAGCAACCCGGCCTCGGGCCTTGTTTTGGCGTTCGGATCGTCCCATTTTGGACCACCGACGGCACCGAGCAACACCGCATCGGATCGCTTGCACGCTTCGGTGGTCTGCTCTGGAAGGGGATCCCCATACTGATCGATTGCTATGCCTCCGATCGTATGCTCCTGAAACTCCAGCGTGTGCCCATGTCTTTGGGCGACTTGT
The DNA here is from genome assembly GCA_021300015.1 of Pirellula sp. Taxonomy (GTDB): domain Bacteria; phylum Planctomycetota; class Planctomycetia; order Pirellulales; family Pirellulaceae; genus JBKCUI01. The sequence goes on along the minus strand of JAJTFB010000001.1, from coordinate 61,373 downwards.
ACCAATACCTGATGGGCCGAACGGATGACCTCAGGTCCAATCCCATCTCCAGGGAGCAGGACGATCGTAGCTTTCAAAAGAACCTCCAAAGAATGTTTGCCAGGGAATACAAGCCTTAGGTTCCCTCGAACCACGGGCACAATCGGCGGCGGACCCACAGCAGGGAATACTCGGCCACCACGCCGATGAGCCCGAGAACCAGCAGGTAGACAAAGACGATGTTCATATTCAAGACTCGCGATTGCATGCGGATCTGATACCCCAAGCCTGCATCGCTGACGACCATCTCTGCGGCGATCAAAAAGATCATCGCAGGTCCGATTTGGGCCCGGATGCAATCGATGACATTCGGCAAAATCTGCTTCCATATCACCTCGAAAATCACCTCGGATTCCGAAGCCCCAAGTGTATAAGCCTTATTGATGGCCTCGTCGGTGACGTTGTCGCGGACCGATTGGTAGATCGATTGGGTCATGGAAAAGAAGATTCCCAAGGCGACCATGGAGGTGAACATGCGTTGGTCGGTGCCCGCAATCGCGAAGTAGATGGGCATCATCCCCGTCGGGGGGATTTTTGAGAGAAACATCACGATGGGACTCAAGGGAGCCTCGATCCAGCGGTAGGCTCCCATCAGGACGCCGACGAGTACCGAAGCCAAAACTCCGATCCCCATGCCGATAAACAACCTCCATAGAGTGGCTCGCATGTCGTTCCAAAACATCGGCGGCTTGGGATTCTCTTGGGTTCCTTGTTTAGCAAACATTCGCTTGACACCTTCCCCGAGTTTTTCAAACGAAGGGATGGTCGTCTGCTTGGGGTTGATACGAGTTTGCCGCTGCGAGAGGAACTCGTAGCTGACAAGCAGGGCGCTCACTCCGGCGATCGCTAGGGCAAAAAAGAGCCATGTCGGAATGACGCGTCGAATCATAGTCGGTTTACCGAGGTTCTAGGTTCGGGTCTTTTGAGGCTGTTTGGAGGGGCCAATGGGCCTATTTTGTTTGGCTTTCGGCATAGCCCGAGATGTACTTGGTGCTAAAGTCCATGAGCCCCTTTGCATCTCCAAAGGAAAGCTCCACTGGGGTGGTTGTCAGCCCGTACTTGACGCAGAACTTGCTGACCAAGGGCATCGTTTCTTTTTGGAACCGTTCGTCGGCAAACAATCGCTTCGCATCGTTGGGGTCGCTGAAGAATTTTGTCTGTTGGACGATCGTTTTCATGTCATCGAGTTCAAGCTTGGCAAAGCGAGCCCCGATCCCGATGAGTGTTTCGTCGGAGGTTTTCGGATCGGCCATCCGTTGGGTCATGGTGTAGAAGGTCTCGACGACGGCTTTGGCGAAAGCTTCTCCGCCGGGTTTGGAAAGGGAGTCTTTGCCGACGACGACCATGTCGATGATCTCTTCGGGAATGGTCTCGGAGCTGAAGAGGACTTTTGCATCCGATCGGCTACGGATCGATTGCATAACAAACGGGTTCCAAACCATGATCGAGTTGATCCCATCGTTCTTGCCTTGGAACGCCAGAGCGGCTTGCTCGGGATCCATCTGCGAGAAGGGGTAGTCGGCGGGGTTCTTGCCGAGTTTTTCCAAGCAGCGTTCGAAGCAGTACTGCGAGACGCTCTTTTCCAATCCCCGCGTGGGTTTCCCGGCGAGCTCTTCGAGGGAGTTGACCCCGGCGACGATGCACGCATCGGCCCCCGCGCTGGTCGAGGTCGGTAGGACCGCGACGGAGTTGCGGGAACCGGCCGCTCCGAGAATGTCGATATTGGTGATGCACACACCATCGGCTTGGGAGTTGCCATAGAGGGTAATGCAACTGTCGTAGCTGGCCAAAACCAACTTGATATCGACGTTGTATTTCTTCTCGATCGACCCCATCTGCCCTTCTTTGCCATCGATCAAGCCGACTTCATCGGCCACACCGAAGATGCTCCACGAGGGGTACTCGCTCCAGGCCAGCGTGAAGGTGGCCGGTTTGCTGGTCGAGTTTCCGGCTGAGCCAGTCGACGGGCTGGCCGTCGAACCCGCCGTCGAACCCGCCGTCGAGCCCGCTGCGGTGCTGGCCGCAGGCTTCGTGCTGGCCGCAGGCTTCGAATCGGTGCAGCCTTGGAACGCGCCGAACCAAGCGACCGTGCAAAGGGCTAGCGTGCAGGAGGTGGCCAAGGAGGCAAATCGCAACCGTGAATCAAACCGCATCTTCATAGCAAAGCTCCGTGGAGTTGTTTCCGTCTGGGGGCATAAGGGCGCAGGGGTCAGTCCAAGATCCAATGGCTCGGATCAGGCCTCGGGAATCTTCGTATCGCGAGCTGGTGCATCGTTGGCTTTTTGATCCTTGGACAGTCCGATCAAGGCGTCGAATTCGTCATCCGAGGCTACTTGTTGGGCGTATTCCAAGAACTCCGACTCGGCTCGCTTGGAGTCCAAGCCTGCCACCTCTCGCGAGACGCGGGCGCTTGCCGCTGCCTTTTGTCGCAGTTCTCTCAAGCGTTGTAGATCGGCTGCCGTCTTGTCGTTGGTGATTCCGTTGACCATATCGGCGATTTGCTTTTCTTCTTTGGCAGAAAGCACATCGGCTACTGCATCGTGCTTTTCTTCCTTGAGCTTCTCGAGTTCTCGCATGAGCGACTGGATTTGGTTCTTGTGATTCGTCACGTTGCCGACCAATTGCTTCATGTCTTCTTCGAGCTCTAGGGCTCGTTGTTGTTTCTCAGCGAGGGTGCTCGAGAAGTCCTTGAAGGCCGCTTGGCACTTGGCATACTCGGGGTCGTTTTTGACCGCAGTGACATCTCCGTTGTACTTGTCGACGAGTTGTTTGGCTCGAGCTGCAGCACCGGCTTTGAGCTTTTCGAGCTTCTGGACTTCCTCGGTCAACTGGGTGAGCTTGGCCTTCTTGTTCTCCTCTTGAGCGATCATCGCACCGACGGCATCGACGTACTGATTGAGCCGCTTGCGCTTCTCCTCGACGATCCGATCGTAGTTGGCCGAGATGACCGTCGGGTTGGTGCTCAAGGAATCGGCGGCAGCGTCTACCTTGCCGGTGAAGAGGTATTTCACAGCCCGGAATAGGCGGCTGAGGGCATTGAACATCGCAGGGTCGCTCCTGATACAAGAAAGGAAAAGTTAGAGGTTTCAATGGGTAGTGAAGTCTAGGGCGAATCTCGCCACACGGTACAGTGTACAAACTTTGGCTAAATTCGCGTCGGCCAATTTAGCTTTCAGGATTGAAATATCTTTCGTAGTCGGGTCGGTTTTGCAGTTCGCGCATTCGCTCCTCGGATCGCTTGGCCGCTCGGATCGATTCGGCAAGTTCGAGTTGGAGGGTATCCATGTCGCGTTCGAGGGTTTTGTCGGCAAACTGACGGAATGTTGCGATCGCATCGCGGAGGTGCTCGGAGCTTTCGCGGGCCTCTTCCAAACACCGTTCGCGCTGGGCCAAAACGCCTTGTTTTTCGGCCCCGGTTAGCTTTTGGGCAAGCTCGTACATTTTCATCGATTGGTCGAGTTGGTCGCTAGCTGCCCAGAACAACTGCCGAGCTTGCTTGACAATCTCGAGGCTTCGAAGTTCGATTCCGGGGGTTCGGGCGATGCGTTCGAGCTCGGTGCGGTTTTCACGGAGCAAAATCAAGTATTGCTCGGTCCGGGGGTCTCGATCGTTGGCCAAGCGTTTCTGGAGTTCGTTGAGGTGTTTTTCCTCCTTTTGCAGGGCTTCCTCGGCCAGATCCTGCATCGCTTTCTCTGAAATTCCGTCGAGCTGAAAGATGAATCGGGTGGCAAACCAGCCCACTCCGCCTAGGACCCCTACAAGGCCGGCAAGATTGAGCCAATCGTTTCCCCCGCCAGCCCAGGACAGTAGCCAAGCACTCGCTCCGCCGACGACGGGCAATACCACCGAGGGTGCGATGAAAATCTCACGGAGAATTCTTTTTCTTAACGCTTCCACGGCATCTCAGTAAGGGACTTGTCCTACGACGAACGTCACGCGCGTCTGGCCGGTGATGCCCTCGGTGCTGACTTGCATTCTCTCGGTTGGGATCCCGAGCCCGAGCAGATACTTCATGGCTGCATCGCCGCGCTGAGCGGCGAGCTTGAGGTTCGCTTGCATGTCTCCGGCTTGGGAAGCATTGCCTCGGATGATCAGGTAATACTGGGGCCAAGCTTGTAGTTTTTGGCCAAGATCATCCAAGGTGCGTTTGCTCGCATCGGTCAGGTTTGGGCTTCCCCGTACAAAGACCAATTCCGGGACGCTTAAGGTTCCGACGGTTGTCAGTTTCCCCCATTGCGCATCCGTTAGAGCCTTGAGTTTGTTTTCCTCGCGGATCGTTTCGTTGGCAAGCCCTGGGTGGAAGCTCTTGTTGAGCAAGCTCTCCAGGGGGCGATCGTAGAAGTACTTAGTGAATCGGTTTGCGTTGTTTGGTTCGTCGATCGTGCCGGCTTTGACCAGCACATTCGAGATTCGCCCGAGGATGTCTTCGATGTGCACCAGAGCACCGGCGCGTTTTCCGAAGTGAGCGAGGTTCTCCTGGGTGTTCTTCCACTGGATCCCCTGCACGAGCCGCTTGGCCTGTGCCTCGGTCAGTTCCTGTTTGGTCTCTTTGGCATCCTGAAGCAGGAGCTTGATCATGGCCTCTTCTTCGCGGAAGTTATAAAGTGCGGTGAAGTAGGCTTCGAGGATCGACTCGACGGCAGGTCCGTTTTTCAGGAGGAAGTCGCGACTGACGACCAACGTATCGACGATGTATCCGGTGAAGCGTGACGAGTCGACCAGCACGTGGAGTTGGTCGTTGGCCAGCATCTGGGAAACGTAAGGCTCCCAGGTGACATAGACCTCATCGGTCTGAGGGGTCGCTGCCCGGTACTTGGCCAAGACGGCTTCGGGTGAGGCTACGTTTTGAATACTCGCAGTGTTCGATTGATCGAGGCCAAAGTCTTGCATCACGACGCGGGCGAGGGTCTCGCTCGGAGAGTCCCCGACCAGGACGAAACGGACCTCGGGCCGATTGAGTTTATCGACGTCGGGGAATTTGGTTTTGTAAGCCAGCATCGCATCGGCACCGCGGGTCTCATCGATGATTCCAACGATTGTTCCGGCCGGATATTCTTTGCCGGAGAACTGTTTCAGGAGGGCATCAGCCGGAAAGGCTGCGAGTTGGAGTTTGCCGTTTTCGAGTTCCGCGGCGCGCTGGGTGTAGTTGGCACCGTCGTCGACGTTGTTGATCCGGATGCCTCGATCGGCAAGTTGCTTGCGGAACTCTTCGGACCGAAGGACCGCATAGCCCGAGAAGTTATCGAGTCCAAGGTTCAGTTCGAAGCGATAGCGGCTCGTGCCCGAGGTGGCCGCCAGGGTCTGATCGGCCTGCTGCTTGGTCGCTTGCTGCTGCTGCTGGTTTTTTTTCGGGACGATGATCCATCGCCAAATCCCTACTCCTATGGCAAGCAGGACCAGCCAAGTCAGCGCGACGAGTACGATTTTGCCTTTGGTCGAGGAGTCAGACACAGCGTGTTGGTTTCTGGGGGGAGCAAGTTTGGGTATCGGGAACCGAGCCCGCGGGATTTATTGTAAGGTCTCGGAGCGATCTCTGGAACGATCCGAACGAGGAACAGGAAAGGTCACCTGAATAAAAAATTCGACCAAATTCTAAAGCAAATCTCACTTGGTCCTAAAATTGGGAGCTATGGACCAATCCAAGCTACCTACGCCGCACAACAACTTTTTCCAATATGCGTTTTCGCATCCTGCGGCGGCCAGGAATTTGATCGAATTGCACCTGCCTGCCGATTTGGTCCAGATCCTGGATCTTGATTCGCTCGAGCTTCAAAAAGATTCGTTTGTCGATGACGAATTGCGGGACACTTACTCGGATATGCTCTATTCGATCCGGCTCTCGGGCCAAGACGGTGAGCCGGTCGAGGGACAGGTTTATATTCTTTTGGAGCACAAGAGCCAGTCGGATCCGATGACCTGTTTTCAGTTGCTCCGTTACATCGTCCGGATATGGGAGCAGCGACTGCGCAAGGGCCAAGCTTTGTGCCCTGTATTCCCGCTGGTGCTCTATCATGGCCAGGAGGCTTGGTCGGCTCCCGTTAGCCTCGAAGAGTTGATCGGTGGTCCGAGTATTCTCTTTGAACAAGGTGTTCGAATGGCTTATCCGGTCGTGGACATTGGACAGATACCGGATGAATTGCTGGCGACCGACCCCTTTTTGCAAAGTGTGCTTGGACTGCTAAAATATAGTCGGACAAGAAACTTCAGGGACAAGCTTGAGTCCATTTTGCGGTGTTTGCTTGAAATCGGCACGGCGGAGTTGCAGGCAGAGCATTTGGATGCGGTGTTGGTCTATATTACGACAGTTACTCCTTCGATTCCCATGGAGACCCTTGCGATGACGATCCAAAAGATATTTCCAACGCAAATCGAGCCAGGTTCGATCGCCGACGAGTATATGAAGAAAGGTCGATTGGAGGGGATCCAGGAAGGTCGTCAAGAGGGTCGTCAGGAAGGTCGTCAGGAAGGCAAGCAGGAGGGCAAGCAGGAGGGACTCAAGGAGGGCCAGATCCAACTGATCCAAACCCTGCAGGAGATTCTAGGATTACCGCTGAGCGATGCATCGACTTTCCAAGACCGATCGCTTGGTCAGTTGCAAGCGATCACAGCCGAACTTCGTCAACAGGTCCGTGAGCGTAATTAGCTTCGGGAACATTCGTTGCATTTCCCAGTACCCAAGTCATCTGCATGACAGACTCCAACGTCCCCCTGCCCTTCCTCAAACCTCGCGAAGCACATGCCCACAAAGGGGACTTCGGCCACGCACTCCTCGTCGGCGGTGGACCTGGTATGTCCGGTGCGATCTGCCTTGCAACCCTAGCCGCCCTGCGATGCGGCGCAGGTCGGACCACCGTAGCTGCCCGTTCTCACACACGCCAAATCGTCCAAACGACCACTCCTTGTGCCATGACCATGCCCCTCGAGGAGGTCTCCCAAGGCTACCTAGCCGAATCCTCTGCGAAAATCTTGCTCGGCAAATATTCGCCAGGGACCGTCCTGGGCATCGGTCCGGGCTTGGGGCGTGAATCAAGCCAGGACCGAATGGTCGTCGAATTATTCAAAAGCTGGCCAGGGACCGCTGTCTTCGATGCCGATGCCCTCAATGCGATCTCCGAGGGCACCTTCGGGTGGAGCTCGGCTGCAACTCCCTGCGGCTCTCGGATCCTTACCCCGCACCCGGGCGAATGGGCACGCCTGTCGAACATCCAAGCCGATGAGCCCGAGGAACAACAGCGCGCGGCCGTCGAACTGGCCAAGCGAACTCAATGCATCGTTGTTTTGAAAGGACATCAAACCCTTGTGACCGACGGGCAACGCCATTATCGCAACACCACTGGCAACCCTAGTCTTGCCGTCGGAGGGAGTGGCGATGTGCTCACCGGGATGATCGTCGCGTTGGTCTGCCAAGGACTTACGGACTACGATGCGTCCGTTCTGGCCGTGTACCTGCATGGATTGGCCGGGGATATTGCCCACCGACAACTCGGTACCCCGAGCACCCTGGGCACCGACCTGATCGATGCTCTCCCCGCTGCGTTTCGCCAATACCGCGCAGCGCATAGCTAAGCAATCCTTCGACAAAAAAAGTTGCGTCCTATCCAAAAAAGGTTTATTCTCACAGAGGCGATACCGAGGATGCCTCTCCCTCCCAAGATCGTTACGACGGATATCTACACACATCCACAAGCGTCCTCACGACCCGAGCGGAGCCCACAGCCATCATGACGGCAAGAGAACCTCGGACCAGCGGCACCCTTTTGCGACGCGTGCAACGCAGCGATGACCAAGCGGCTTGGTCCGAACTGGTAAACCGCTACAACCCGATGCTCGAACGCTGGACCCGAGCCCATTTCGGCAACCGAGTCGATGTCGATGAGGTCTCTCAACGCATTTGGTGCGAACTGGTCCATCGCCTCCCAGGTTTCCACTACGACTCGAAACGCTCCTTTCGAGCTTGGCTCAAGTCCTTGCACAAAAGCCGTGTGCTCGACTACCTCAAGCAACAGCGCCGCTATCGAAGTCACCTGGTTCGTTTCGCAGACCAAGCTTCCGAATCGTTTGCAATGGGGTTTGCCAAAGCGACACCGACACCAACGTCGACCCGGACACCGAACTCAAACGAATCGAACTTGCCCCGATCCAACCCAACCGGGTTGTCGATCGATCGGATCTTGGAAATTCAAAACCGAGTCCAGGATCGGGTCTCGGCGCAGACATGGGAGCTTTTTTGGCAAGTGACGATCGAGAATCAAACCGTCGGAGATGTAGCCCGCGCGCATTCGATGCGATATGCCTCGGTCTTTGCCGCCGTCTCGCGTGTCAACAAAATGCTTCGCGCTGAATCGCTCCAGTCGAAATCTAGCCACTGCGAGACTGACTGCGAGACTGGCTGTGGGACCGACTGTGGGACTAGGCCATGAATCTCCCCTCGACCCGCCTCCCGACCTGCCCCTCGATCGAAATCCTTAAAAGTCTGGAGGTTTTGCCCCAGGGTATCTCAGATCGACCTGACCTGCAGTCGATCGAGGAGCATGTCGAAGCTTGCCAGCAATGCCAACGGCAACTCGAGGAGATCTTGGCCGACCAACAGCAGCAACTCGACAAGTCGTTGGTCGAACCGATCCCTGGCTACCGAATCTTGAAGCTCCTCGGTCGCGGTGGCCAAGCTTGCGTCTATCTAGCCGTCGAGCAATCGACTCGACGGCACGTCGCTTTGAAGGTCATCCCCAAGCCCTCCTGCGACGGGGCACTTCAAATCGATGCCTGGCGTCGCGAGATTCTCGTCGCGGCCCGGATGGACCACGTCAATCTCGTTCGGCTCTACAGCGTGCAGGAGAGCCAACTCGCCTTCATCCTGGTCTTCGAGTACATCGCCGGTGGTACCCTTCAAAGTGTTTTTTCAAGGGACTGCAACCCCGGGGAGATCGCCAAACTGATGGTCCAGATCGCTCAAGGGCTCTCCAAAATCCACACGATGGGTTTTTTGCACTTGGACCTCAAACCTTCGAATATCTTGATCGACCGTTCGGCTGGCGATTCGCCCGATAGCTGGGTACCGAAAATTTCCGATTTTGGAATCTCAAGGGCCATCCGATTGAAGGCAGGTCCGAGCGATCTTGAGTCTCACAAGTCTGAGGAATTCCAGGGGTTCGGAACCCTTCCGTACATGGCCCCGGAGCAATTGCTCGGGCTGGACGAACTTCTGACCCCCAAGGCCGATCTGTTCGCACTAGGCCGAATCCTTCAACAATGGCTCGATCATCGGCCTGAATCGGACCAGCGGCATGGCTTGCAAACGATCTGCGAGGGCTGCTTGGAAATCGATCCCCAGCGTCGATATGCGTCGACTGCTGAATTCATAGCGGCGATCGAAACTTGGCTCGATCGGCCTAGTAGAAACCATCGCAAACCGATTGCAGCATTGCAGACGATCGGGTGGGCCTTCGTCTTGATCACGATGCTCATTTCGCTCAGCCAGTGGATGCGTTTGGGGCAATCTAAAAGCACCCCCAAAGCGATGGGGCTTGCGACTTGGCTCGCGACCCTCGACACGGCCCCTGAGGCGATTACCGATTCGATCGCCGTGGAGCTTTCCGAATCGAGTTCGCGTTGGACCAACACCTTTATCGCCAACGGAATGGTCTCTAAGGAGCCCGAGCAAGCCCTTCGCTATGCGGTCCTACAACGCAGCGCCGCGGAAAGGATGGCAGGCAAATTAGACACCCAGCGGATGCCCTTGGCGCGCGACCTGCTCTCGAATGCCATTTCCTTGATGGATTCTCTGCGAGCGCACCACCCCGAGGACTCCAGTTTGCTCAAAGAGGCCATCGCGACGCAATATGCGGCAGGCCTCTTGCGTTACCATAGCCAAGACATTCCCCATTATGACGAGTACTTCCAAAGCCGTCTCGAAGCCCTTGAAGAAACATGCCGTCTGGTGGCTGATTTGAAAGATCCTGTTCAGCAAATCTTCTGGTCCACACGGGTCCTCGATGAATTGCGGGGGTCCCGACGGACGGCTCGCTGGGGGGGCCAAACCAGCAGTATGGAGTTGGTCGTCCACTCAGAGAAAATCTGTGTGGCAATCCTCGAAAAGCTCCTCGTGTCGAACAGGTCACTTCAAGCTCAAGACCTTCAGGTACGCCTGAGACTGGCCTTGGCTCCCGAAGAAGAACCGCAAGTCCTCGAACAACTCCGCCACAGCGACGCAACGAGGGCCTGGTTGTTCGCCGAGGACATTCCAATGCTCACACGCGAGCTGATCGCCGCAGAGCTCGGTGGCCATGTCTTCGAATACCATGGTGACTCTCCGCAGGATCCTCGCAAACGGATCGTCGGCCTAAGCGACCGACTTGCCGATGTCCCGGGCGGCGATGCGATCCTGCCTCTGGTCTTTCAAGAGGATCTCATCCGCTTCGTCGCTGGGGTCAGCACCCACCATCGACTCAAGGGTCAATTGGATAGAGCCGAACACATTCAACGCGGCTACCTAGCGGTATGCGATATCTGCTTGGATCTCTATCCCGACCATCCAAGTCTCTACTTGGCCAGAAGCGAGGCCTACTTGCAAGCTTGGAAAAACGCCCTGCGACGCGATGACGATCCGGCGGCTATCGAAGCGTTAACGCAGTCGTACCGAGCATCCCAAAAGGCACTGGAGCTTGCGCCGAACAATGCCCTGGCCAGCCACCAAGTCTCCGATCGGCTCAAACGGCTGACCCGTTTCGAGACCCAAAACAACCCATCAACGGTAGAGCAACGAACCGATTCGGACCATCGTCGAACCCTGCTCGATGGCGATCTGAAAATCGTCACTCATCCCCATCGATAATTCGGGCAGCGGAATACCAAAGTCCACCTGCCAACGGTCCCGCAGGTGCCTCAGTCGCTCGAACTCCCGATGCGTCTGGTCCACGTCTCCTTGCAGGGAACTCATCCCCATAAGCCCGCAAAGATCCAACCGCTGCTGCCATAGCGGAGTCGATAGGTATTTGTGCAACACCTGCTGAGCCTCCTCGGGGCTCAAACCGGTCTTGGTGCTGTCCTCGGTCACGTTGAGCTCCAGGAGGATCCGAAGCCGTTGGCCCCGCCCTTCGGATTCGAGAACCACATCCTTGGCCATTTGCTCGCCGAGCCGCTCGGAGTCCATCGCGTGCATCATCCAGAGCAACGGGATTGTCCGAGGCGATTTATTCCGCTGCAGATGGCCGATCATGTGCCAACGCACGCTAGGGTCGACTCGGGTCGCTTTTTCCCAAAGAACCTGCGGTCGATTTTCGGCCAAATCCGAGCACCCGAGCCGAATCAGCTCGTTGCAGGTCTGGACTCCAACCGTTTTGGTCACGGCCACCAGCGTTACTTCGGAGGGCTTTCGCTGCGCTTTTTGGCAAGCTTGATCGATCTGCAAGCGAACCAATTCCAGGTTTTTTGCGAGGCGATCGGGGTCCAAAGATTCCTCAAAGTCCGGATTTAACGCCATGTTGGTTCCTCAAAGAGGATCTTTCCGCAATCCGATTGCAAATAGAACTGGTTTGTGTACAATGCCAGCGTCGATCCTAGGATCGAGACCGCCATAGAATACCGCGAGAGACACCCCTAGAGTGCATTGGACCAAGGTCGATGGGTAATTGGAAGGATCGATTGGGAATTTTCGCTTCGGCAACTTGTGCCGTCCACTGCGCTGCGACCCCGGTGCTGCTGGCGACCCTTCCTGCCTTGAAATTCACCGAGTGGATGGCAAGCCCACTTTTCCATCAGCTCGCCGCAGTGGCTTGCTGCAGTATTGTCGCGGTTGCGATTTGGCCGTCGTTTCTCAAGTTCCGAGACTACCGGATCTTGTCCCTCTCGAGCTTGGGACTGGGACTTATCCTCAGCGCCGCGTTCGTTTTGCCTGACGAGTGCTGCTCGAAGGAACTTCCAAGCGGCCAGCCGTTAGCCCTTGTCTCCGATTCCCATGTCTCCAAGACCAGCGAGTCGGCTGATTGTTGCAGCGAAAGCTGCTGCAAGAAAGAGGTCCAAGTCGCCCTGAAGCATGAGCATGGGCACGACCACGACCACGACCATGCTCACGACCACGAGCATGCTCACGGGCAGAGCCCAACGATGCAACTCGCGGGTATCGGATCCATTCAACCGTGGATGACGCCCCTAGGAGGCGTGTTTTTGATGTTTGCTCACGGATTGAATCTCCGGTTGAATCTCCGGTGCCGCAAATGCACTGCCGCCGGTTGCTCCGATACCGATTGCTAGATCGGCAGGTTCGGAGTGTTCGGTGGTTGCTGTCTTTAACCACGGAAAACACGGAATACACGGAAAGGAATCGTCGCACGGTTATGCCTTACTTCCGTGTGTTCGGAGTGTTCAGTGGTTGCTGTTTTTTTAACCACGGACAACACGGAACACACGGAAGGATGCGGGTTTACCACGGATGGTCAAAGCCCGGAACGTCGGGCTGAGTTTCGCGATCGCGCGTGAACCACTTCGGCGAGTGCATCCTGTCATCCGAAGCTATCCACTTGGCGATGATTGCAGTCGGGCCGAGTGTCATTTCATGCTGATGCACAATCCTTACTTTTTTGTCGTCAAGGAACGCTATCTCAATCTCTTCGAATGATCCCACGTGGTGATAGGAACCGGCAGTCACCGAATATCGATGAGAGTGCAAGAGGCTATCGCTTGATTCGGTTCGCTTGAAGTCGAAGTGGAAATGTTCCAGTTCCGTCGATTTCAGATGTTGTTCAAATGCATCCGCCAGAGCGTCAAGGGAATCGTATTCTGTATCGCATTCGACCACCGAGCGAATCCGTGGTTCGACAGGTCTGTTGGGTGGGTAATCGCATACGTCCAAATCGCCCGATGACACCAGACGGCGATACCAATCGTTGTCTCTCCCGCGATAGCGGATGCATCGTAACTCTGCGCCTCGAATTGCCTCAAACATCATGTCGCACTCAGCTTGGGTTGACGGCTGACGTTTTACGAAGCAGTGCGATGTCTCATCGTAGGCGAATAGGGACGGTGCGGATTGCATCGGCACGTCGCAAGCAGTGCAACATCCGTGCTCGACATAGAAGTCGCCTTCAGCGTTCAGCGGGTGTGCGGTCATCGTGTTTTTACCAATCCCCGTTTCGGCCTCGTCTGACCGCTTCCTCGAGTCGTCATTACCCGAGCTAGAAGACCCGATCGGGTCGCGCGTTGTTCGACCAGTGTTGGCTCGGGTCGCTGCCCCGTACGTGGATCCCTTTCTCGTTCCATTGCATCCCGGCTCGAACGCTTGCGGCACAGCCGGCCTTGAGCACATCGTAGACGACCTGCCCGTATTGCTCGGCGTTGTCGATCGATTGGTTCAGCACGTTGTGTTCGGCACTGTCGCTTTCGCGGTAGGTCATGTGTCCGAAATGGTGGGAACCCGCGATGAACTTCATGCAGGCATTTTCCTGGTCTGCATCGTCGACGGCTAGCCACACGGTGGCGGCTTTGGAGGGAGACAAAGGCCAGTAGCTGGCGTCTTGGTGCCAAGCGACCATTTTTCCATCGTGAGGCATTTTGCAAAAGAAGTGCGAGCCCCAAGCGATGACGTCTTGGCCCAAAAGGTCCGAGACATAATCGACGATTCTGCGGTCGGTGAGGATGTCGTAGACCGGTCCGTACTTGAGGTGGGCCGAAGAGATCGAGTAGCTGTTGCCACCTTCGGCGACGACCTTCTCGAGCAGTTCGTCAAAGTACTTGCGGATCGATTGGATCTCGCTCGGGGAGTAGACGTCCAGTGGAGCGATGAATCCCTGAGTATTGTAGTGGTCGATCTGCTGGCTCGATAAGGTCTTCGGAGCGTTGTTTTCGACCGGATAGAAGTTCAGGTCCCGGCCCATGGCTTGAAGCGATTGGGCGTCGGGCGTGATGCTGAATTTGCTCATGGAACCAGTGTGCTTTCGAGAGGGGATGTAAGTGGATGCAGATGGATCTCAGGCAAGTAAACCTCGGGCAAGTAAACCTCAGGCGATCGATTCGCTGCTCATTGTGAGCCAGCCGAGTGGACTCTACAAGTCCTGGCGGTACAACAGCCAGCAGCTTACCGAAAGCATCACAGCGATAAAAATGCCGTTGCTCCAGATGGGCTGCCAAGGGTCCGAGACGACCTGGGGCATATCCAAGTCGGCGCGATCGATGGCGCTGATTTTGTTTTCGGGATTTTTCAGAACGTATTGGATCGTCTCTTGGATCGCCGAAGGCTTGGGATTGACCAAGTAGAACGGGTTGATCAGGTAGTCGTAGAGGAACTCAGGAGTCGTTCGGCTCGGGCGATAGGCTTTTTCAGAGCGGGTCAATTGATTGTCCCAAACATCGAGTTGTTTGACATGGTGAGCCACCCACAATCGGCCCGACTTGTCGAAAGCCATCGAAGAGATGTTTCCTTGGCCAGAGAGATTCGGTGCGGTGAGATTCACTGGCAGTGGACCATTTGGGTTGCTGCTCAGGACCCACAGGCGGCCGTCGCGTTCCAAGAGTGCGACTCTGCCGTCGTCGCATTGGGCGGTGCGCTTGATCGTCTTTTGGCCGATGGCCTCGAGGGTACCGACCTTTTCCATCCGATCGATGTCGACCAATACAGGGGGCATCGTATCGGGGCATACGATCGCGATGCGACCGCATACGACAAGGTTCACGACGGTCTCGGCGGGGATATCCAGATCGATGCTGTTTTGTTTCTGAAGCTTCTTGCCGTCGAAATCCAATCGCACCAATTTTCCTTTGGACGCCAGAACGACCGAGTCGCTCCCTGGAACGATGTTCGCAGCGATCGGTCGGCGGTAGTCCCAATCGGCATCGGTGATTTTCTTATGCGCTTCGGTCGCTTGGGGCAATTTCAGATCGAATCCCAACACCGAGATCTTTTGTTGATCGGCTTTGGCGGCCGACTCTCGATCGAACCAAAAAAGTCCATCGGCAGTCAGGGACAAAAACGAATCCCGCCAGGGGAGAATCTCGGAGGTGCCATTGGGCAACTCCGGGGCCGTATCGAGTCTTGAGTCGTCCCACAGGTTGCGAGTTTTTTTCTTGGCCGTCTCGGTCTCGCTAGTCGCTGGGATATCCGCTGGGATATCTGTCGCTGGGATCTCCGTTGCTGGGATCTCCGTTGCTGGGATATCCGTCGCCTCGGATGCTTTGCCCGATAGTGCCGGGAGTTTCAGTTCCGGGAGCTTCACGATATCGAGTCTTGGCGAGTCGTTACCGCCTAAGCCGAAGGGGACAAAGCGAGTGCGTCCGAAGTAGAGGATGCCTTGCTGGGTATCCATGATCGGTCCGAGGACACGCTGGCCGTTGACTTCGCCGAAACCGACTTGCCATGTATTGAGGGGCTCGTTCCAAAACAGCAATCGCCCTTGTTGGTTGGCCGCGATGGGGGTATCGCCGACGGCGACGATCGATTGGATTGTCGGGGGGCCTTTGAGGAAGCCTTCGGCAAAACCGCGGACTACACCGATGGTAAAGCACAGTCCCCAGAACAGGGCCGTGAGAACGACGCAGATGATGGGGTTTTTCCAAACGAGTCCTACCAAAGCAGAGACCGAATAGAAGATCATGAAGGAAAAAATAAAGAGCGGGATGCACCAGAGGATCCCTCGGTTCCAGATTCCCAGTTGTATTCCGGCGTAGAAGTACAGGCCTACCAAAAAGACCCCGACGTTCATCGCGACAAAAATGCAGCCGCCTAGGTATTTGCTCAAAAACAGCAAGCTTCGAGACAGGGGCTTGCTCAAGAGCAGGTGGAGCGAGCCGGTTTGGAACATATCGGGAATCATCGGCGCGGTCACGACGATGGCGACCATCATGGCGATTTGGCCAAGGCCGAGCCACATGATGAATGGAAACAAGGAGGCTTCGATGAAGGGTCGAATCTGCCTCAGGGTAAAGGGGAGCGGATCCATGAACTTCATCCCCGCGTAAGTGATCCAGGTGGCTTGTCCGCTCGCCGATCGGATCGAGCCCGGGAATGCCAAGTCGATGAGTCTGCGGTTGAGTTTCTGGAGTTCCGCTGGGTTCTTTGACTTGTCCTCGATGAGTTCCTTGAGTTCCTCGCGTCGCTCGGCCGTGGGCCAAGCTTCTTTTTCGTACAGGTCCTCTCGGCCTAGCAATTCGTTGAGCGAAGCGACAAGCTGCCCGACCGGGACTCGTTTTTGCGTTCGCAGTCGATCCTTCAAGGTGCCTTGGAGGTCTTCGTCGAGCTTCTCGTAGACGGCGCGTTGGGCTCGGGTCCCTCGCCCTGCGGTGGCTTGGGCTAACTGATCGAGCATCGCTCGGGCGTTGGTAAGGTCCGAGGAACTGATCCGATACGTTTCCTCTTCGGACATCGAAAGTGGAAATAGCGCGATGAGGATCAACAGCCAACCGGCCATGAGAATCCAGAGCACGCGCGATCGGACCGATTCGATCAAGCTATCGTAGAGAACGGCAATGTAGGGCTTCATGACTTGGCTGCTCCGACGATATTCATAAAGACCTGTTCGAGACTAGGACGGGCTCGCTCCATCCGCAGGATACTCAACTCGGCGTTTCGAAGCCCATCGACCAATCGGTCCACACCGGCTTGGTCGATCTTCTCGACAGCGATGCGACTTAGGCTCTGGTCGTTGAGTCCACCGAAGTCGATCGTTTCGACAAGTCCACCGTCCGGGACAATCGACAACGTACGGATTCGATCGGGCGATGCGAACACTTCCAGTTTGAGACTCCCGGCTTGTTCATCGCTGTGGCTTCGTATCAGTTCATCGATCGTTCCGATGCCGCGCAGGCGGCCCAGGGCCATGATCGCAACTCGGTCGCAGATCAGTTCGACTTCCTGGAGGATATGGCTGTTGAGAAAGACCGTCTTGCCACGCTGCTTGAGTTTGTCGAGCACATCCCGGATTTGCGAGCGGCCCATGGGATCGAGGCCGTCGGTCGGTTCGTCGAGGATTAGCAAGTCCGGGTCGTGCAACATCGCTTGGGCCAGTCCGAGCCGCTGACGCATCCCTTTGGAGTAGCGACGGACGGCTTCATTCTGACGCCCTTGCAAACTGACCAAGTCAAAAAGTTCGTTTTCACGGGCCGCGATTTGCGAGTCGCTCATCTCGCTCAAGCGACCGTAGAAGTACAGGGCGCTTCGCCCGGTGTGGTGTCTTGGGAAGACCAAGTTCTCCGGCAGGTATCCGATCTTGCGGCGGGCGGCTTTGCTGCCGGCCGGTTGCTTCAAGACCTCGGCGACCCCTTGAGTCGGGTGCAGGATCCCGAGAAGGACTTTGATCAGTGTCGTTTTGCCAGCTCCGTTGGGACCGAGCAATCCAAAGACTTCGCCGCTGCGAACCTGCAACGAGACATCCTTGAGCGCAGGGTGCAGCCGAGGAAAGACGATACCTTCGCGGTAGGTTTTGGAGAGTTGTTGAACATCAATCGCCAAGAGCTTGGTCGACGTGGAGACCATAAGTTACAAGAATCGTTGAGGTGTTTCTAAATTCCGGGGATTTGCCTAAGAACACTCCAGACATTCCAGAGCGATCATGAGCACTCCGGTGCCTTGCTGGGATGACCTGATCGATGGAATTCGCTCCAATACTTTACATCTTGGGAGACGGCAGGGTACGGGTCCGGTAATTTATCTTGGTTTCTAGGCGCAATTTCAACCCTCAAAATCGAACTTCAAAATCGACCGACGTGGATTTTCTTGGTAAAATCGAACTCCACGCTCAGTCGGTGCACTCGCACCTGTTGCCCCATCGGTCCTTCTAACCCCACCTTGCTATCCGCTATGAATCAAACTCTCCGTCACGTATTTGCTTGGGTTTCCCCGGCATTGCTCGCCGTCTCGATGGCCCAAGCCGCAGAACCTGTGGCGCTCTTTAACGGCAAAGACCTAAGCGGCTGGCACGGTCGCCCCACGGTCGACCCTCGCAAATGGGAATCGACTCCCGAAGCCGATAAAGTCAAATGGAACCAGGAAATCGCAGACCATTGGAAAATCGAAGGCAACGAAATCATCAACGATGGAAAAGGGGCTTACCTCTCGACCAACGCTGACTACGGAGATTTTGAGCTCTCGCTCGATTACAAAATCGCCAAGGATTGTGATTCGGGTATCTACCTCCGAGGCATCCCCCAAGTCCAAATCTGGGATCCCGATGCAGAGAACAATCGCAGGAACGGAAACGAAAAAGGGAGCGGTGGCCTGTGGAATAACCCCGCGGGTTGGACCGGCAAGGACCCGATGGTCCGGGCCGATAACCCCATCGGCCAATGGAACACCATGAAGATGCGTTTGGTCGGAGAACGCTGCTGGGTTTGGCTCAACGGTAAAGCGGTTGTCGCCGATGCCCGATTGCACGATTTCTTCGCCCCAGGGCAACCTCTGATCCAACGTGGACCGATCCAACTCCAGACCCACGGAGGTGAAATCCGTTTCCGCAATATCACGATCCAAGAATACTCCGACACCCAAGCCAACGAGATTCTCCACAAAGCCGAATCCGAAGCGATCCAGAAGAATGCTTCGAAGTTCAACGTTCTTTTCAACGGCACGGACTTGGCCGGCTGGAAAGGTGCCACTGGAAACTACACCGTCAGCGAAGGTGCCATCCAATGCATGCAAGGCAAGGGAGGTGTTTTGTACACCGAAAAAAGCTACGGCGACTTCGTCTTCCGCTTCGATTTCCAATTGCCACCTGCTGGTAACAACGGGATCGCAATCCGCTACCCAAGCGTCGAGGAAATCGAACAACTCCCCAAAGACCTTCGTCACGGCGATGCCGCTTATGTCGGCATGACCGAACTGCAAGTCCTCGATGATGGGCACGCAAATTACAAAACCATCGACCCGCGACAAGCCCACGGCAGCGCCTACGGCATGGCAGCGGCCAAGCGAGGTTATCTGCGCCCCACCGGACAATGGAACCACGAACGGATCGAAGTCACCGGATCGAAGATTGTCGTCGAACTCAACGGCACGCGAATCCTCGATACCGACTTGGCTACCATCAGCGAATTCATGGCCAACACGCCTCACCCGGGCAAGGACCGAGCCAGCGGCCACATCGGCTTTGCAGGCCACTCCGATCCTGTGAAGTTCCGCAGCATCGAAGTTTTGCCCCTGGGTAACTGATTCGAAATCCATCCTCGCTGAGTCTCTCAGGCCCGATGTCGGTCGCTTTTTTTACTCGTTACGAAAGGTCTCGTCTTGAATCGTAGAATCCTAAGACTCCAAGTGGCTATCGGCTGCTTGGCCGTCTCGCTGGTCGTTTGCTCTTTGCAATCGGCTCGGTCCCAAGAGACCAAGGCTTCGGCCGAGGAACTTCAACTCCTGGTCCCCGAGTCGGTCGCTACAACCCAGGAGCAGATGCGCCCGTACATCGAACGCATCGAACACTCGCCTGCGAAAATCGAGATGCTGCCGATCCCCGGCGGAAGCTTCGCGATGGGCACGGCCGAATCCGAGACAGGCCGTAAGGGCGACGAAGGCCCGGTGCACGAAGTTCAGGTCGGTCCATTTTGGATGGCCAAGTTCGAAGTCACTTGGGACGCCTACGATGTTTGGATGTCTGACCTGGACGTTTTTTACCGCGAGGTCAATAAAGTCCAAGCCACCAAGCGGGACGAACTGGCCGACGAATTCCAAAAAAGCCAGCCGACCAAGCCCTATACCGACATGACCTTCGGGATGGGCAAGCACGGATATCCAGCCATCTGCATGACCCAGCACGCCGCGCGAACCTTCTGCAAGTGGCTCTCTCGCAAGACCGGACGGTACTACCGCTTGCCCACCGAAGCCGAGTGGGAATACGCTTGCCGAGCCGGTACCAAGGACGCTTATTCGTTCGGATCGGATCCGGCCGAACTAGAAAACTACGCTTGGTTTCTCGACAACGCAGGCGAAGGCTACCACAAGGTCGGGCTCAAGAAGCCTAATCCGTGGGGATTGCACGATATGCACGGGAACGTTGCCGAGTGGGTGCTCGATCAGCACTTGCCCGAAGGCTTCCCGGCAGATTTGCCCAAGGAGAATCCGTTGCTGGTCCCCAAGACCCTGTATCCTCGAGTCGTTCGGGGGGGTGGATGGAACCAGGATGCTCAGGCATTGCGAAGCGGATCGCGCGAAGGCTCCACCGAGGATTGGATCGCACAAGACCCACAGTCACCGGTGAGCATTTGGTATTTGACCGACGCACTGCATGTCGGGTTCCGGATCGTTCGACCTCTGAACGAACCGACCGAAGAAGAAAAAAACAAATTCTGGGAGTACTCCGAACCGATCCAAAAGGAACGCGCTGTACCCCTCGAACGCTAAAACGTTACCTTCCTACCACTTCCTCCATTCCTATTCTTGAATCCCTTACGGATTGAATCCTTCCAAATTCGGAGTCTTGCTATGAACCTTGAAAACAACCCTGCTGCGTCTTCGGCTAGCCGAAGAAACTTTATGAAGACCTCCACAAGCTTGGCTGCCGCCGCAGGCTTGACCTCGACCCTCTCTCGCTCGGTCCATGCGGCCGAGGACAACAAGATTCGTGTGGCGCTGATCGGTTGCGGGGGGCGTGGTACCGGGGCGGCTGAAAACGCACTCCAAGTCGACAACGGCGAAATCGAGCTCGTCGCCATGGCCGATGTCTTCGAAAATCGACTCTCCAGTAGCTACTCGCGACTCAAAGAAAATCATCCCAAGAAGGTCGATGTGCCCAAGGAACGGCAATTCGTGAGCTTCGATGGATACAAGCAGGCGATGGATACCCTGCGTCCTGGCGACGTGGCGATCTTGACCACTCCACCTGCGTTTCGCTGGGTGATGTTCAAGTACGCCATCGAGAAGGGACTCAACGTCTTTATGGAGAAGCCCGTGACGGTCGATGGTCCTGCGAGCCGCAAGATGTTCGAGTTGGGCAAGCTCTCGGTCGAACGGAATTTGAAAGTCGGCGTTGGCCTCATGTGCCGACACTGCATCGTGCGCGGAGAGTTGCTCGATAGGATTCGCAACGGCGAGATCGGCGATCTGCTCATGCTCAGAGCCTACCGGATGGCCGGTCCAACCGGCTCGGCTGCTGCGACCAAACAACCCGAGGACATGAAGA
Organism: Pirellula sp.; assembly: GCA_021300015.1. Lineage (GTDB taxonomy): Bacteria > Planctomycetota > Planctomycetia > Pirellulales > Pirellulaceae > JBKCUI01. Next base: position 40,245 of record JAJTFB010000001.1, on the reverse strand, counting down.
GCGAACTGCTCTACCAACTGAGCCGATTCCACGGATTTCTTTGGGCCAGCGGCGGCGCTGTCAGCGACTTCTTGATCCACAACATCGACGAATGCTGCTGGATGAAGGAAGACTGGCCGGTCAACGCGGTAGCTTCCGGAGGAAGGCACTATCGAAACGATTGCGTCGACCAGAACTTCGATACCTATTCGATCGAGTACACGTTTGCTGACGGCACCAAGATGTTCGTCAACGGGCGCACGATTCCAGGTTGCCACAACGAGTTTGCCAGCTATGCCCACGGAACCAAGGGCAGCGCGGTGATCTCGGCATCGGGCCACTCGCCGGCCAAGTGCAGGATTTACCAAGGTCAGAACATGACCCGCAACAATATCCTTTGGGAGGGCCCAAAGTCCGAGCCGAACCCATATCAACTCGAATGGAACGATCTGATCAATGCTATCCGCAAGGATTTGCCTTACAACGAGGTCGAGCGAGGGGTCAAAGCAAGCGTGGTAACGAGCATGGGACGAATGGCGGCTCACACCGGCGTGAAGGTGACTTATGACGAAATGCTCAATTGCGAGCACGAGTTTGCACCGGGTCTCGAGACGATGAGCTTCGATAGCCCAGCACCGGTCCGAGCCAACGCACAAGGCATCTATCCGGTGCCTCAGCCAGGGATCCTAACGACCCGCGAATACGGCGATTCCTAAGTGATTTGGGGGGCGTAGCATGGCCCTCCGAGGCCGTGCGGGTAGGTGGCGAATCGATCGCGATCACCCACAAACGGGTCGCAGACCCATTTAACGGAAGGTGAGTTGCCAAGCGTAGCATGGCCCTCCGAGGCCGTGCGAGTAGGTGGCGAATCGATCGCGATCATCCAAAACGGGTCGCAGACCCATTTTACGGGACATTCGAACCCAGGGCGGCGCTTCGCTTTGCCCTGGGCTATCACCTTGCGCCCCGTTGGGGCAAAAAACCAATGAATCTCTTACGATGAACCAACAACCCTCAGACCCCGGCTACCTCTCCGGCGCGCGGAGCGGGAGCCATAGATGCAGCAGCCGAAATCACTCGCGGCCGGCGGTCACCCCGGGCCAGTCGTCGGTCCGGAATGGGGTCAATGGCAAGCCGCTTGTGCTGAACATGTTGCAAACCGGATTGTCGGCCCAAGCATACCGCACCGATACCGGCTTGGGCACACTAGGACTCGAGACGCGAACCTTGTTCCCTTCGACGATCTTGGCCACCGCGGGGTAAAACTTCTTGTCCTCCCCTGCAATCGTAAAGCCGATCGGCTCGTTGACGTCAAATGGACGCCATCCGCCGGTTAGATGATTGAAGCTCAAGACGATCGCATCGGCGTCGGCTTGCATCGATGCATACCGAGGACTTTGCGGATCGACTTGGATTCCATACTCATTGGCCAAAGCCAGCCGTGCCAACCGTCGGCCGACGTCGACCTTGTTCTTCGGGTGAATGTCCTTGCCCTCTCCGATGTCGATGATGACCGCTTGGCCCGTATGGGCCAGTCGATCAAGGGTCATCGTCTGAGCCTCTCGCAACTCGGCCCAATCGCTCTCTGCTGGTTCTTTGGCTTCGGCCTTAAAGTCGGCCAATTGAACCCAATAGAATGGGAAGTCCCCTTGGCCCCATTCCTTGCGCCAGTTGTCGATCATCAACGGGAACAAGTCACGGTACTGGTAGGCTCTCGATGCGTTGGATTCCCCTTGGTACCAAATCGCTCCCTTGATGCCATAACCGAGATGGGACTTGAGGACCCCGTTGTAAATATTCGCAGGACGCTGATTGCCTCGCATTTGGTTGCCGAGGTTTTTCAGTTGGTCCTCTTCTTCTTGGCTGCGATCTGTTTTATCGCTCAGCGTCTTGAATCGCGCTGCATTGGCAGACCAGTTGTCCATCATTTTGTTGAAGCGACCATCGGACTTGAGCAATTCAGGATTGACCCAAGCTTCGCAGGCCGACCCCCCCCAAGCGTTGTTGACCATCCCGATCGGAACGCCAGTCGTTTGGTGGATTTGCCTAGCAAAGAAATAACCCACTGCGGAAAACTGGGGCACGTTCTCTGGATTGCATACTTTCCACTTTCGATCGTCATGGCTCCAGATCGGCTCCTGCGAGCCGGTCTGCGGGAAATTGATCATTCGGATGTTCGGATAGTTCGCGGCCAGTCGCTCTAAATCCGGATCGTTTGACTGGGCCACCGACCATTGCATGTTGGACTGGCCTGAGCAGACCCAGACCTCTCCGACCAACACGTCCGAAATCGTTTTGGTCGAACTCCCGACTACGGTGATCGTCAACGGGGCGCCGACTTCCATCGCTGGGAGTTTGGCTTCCCAATTCCCCGCCGCATCGGTTGTCGCAGTTAGTTTCGTTTCCCCAACGCTGATCGTGACGGCCTGGCCAGGATTGTCCTTGCCCCAGATCCGATTTTCTTGCTTCTGCTGAAGCACCATCGAGTCGGTGAAGATATTCGGGAGCTTGACCTCGGCCATAGCCCCGTCGGCTGCAAAAGTTCCGGCTAGCAACGCGATCGAAAACAATCCGCGCCGAGACCATCGAATTCGATTCAAATCAGTCGATACAAGTTGGGTCATGGGAATCAAAGACCTTTCAAAGAGACGAAAACAACAGGGAGGAAATCAAGGAGGGTCAGTAGGAGCTGCGTGCTGCGGGTCAGAACCCGTACCAAGCCATCGCGATCCATCTCCACCCGCAATGGTGAATCAATAGAGTACAGGTCCAGATTCCCAATGCAATAACCGGACCTCGGAATTGGATGCGGCCATCGTTCCAGTTCCTCGCAAGCCATCCGCAGAGAATCATCGCGATCAAGCTCGCTACGAGGCTCGTCAGGCCGATGGCTTGCCAGCCGAGCAAGGCTCCTGAGAGGGCATGCAAGATGCTCCAATGCCAAAGAAATGCTCCCCTGCCCTGCTCCTGCCGAGCCTGGAAGTCTTGACGTTCGCCCGTCTCTTCGGGCCCGGTAATGTCTTCGGGGGAGCCGGTGACCTGAGGGCTGGGCCAGTACAGGTGGCGCAGGAGCAGGCCGCTGAGTACGCCGAGAATCGCTCCGAGCGCAAGTCCGATTCCTGAGCTCATGGCATGGGCCGCCGCCAGGGATCCATCGGTCAACGGATTTCCATAACTGGGGAAGCGTTCCCCCCAAGGCTCGGTCCAGCGGACGCGAGCCACGACTCGATTCGAGACGAAACCCGCGATATAGATCCCCAAGATCACCAGCAGCGGCGTTCTGGGAAACTTCAATCGCTCCGACTCCGTAGCGATGAGCATGATCGCGACGGAAAACAGGCTCAAGTGCAGGACCAATGCCCCGATCAAATCCCATTTCGGATAGAACACAGTCCAGACGATCCCGGTCCCGATGCGCCATTCCCGGTAAGGCAGATTCAGGCCGTTGGCTAGCAGTTCGATGGCTGCTACCAGAAGGAAAATCAACCCGAAGAGAATCTCCATGTAGAGGTATCTCGGGGAGATCGGCAGCCGACATCCCCGACAGCGTCCTCGCAGCATGAGCCAACCAAAGACCGGTGAGTTGTCGATCATGCTCAGCGCGCGATCGCAGTAGGGGCAATGCGATCCTCGCGTGACGATCGTCTGCCCCTTGGGCGTTCGGCTCGCAACGACATTGATGAAACTACCGATGCTCGCTCCGAGATAGAAGAACCAGCAGACCATCCAGTATTCCAAGGTCCGACGAGCAAACCATAGGCCAAAGGAAATCTCGGGATCTCTGGGGTCGATCTTCCAAGGCGATGCAGCGATCTTGTGCCGGATTTGAATCGGCGGGAGGATCATGGCGTAGAAAACCCAGCCAGCAAATACCGCTGCGAGCAGGAGCATCAGGGGCCAATCGCGTCGCAACGAAATCAAACTCTTGCGGCGCGCTCGAATGGGACCACTTAGGGATGGATTCAAGCACGGATCCAAAGACGGATCCAGAGACGGATCCAAGGAGGAATCCAGTTCGGTCAAAACGCGCCTCGCTTGCTTTGCAATTGTTCCAGAAGTTCCTTAAGCGGGTCCTTCGGAGTCGCCTGCGAGGAACTGCGTTGGTAGTCGGTTGGCGCCAAACGACGAACCGCGCCTGGATTACGCGAATCGGCCGCTGCGGGGTAGACATCGATCACGCTGTTGTCTTGCAACTGATCCCCCGCAGGGAGCAATAAAAAGCCAACACTCCGAGGCTGATAATTGATATCCTCGATGACATTCGGACTCTTGCCGGTCGCATCGATAGCGATCGATTGCAAGAATTCCTCGTAAACACTCACGTCGTAGAGCACCACGGGCGGCACAGGAACCTGAACCTCCCGCCGATCCCAGTTCCCAAAACCATCTAGGTATTCGACCGTTTGAATGACGGTCGACCCACTGTCGCGTTCGAGCACCACGGTCTCGGATCCCCCTTGAGGGATCCGAATCCTCTTGGCTGCCCCGGAGTTGCGACGGTCGGCCAAAAGCACCAACAACCCATCGCTGTGGGTATTGGCGATCCGCAGAGTCACCGGACCTAAGGGCGCATTGGAGACGACTTGCTCGGATACCACTCGGTAAGTTGGGGCTGGCAAGGCGAATGCGGGTTGCTGAGGCCACCAAACTTGCCAAGGGGAATAGAGGATCGGCTGAAGCCATAGGCCGTTGTTGGGGATATAGGTCAATCCGCAGCCTGGCATCATGACGCTTTCGAAACAGTAACCACCATTGAATTGCTGCAACCTCCAACACTGAGCGATCGAATTGTTGATCCCCATGAGGCGGACCGAAGACCTCTGGCCTCTTTGAGCCAAAACGCCGTTGCCGAAGTTACCCGCCTGCTGCGGATCGGCACTGAGCGCCAACCACTGATTGCCGACCGATTGCTGGATCCGAACCATGTCGCTCCCGACGGGGGTGATCATCCAAGCCCCCTGCGGGTCATTCAGGGGTGCTCCAGCCGCACCGCCTGGAATCCACTGAAGTTGGCCTTGGCCTCCGGCCTTCATGAACCATCGATTTCCGACTTCCCCGGTCGACAACAGCACGGACTTGCTCAACTCGCCGGTCTTGTTCCACTGGCCAGCCTCACTGCTTGCCGATGAGCCCTGCGGCAATGTCCATGTCTCCGTCGGGAGACTTGCCCCATTCGTCGGATCGATCGCAAAGACAGCCATCCGGCTGGGCGTAAATTCGATCTGTCCATTGCTCAAAATTCCGATGCGCATGTTGCCACGGTTTGCCACCGGCCACTGGATCACGCGCTGGGCTTGGCGAGATCCGTAGCCGATATACCCACCATCGGGAGTGTCGTAGCGACGAAGCCTCGAATAGACGGTTATCTGGCCAGCTTGGTCTCGGATCTGCAACTCCTCGAGACTGAGCCTTGCCGACGACTCCACGGCCACTCCAGGGGCACGCAATACGAAGAAATCCTGAGACCGACCGACCGATGCGTTGGACAAAAAACCAAAAACGCAACTTGCAATGCCAATCAAAAACAACTTGGCCAACACCACCATGGCCGATCGCAGGTGCAAGCTTGATTCTATCGCAGATCGATTCTTCATCGCAAACCTCATCGGCCAGAGTGTACCTGGGCAAGCCCCAAAAAATCGCTTTTCATCGAATTGTAATCGGATTGTAGTCGAAGTTTCGAAGTCCGGTCTCTGGGTATCGATCCGCCGGAGTTTTCTTGCCGCCGACGACTATCGAAAGCGAAATATGAATTTCTCCAGAGCCAGACGGGCGAGATCCTCCTGGCTGTGATTTCCTTTCAATTCCTTTTCGAGTTCGACCAACCAGTTCAGGAGATCTTTAGCCCGATTCCAACTGATCGTTTTGAGCCTTTTTTCCTCGAGGGCGTGTTCGAAACGGAATCCCGCTCGCGAAAGCGCATCGAAAAGCGTCACGCCTTGGACGCCATACCGCTTCTGTTGGTCGATCCAAGCGGCCGCGACCCCGTAGCGTCTAAGACTCCAGGAGAGTTGAGCGGCGATCCCCACCGGGGTTTGACCTGCCATGATGAGCTTATCGACCCCATCGATCGCTTCGGCAATTTTCCCTTCGGCAATCGCCGAACTGATATTCCAAACCGTCTGGGTCCGCCACCCGCCGACCAACTCGTCGACACGCGCGTCGGAGACTTTGCCCTTGGCGTCGCAAAAAAGCCCGAGCTTGGCCAACTCGCAATCGACCATTCCGCAGACATATCCGACACGATCGGCCACCAAAGAGGCTTGGGCGACGGTCAGTTGAACGCTGTGCCTAGCGGCTCCCCATCGAGCGATCCAGGCAGGGAACGCTGCCCCTTTGCTCTCGGCTGTGCCCACCAAAAAACCTTTGCTCTGCGCAAGCTTGTAGAGCCTCTGGTTCGACGGTAGCGTCTGCATGTCCAGAAGAAGTGTCGTTCCGAGTTCGGCCTGTTCGATCCACCGCTCTAGTGCTTCGCGATTTTTGCTGACGAACGAATCGGCCTTGCGCACATAAGCTGCCTTCGGGCCCCCTTGGTCGAAGAGACTCTGCGTCGAGAGCTCGTCATGAACATCCCGCCACTGGGCGTCCTCGCCGTCGAATCGGGTAACGCTCATCGGCTCGAGCCCACCGAGTTTCAGGGCGTGTTGGATCGATTCGCGGCGCAGGAAATCGTCGGGTCCAATGGCCACGACGAGCACCGGCAACTCCCGAGTCTCGTTTTGGGCCAAGTAATCGAAGGCATGCACAGTGGCCTCCGATTTGCTTTTTGCTGAGGTTTTTTCCGCCACGGATCGGATTCTCTGGTATCAAAAAGGAAACCCCACATCGGCGCATCGCCGAAACGACCATCGCGTTGGATGCAGGCTTGCATTCTACTGCCAAGCTTTCCACCGGCAAGCTTTCTACCGGCAAGCTTTCCACCGGCAAGAGAGCCTTTGTCAAGGTTCACGAATTTCCCGATGGGCTTTGGCTCGACGAGCCCATCGCACCTAATCCCTGGGCGATCGCAGATCCTTACTTTCTAGCAAGCTAACGAGTTTGCTCCAGGTCCGGTCGGTCGCTCCACGATGCTTTTGAGTGATCGATACAGCCCGGCCTGCACAACCAGTTCGCAACGACTCGTCCTGGAGCATTCCCACCAACCAGGGCTTGAGCTCCTCGGGACTTGCGAGTTGACGGGCCGCATCGGCCTGATCGAGAATCTGGACAATGTCGGTAAAGTTTCGGGTGTTTGGGCCGTAGCAGGTCGCGACGCCATAGGCGCAGGGCTCAATCATGTTTTGGCCACCTCGTGCCCCAAAGCTCCCGCCGACGAACCCTAGATCGGCCATGCCCCACCACCAACGCAATTCTCCGACGCTGTCGGCCAGAAAGATCCGCCACGAAGGATCCAGCTCCTGGCTGTGCATAAGGCTTCGACGTCCCCATGCAAATCCGGTCGCTTCTACCATCCTGGCAACTTCCTCGAATCGCTCGGCGTGGCGCGGAACCAAAATCAACTTCAAATGCGCAAATTCATCGGCGATCTGTCCGAAGGTCTCCAAGCAGATGCGTTCCTCGGGATCTTGGGTGCTCCCGCAGAGCCAGACGGTCGAGTGGCCATCGCAAAGTCCGAGTGGACCGGACCTAGCGAGCACCTCGGGATGCGCACGGTCGTTGTTGGCACCATCGAACTTGATGTTCCCAACGACTTGGATTTTCGCAGGATCGTAACCCAGCTCGATGAACCGCTCGCGGACCGTGTCGCTCTGCGCAGCGATCCAATCGATTTTGCGCACGATCCCCCGGACAATCGAGGCGATGCGGCGGTAGCCTTCAAGGGATTTCTGGCTAAGCCGACCGTTGATGACTGCGATAGGAACCTGGCGTTGCGAGGCGATCGAGATCCAATTGGGCCAGAGTTCTAGTTCTGCCAAGACCAACAGATCCGGTTCGATGCGATCGAGCGCTCGGCGGATTGCCCAAGTAAAATCCATGGGAGCATAAGCAACGGTGTGTGCATGGTAGAGCTTTTGGGCCAGTTCGTAGCCCGAATCGGTCGAGGTGGTAACGACCAGTTTGGCCGTCGGCAACTCCCGAACAGCTCGCTCGACAAGAGGCCGGATGACTTGCAGTTCACCGACACTGACGGCATGGAACCAAATCGTGTAGGTTCGGTTCGGTCCAAGTGTTTGGGTCGGTTGAGGTAAAGCTCCTAGGAGCTTGTGGCTCCATCCATTTCGATACCTTCCTTGTCGGACTCTGCGCCAAAGGATCCATGGCGAGATCGCAAGCAGCAGCGCTGCATAGAGCAGATTGAGCAACCAGTGCTTGACCATCGGTGCTCCTTGCGTGGTGTTTCTTGTGCGTGGGGGCTTCGAAGGGGGGCTACTTACGTATTGCTAAGCGATTGAAACAACTGGATTCCCCGGAACAACTCCTGTGCCGTCTAGGATAGCAGTTTCGATCGACTTCGCGTAGCGGACTATGGGCCAGAGAAGGTCCCTGCGTCGTCGAGGGTTCATTGAATTTTGAAACGCTACGGGCTATCGATCCGTTCCGAGGGCTAACCCGTCGTTGCGGCTCTCGGTAGCACCTTGGAGAATCCCGCGCTGCCAATCGATAAGGATCCCTTGGTAGCCGCCGAACGAGGACCGAGAGGCTTGGAGTCGGTGGCCTCGCCGGGCAAGTGCTTCAAGGGTCTCTTGGGGCAATCCCGATTCATAATGGACGACACCTCCGTCTGCATCGGCGGGGGTTCCCGTCGGCGAGGCGCTCCCCTCGTGGCGGACGCGAGCCGCATCGCCGGCCATTTGAATGTTCATCCCGAAGTCGATCCAGTTGACGAGCACTTGGACTTGCCCCTGCGGTTGCATATCACCTCCCATAACCCCAAAGACGAAAACGGGCTTGCCATCGCGGGTGACCAACGATGGGATGATGGTATGGAAAGGACGTTTCTTGGGTTCCAATCGGTTGGGGTGATCCTCCGAGAGGGAGAAAAGATTGCCTCGGTTTTGAAGTGCAAAGCCGACTTCCCCTGGGACAACTTGACTCCCGAACCCGTGGAAATTGCTTTGGATCAAGGAGCAGCAGTTGCGATCCGCATCGACCACGCACAGATAGACGGTATCGCCCTGGACCAGTTTCGGGTCGCCATGGGGGACATCGACCAGAGCCCGCTGGGGGTCGATGCGTCGGTTTTGAATCTCTGCATAGGATTTGCTTCTCAGGGGCTCGATGGGAACGGACTCAAAGGCCGTATCGGCATAGAATCGAGCTCGATCGGCATAAGCGAGTTTCTTGGCCTCGATCAACAGATGCGTGTAGTCAGCAGATCCCCAGCCCATGGATGGAAGATCGTACCGCTCGAGCACATTGAGCATTTGCAATACCGCAAGGCCTTGGCCGTTGGGTGGGATTTGCCAAACATCGTATCCACGGTAGTTGGTCGAGACCGGTTCGACCCATTCGTTGGTGTGGTTGGCAAAGTCCTCGAGACCAAAGTACCCTCCGTTGCTTTCGCTAAACCCGACGATCGCTTGGGCGATGGGGCCTCGATAAAAGTGATCCGGTCCGAACTGAGCGATGCGGCGATACGTTTCGGCCAAGCGTGGATTGCGGAATTTATCTCCCGTCTTAGGAGCTCGCTTGGAGTCGATCAAGAAGGTCGCTTGGGAGTCTTTCCAAGGGAGGAACGATTGTTCGGTTTTGGCCCAATACCCAGCGATCACCGGTGAGACAGGAAACCCATTTTCGGCCAACGCGATGGCGGGCTCAAGGACCTCTGCCATGCTCTTTCTCCCGAACTTCGAATGCAGGTCATACCAACCCGCGACGCAACCTGGAACACTCCAGGACATCGGACCATATAGCGGGATCTCTTTGAGCCCTTGATCGGCGAAGACTTGCCGATTCAGTTTTGCTGGCGAGCGGCCGCTTGCGTTCAGCCCAGAGATTTTGCCCGTGTGGCTATCCCAGTGGATCGAGTAAAGATCGCCGCCGATACCGCAACTCATCGGTTCGACGACTCCTAAGACGGCATTGGCCGCGATGGCCGCATCGACCGCCGACCCGCCGTTTTCCAAGATACCAATCGCGGCGGCCGTAGCCCGTGGATCCGATGTGCAGGCCATTCCATGTTGAGCCACGACCACCGAGCGACTCTGGTAGATGGGCCCCGAAGGTCGATCGTAGCGGCCGATCGGAGTGGGTTTGGCCACCGAAGGTTCCTGGGCAAGAGCAACGGATTCGATCGCCCAAGAAGCGATGGGCAATGCGACGAGGCAAAAGCCCGCTCGTAGGGTTCGTGATGTCATAGGATCCACCGATTCGAAACGCAGAGCAGGTACGCAATGATGCTTCGAGCCTGATGCTCCAAAGCCGACGATTTACTGGCGGCTTATTGTCGGCGTTTTTCCGCGTAGTGGAAATACCCGATCATCATTTCTTCGTAGGTTTGGTCCCCCCAACGGACCCAAGCCTTGGGGTCGGGATTGTTGAGGTTGGCATCGGAATTGTCGAAGGTCGCTTCGCAGAACATCCTGGTGCCTGCTGGTAGTTTCATCGGGGTCGCTAGCCGGTATTCGGTTTGCCAATTGAAATCGTAACTGGGGATATCCAGTAGGACTTCACGTCTGCGGTCGGGGTGGACCAAGCTGTAGCGGAACGATTTGCCTCGCACGTGCATGTGAGGGCTCATGGCCAGCAGTTCGCATTCGGGAAGCTTTTCCGGGAGAGAGGCTGTGACGCGGTGATCGGAAGCCCCAGGGGGGATTTGGAAATTGAGGCTCACGGCGCTGGTGGTTTTGACCTCGTGGGTGATCTGGTCGGGGTCGGCCAAGATGAATCCAACTTTGCTCAAATCCGTTTGCGCCGTTCCATTGGGCGTGTAGTGGACTTGGAAAATCAGTTCGCTATTTGCGGGAATTCGCTTGGCGTAACCCTCGGGCATCATTTCGGCTCGCGTGCCTGGGACGTATCCGGCCAAGAAGGATCGTGCTCCTCCTAAATCTCTTTTTCTAGAGCCTTTGTCTCTCACAAACACCAACACGTGGTGGACCACTTCGCGAGCCCCGGGGATGATCTCCATGCCTTGGACCCATAGATCTTTGTCGTTGTTCATGTCGGCGCGGAAGTACTGGTAATTGACCACCCCTGTTTTAGGGACGCTGTAGGGCCGATCGCTCATCGGGATGATGATGTCGGGAGTTTTTGGCAAGAGCCAGCCTGTGTTCTCGGCGATGCGGCCGGCCTGGGGCTTGGCCTCCAAGCTCGTGTCCCCTCGCCGTTTGCCTTGCGATACCCATTGCTCGATCAGATCGAGTTCGTTTTGGCTCAGGCGTCGGTCGTTTCGGAATTGAGCGTGCTCGTCGGTCGCATGCCACGGGGGCATGGTTTTGTTTTGGGTGACTTCGAGAATCATGTCCGCCCAAGCTGCAGCATCGTCGTAGGTCGATAGGTCCATCGGTCCGATATCCCCGGAACGATGGCAGGAGACACAGCGGCTCTCGAGCAGGTGCGAGATGTGCTGTGCGTATGTGATCGCTTGGGAGTCGTCGGCCGACTCGGCCTTCGATCGGTTGCGACCGATCAAGCATCCGGAGGCTTGGGTCCAGGAGGTCGAGACAGGACGCTCGGCGATGAGCGATTCGATCGCATCGGCAAGTTCGTTTTGGGTCGGAGTCTCGCGAGAAAATCCGATGCCGTGCTGGTCGTCGATTCGGCCTCGATAGCGAATGGTGTTTTGAGCATCGATCAGGCAGACCTCGGGGGTTCGGGTCGCACCGAGCAAATCGGCGAGCGATTGGTCGGGGTCCTTGAGGAAAGGGGTTTGGAGTTCAAAGCGACGAGCATGGGCAGCCATCTCGGCCAAGGAGTCTTGGATGTTCGGATCGATTGCGACAAAGCCGATCCCTCGCTCGAGGTATTTCTTGCGCAACTCCTCGATCCGAGGCGTGTACTGCTTGGCCAGCGGGCATTCCGTTCCTAGGAACACCACGACGGTTCCTTTGCTCCCGGCCAACTCGGCCCATTTCCACTGCTTACCCAAGCAATCGGTTTTTTCGACGTTCGCAATCGCATCGATCTTTTTGCTAAGCGTCTGAGTCTCTGGCGTCTGAGGCTCTCGCGTCTGAGGCTTAGGGGTCGGAGCATTTTGGCCCCAAGCCAAGCCTGCAAGAAGCGAGCTTGTCAGGAAACCCATCAAGAAGCAAGGCACCCAGACCTTAGCCCGCCTGGAGTTCGACTCGCAAGGGGTGTTTCTACGCAGGGGATTTCCAGCGACGGGTCTCGGATCGATCGATGGGGCGGCAAAAACTCTAGTTCGTTTCATGGGTCGGTCCGAAAAATCCTGTACGATATGTTCGGTAAAGATGTTCGTTAAAGGGATGTCCTCAGGGGCTTCTTGTGGAACCTCCGTTGGATAGTCACTCCGCTGGAGTATTCGTTTTGAGTCCGGTTCTCTTGGAATTAAGTAAACTACATAGGAAAGAATAACACAATGTCGCTTAGCGATCCTGTTGGAAGGAAGCTTCGAGTTGGCTCGGCTTGGCTCTGGTGCATGCTCCTGCTGGGAATGATGCTTGGGGTTGGGCAAGTCGACGGGGCCACCTTGGAAAATCCGATCGAATCAGCATACCAGGAAGATCTGGAAATGTCGCTCTGGGCCGATGGCGCACCGGGAGCCTTGGGCACCGAAGCCAAGGACGTGCCGAAAATTACGGTTCGGAAAGTCCCATCCGAAAAACCGACCGGTGCACTGATCATCTGTCCAGGGGGTGGCTACGGCGGCTTGGCCATGGATCACGAGGGCAAGCAGATGGTCCAGTGGGCCAATTCGATCGGATTGACGGCCGTGCTTTGCGATTATCGCCATCGGGGCAAGGGGTACGGCCATCCGGCCCCCCTGCAGGATGCTCAGCGGGCCGTGCGCACCGTCAGAGCCAAGGCCGCCGAATGGAACATCGATCCAAACAAAATTGGGATCATCGGCTTTTCGGCTGGTGGGCAACGGTCATCACCCAGTTCGACACCGGAGACAAAAACGCTTCGGATCCGATCGCCCAGCAATCCTCACGACCCGATTTTGCCATCCTCTGCTATCCCGTTATTTCGATGGGCAGCAGCTTTACCCATCGTGGCAGCGAGGTGAATCTGCTTGGAGAAAACGCTTCGAAGGAAACCCTGCAAGCGTTTGCCAGCGAGCGCAACGTCCGAGCCGATACACCTCCGACCTTTCTGATGCATACCCTGGAAGACAAACCCGTGCCGGTCGAAAATTCTTTAGTCTTTTACCAAGCGATGGTCGCAAAGCAGGTTCCAGGGGAATTGCATGTGTATCAAAAGGGACCCCATGGCGTGGGGCTTGCCCGATCGATTCCAGGCACCTCGGATTGGCCGGTTGCTTGCCAACGTTGGCTCGCGCAGTTGGGGATGACTCCCTCTTAAAAAACACAAGCATGCGATTTCCAAGCTCGGGCAGATTTTCTTCCAAGAAACCTCGGGGAGTGCTAGCGAAGCCCCCCTTGGCGGGTGTATGCTTTGGGCGAGTTCTCCGCTCGACGTTCTCGGCTCGTCCCCTTTTGCCCCTTTTAGGTTCTGGCAAGGATTCTCCATGATTCTTTCCGGTGAAGAGATACGCACTCGATTGGGATCGGACGTTTGCATAAGCCCATTTGCAGACGAGCATTGCAATCCCAACAGCTACGACTTGACCCTTCATAACGAACTTCTCGTCTACGAAGAAGTCGTGCTGGACATCAAAGAGCCCAATCGTTTCCGAAGGCTTCGAATCCCCGAGGATGGGTTGATTCTGAGCCCCGGGCAACTCTACCTCGGACGGACCGTCGAGTACACCGAAACCCATCGGTTGGTACCGATGATCTCAGGCCGATCCTCGCTGTCGCGATTGGGCCTTTTCGTCCACGGATCGGGCGGCTTTGGAAGCATCGGATATCGCGGGCACTGGACGATCGAACTCTACACGATCCAACCGATTCGAATCTATCCGGGTGTGAAGATCTGTCAGATCGCCTACCAGGAAATCGTCGGGGATGTGCGCGAATGTTGCTCGAGCAAATACCAAAACAGCCTCGACATCCAACCGAGCTTGATGTTCAAGGAGTTCTCCGGCAGACGCGAGTACGAACAACTACAACTCGACTTCGATACGCTGGCTGCCTCGTGCGTCGAACAGTGCGTCGCGCAGGCGACCGGCGAACACTCAGGGGAAGATCCATCCCATTACGCCTGAAAATACCCACACGTTAAATCCCGTCCTACCAGGAACCCTCATGACCGCGATGTCCCGAGCCCAAATCGAGGCTCTCATTCCTCACCGCAAGCCCATGCTGCTTGTCGATGAAGTTCTCGAACAGACCGACTCGACGATCCATTGCGTCAAGACGTTTCAGCCGGATGAATTCTTCCTCCAAGGGCACTTCCCGAACTTTCCGCTGGTCCCAGGCGTCATCCTTTGCGAATGCTGCTTGCAAAGCGGCGCGATCCTGCTGGCCAATGTCACCCCGAACCAAGGGGTTGTGCCAGTGGCCACAAGGATCGACGGGGCCAAGTTCAAGCGGATGGTCCGACCGGGCGAGAAAGTTGACATCCAAGTAGTTTTGAAGGAAGTCGTTTCCAACGCTTACTTTATGACCGGCAAGGTGACCGTCGATGGTCAACTAGCCGCCCGATTGGACTTTGCCTGCAGCGTCGCCAAACCCGAGTAATTCAGCGGCTGGATCCATGAGCAATTCCTTGAAAATCATCCCGCTCGATGGGCTTGCGACCCCACCTCTAGACATGCCCGAGCGGTTTCGATTGGAGGTCGTTTACTTCATGACCCCCGATGATTCCCCAAACGCCCCTAAACTCGGTCCCAACGAATACTGGATCGAACCCCAAAATGTCGATCGCTGGTTGGATGATGGTTGTTTCTCCGTGGTTTCCCCCTTGGACGCCGAATCGGTCGCTGAGATCGAATTGAGCGAAGATCATGAACGGTGGCTCGAGTGGCTCAAGAAGTTTCAAATCACCAAAGTCCAAATCGTCAGACCCTAGCTCCAAGCCCACCTAGCATGCGACTCGTCGTGGCCATGGCCCGCAACGGTACGATCGGTCTCCAAGACCGCTTGCCCTGGAAACTCCGTTCGGACCTGATGCGATTCAAACGCTTGACCATGGGCCAAACCCTCCTGATGGGGCGCAAGACCTACGAGTCGATCGGACGGCTCCTGCCAGGCCGCACCACGATGATCCTCACAAGGCAAATCGATTACCGAATCGACGGTGCAATCGTTGTAAACGATCTTGAACAAGCCTATGCGCAAGTCCCTGAGGGACAATCGCTTTTCGTCGTCGGTGGCTCAGAGATCTACCGCCAGTGCCTACCACGCGTCGATACAATCCACCTGACACGCGTCCTGGCCGATATCGACGGCGATACCGTGTTGGAACCACTGCCATTGCACGAGTTTTCCCTGTTGGAAAGCGAGTCGATTCCAAGCGATTTGCACAACGATTGGCCCACCCGGTACGAACGCTACGAGCGTCGAAAAAACCAAGCCTGAAACCTGACGGGTTTTCCACCGACTTCGGGACCGTCGCTTGTTTATAAAAGACATTTCTACCCGACGGTTTGCTCCGTTCTTTACAGCATCTTCACACGCCCGCCGGGAAAACTTTAATCTTCTTTGGCATTCTTGTTTGACTCGAATGCTAGCAATCCTAAAATCCGGACCCGCTCGGTAGACCGTGGGCTTCGACATCGAATCCCAATGGTCCTCCCGAGCAACGATCGGGGAGGTACCCGATCGAGGAGTTTGTTGGACAAATGTCGCAGGGTTGGGAGATTGCGATGCTCGAAGCGCATGATGTTGCTGAGGCACAAATCCGGTTGGTTCCGCAGTTGGCTGCGACCCTCCGGCAAAGGCTGGGCATGGATCGCATGAATTTGTGGTTTGGACCGCAGGTCGGCTGGCAAGTCACGGCCGATCAGAAGCTCCAAGTCCTTGTCGGATCGGCCTTTGTGTCCGAATGCATCCTGAGGATGTTCCGCGAGGATCTCCGAAGTGTGGTTTCTGAGGTTTTTGGCGATGGGTGGGGTTTTGAGCTCCATGTCGCCCAAGCAACTCCCGCCCAAGAGACAAACCCAACCTGCTCGAAAGAGAATTCTAGACGGAAATCTGCCCCTGGCGGTCGCAAGACCTCTCAGATCGCTTACCATGGAGTCCCGGTCCAATCCCCTGACCAACCGTCCGTTTACCAACCATCTGTCGCACCCGATTCGAGCCTCCTTCCAAGCCCATCGCCCGTGAACGCTATACCTCTTGCTGCCGTACCTCAAGCGTCTGGACCGACGGATTGCGATCCTGCGATCCAGACGCTTGCTGGGCCCTTGAGGTTGGTCCGTCCAGAGGACTCCCGATCGGCAGACCTCCAATCGGGAAATCCCGATGCCAAGGGATCGCCGAGCCAAGGCAGCTTGCACGACGAGGGGAACGCTCAGGATCGGGAAATCGACCGCTTGGTCGCGATGCGTCGCCAGCAGGAACGCCGCTGGGATGAGTTCATCGTCGGTGCTCATAATCGGTTCGCATGGACCGCCTGCCAGATGGTCCTCGAGCGCCCCGGGCAGATCAGTCCGTTGTTGATCCACGGACCGCACGGAGTCGGCAAGACCCACTTGGCACTTGGCTTGTCGCAAAGGCTCAAGCAGCAGCAGCGATACCGCCGCGCGATCTTCCTAACCGGCGAGCAATTCACCATCGAGTACACCGAGAACGCCAAGTCAGGTGGCTTTGCCAGCTTCCGCAAGAAGTACCGCGATGTCGAGGTCTTGGTCATCGACGATGTTCAGTTCTGTTTGGGAAAGTCCGGTACGCTGATCGAGCTGCGCAACACGATCGATATGTTGCTGCGTGAATCCCGCCAAGTCATTTTGGTTTCCGACCGAGGATTGCATGAGCTCGATGGGCTCGGCAATGACCTGCATGCGAGGCTCTCGGGGGGCATGATCTGTCCGATTGAACCGATGGATGCGCAGACTCGGCGCTCGTTGCTCGGCCGACTCTGTTCGCAACACTCCTTGAGCATCGACGAGGATGTCCTAGGCTGGATCTCCGAGCAATGCGGGTCCGACGCGCGGGTCCTCCAAGGAATCGTGCTTCGCCTCGTAGCCAAACACCGTATGCTCGGTCGCGAACTGAGCCCCGAGGAAGCCACCAGCGCCATCGGTGACATCGTCCGTGCCAACCGCCCGATCGTTCGTTTGCACGATATCGAACAAGCCGTTTGCAAGGCGTTCGGATTGGAACACCAGAAGCTCCAGACCAAATCCAAATGCCAGTCGTTGAGCCAGCCACGAATGCTCGCGATGTTCCTTGCACGCAAACACACCCGGACAGCCCTATCGGAAATCGGCGAATACTTCGGCAACCGCCAGCACTCGACGGTCATCTCAGCTCAGAAAAAGGTCGAAAGCTGGATCGATGGCAAGGAGTCCCTCCAAGTGGGCAATACTTCGATGCAAGTGCCCGATATCTTACGCTCGCTCGAAGCCTCTTTGCAGGTCGGCTAAAAAAACCGCCAGACCTCAATCTGCTTGTACATCTACTTCCACTTACCCTCGAACTCCTCGAGCACGTAGTTCTGCACGTGCGGGAACCTCTTGCGATTCGATTGGATCTCACGCAACCTTCGATAGCCACGCGTGATGAGTTCCTTCCTGGCTGCTGCGTACCTAGCGTCGAGATACTCCACCCCAAAGCCCTCTGGCACCGGTGGGGCATTTTCAAAACGCTCATCGACGATGAATTGCGCAAGGACCGGATTGCATCGCAGATGGCACTCGGAACTCAGATGGAGAGTCTCAGGGTCAATCTCCCCGATCACGAAACGCAAGTATAGGGCGCTTTCGCAGAGCGTCTCGACCTCCTGGCCACAGACTCTGCACAGATAACCCTGATCGCATTTGGCCATGGCTTATAGACCCAACACATCGGCCATCGTATACATACCCGGGGCTTTGCCCACGAGAAATTTGGCCGCCGAGATCGCTCCGGATGCATAGCTATCTCGGCTCGAGGCCGCGACTCGGATTTCGACAAGCTCTCCCATCATCCCAAAGACGACCGTGTGCTGACCCACATCGTCTCCAACACGCACCGCATGGTAGCCGATCTCGTTGTGAGGGCGTTTGCCGACCATCCCTTGACGACCGTGCACGTGGCTATCGATCCCCATCTGCTGGGCGATGATCTGCCCGAGCTTGATCGCCGTACCGCTAGGACTGTCCTCCTTGTACCTATGGTGGCGTTCGATGATCTCGACGTCGGCTCCGCCGGGCACATCTTTGAACGCCTTGGCAGCTTGCTCGACGAGTTTCATTCCGATGTTGACTGCCACGCTGGTGTTGGGAGCCAGACAAATCGGAATCTTTGACGAAGCTTTCTCGATCCTATCAAGATCCTTTGCTTCCAAGCCCGTCGTGGCGATCACCATGCTCGATCGACGTTCGAGGCATTGCTCCAAAGCTCGCATGCACCCATCGGGACTCGAAAAGTCGATCGCGCAGTCAAAGGCTTCTGGCCAACGATCACCGATGGCCAAGCCCATGGGCTCTATCCCCGAGAAACTTCCCGCATCGTGCCCTAGCGCACTCGATCCGCCGCGGACCAACGCTCCGACGATCTGCACTTGAGGATCGATCGACCCGAGGGCCAAGAGTCGCTTGCCGTTTCGGCCTGAAGCACCGTGAATGACCAGTGCAATCTTAGAAGTCATAGTCTGCTCAGCAAAAAATTGAATTGGGGGCCAACCTTGGCAAGGCCCGATATCTAATCCGATGCGACGAGCTCCTGCAAGGCCTCTAAGACCGCTGCGTCGTGCCCATCGACACTGACTTTCTTCCAAACCCGCGCCACCTTGCCCTCCGCATCGATCAGGTACGTGCTGCGCTGGATCCCCATGGATTTCTTTCCGTACATGTTCTTCTCCCTCCAAGCCCCATATTTCTCCGATACTTCATGGCTCTCGTCGGCCAGCAAAGGAAAATTCAAAGAATACTTGTCCCGGAATTTCGCATGCGAAGCCGAAGAGTCGGCACTGACCCCCAAGACGACGGCTCCGAGCTTCTTGAATGCCTCGGACTGATCGCGAAACGCACAGGCCTCCTTGGTGCACCCCGGCGTATCGTCCTTGGGATAAAAGTAAAGGACCACCGGGGACCCTTTGAAATCCGAAAGCTTGACCTTCTTGCCCTGAGCATCCGGGAGAGTCAACGCGGGCGCTTTGGTTCCTACTTCGAGCCAGTCAGACATGAGCCATTTCCTTTTGAATCGTTTGGTTTATCCGTAGAGTTTTTCCCTACAAGGGGTGCGTTCGCGCCCAGTCAGGTTGCTGAGAACTTTCCCTGGGTGAGCTTTGAAAAAAGGCGAAAATCGCCCAGAAACAATCTTCAGAGTGTAGAAACGAGGCAAATATTTTCCCGATTTATTCATGAGTCCCTTGGAAATCTTGTTGCGAAGTGGTTTTTAGACCCGTTAAATTGCTTATACGGGTCAAGGCTCTGTCCTTAGGCTCGGTTCGTTCTTCTCTGTCGTATGCCCTTTTTTCTTTCGGAGTCTGACAATGTCCTATTCTCTTTTGTCGACTTGGTCCGGTGCTCAGGAGCACCCTCGACGTTCCAGCGTACGCCAAGGGTTCACCTTGGTCGAACTCTTGGTCGTCATCGCTATTATCGGAGTGCTCGTCGGATTGCTCTTGCCTGCGGTCCAAGCCGCTCGCGAGGCGGCCCGCCGTGCCGATTGCCAAAACCGCATGCGGCAAATCGTGCTCGCATCGCACAACTACGAGTCGGCTACCAAACGCCTGCCAGGCTACGCCGGCGAACATGCTCCCCTTGCGGTCAACATGGTCGGTGGCATCGTCAGGACCGACAAAAAAGGTGTTCCCTGGATGGTCCAAATCCTGCCCCATATGGAACAAGAGCAACTGGCGAAAAACCTCGGTCGAATCTGCGACACCATCCCGGCAGCCGTGCCTATCTCTCAGAGCGACTACAGCTTCATCGAAGCGGTCGTCCAAGGCTTCTACTGCCCTAGCCGTCGGGACGCTAAATCCTATCCTCTGCTGGCTCCCTTCAAAGACCGATACGGCGAATATGGGGCTCGAACCGACTACGCGATGTGCGGAGGGGCCGCTTACAGTTCCGACCCGAACCTCGCCGGTGTGGATCTCGAGGCCGAGGGGGTTTGGTCGCTCGGGAATAAAATCCAGATGAAGGAAATCACCGACGGAACGAGCAACACGCTCTTCATCGGTGAGAAAGCCATGAGCTCAATCCGCTACAAAACCGGGAGCGATTACGGGGATCGGGCTCCACTTGCCGGGATGCCCGAATACCACGGCGTGACAAACTCCTACGTCCGATTCATCGCTCGAGGTACCCATTCCGATGTACCGGATAGCTGCACCTCCTGCCACGATTTCGGCAGCGCTCATATCCCGGGCTGGAACGCGGTGATGGCCGACGGTTCGATCCGGACCGTCAGCTACAGCGCCGATATGAAGGTACTTAAAGCCGTTGCATCGATCGCCGGACGGGAAGTCGCAACGTTGGAAAACTGATCCTCTGTCCCTTCGACCTAAACCTTCAGATCTAAACCTTCAAAGGCTGCCTGCACACAGGCAGCCTTTTTTCATCGCCAGCCCGACGAAATATCGACCTGAAGCACGAACAATCGTTTAACCCGCAGCCAACGGCGAGGAAGTTGCGATATTCGCATGTTTCGGAGTTTCAATCGATGTTTCCCCGGCTTTTCGTACTCGTACTCCGCGTTAGCAGTACTCGTACTCGTACTCGAAGATACGGCATCGAGTACGAGTACGATAAAAGCTAAAAAGCGCAACTTCAAAGGCCAACGGCGAGGAAGTTGCTATTTTTCACTCATGGCGTACTCGGCATCGCGACTGTCGACCACAGCCCAAACGGTATTCTTTCACGGTTGCCTCGACTCGAGCTCGAGCACGAGCACGAGCACGAGCACGAGCACGACGAAATCCGGTGCGATGCACGATCCCTCGGATCAAGCGATGCGGCAGGTGTAATGGAGCAAGATCCCGGCGGCGACACTCACATTGAGCGAATCGGTCCCCAAGGCCATCTCGATTCGAATCCCCTTGCTGCACGCATCGATCACCTCGTCGGGCAGTCCATTGGCCTCGTTGCCAAAGAGCACCAGCACCGGACCTCTCCGACGGTATTGCCTTAGCTCCACACTCTTGGCTGATAAGCAAGCGGCCAACGACTCGATCCCTAGCCCCTGGGCGCCTCGGAGCATCGGCGGGATACCACCGAGCGTACTTTCTGGAACACTGAAAAAAGAAAGCTTGAACGCATTGCCCATCGAAACCCTCAGCACCCGTCGGGCAAAGGGATCGACGCAGTTTGGCCCGAGCACCACATGGCGAATCCCCAAAGCCGCACACGATCGAAAAATCGAACCCATGTTTTCCGGATCCTGAACCCCCACGAGCATGACCCCTGTCCAGTCGGCTTCCATGGTTCCTTGAGGGCCTGCAAGCAGCGCCGGATCCCAAGGGATCATCGGCGGTCGCTTACCACAGGCGATAAAACCCCTATGGAAATGGAATCCGATCAACTCGGCGATCGAATCGTGAGGGACCACCAAAATCGGGACGTCGTCGGGAAGCCAATCTCGGGCCTGCTCCAGATCGTCCTGGTCGACCAAGATCGATTCGACCTCCAATCCACTTGCCAAGAGACGTTGTACTAGGGGCCGACTTTCGGCGATGAACCGACCGCTAAAGCGGGTCAGATTCGTCGTACGAAGGCTTCGATACGCTTCGAGTCGCGGATCCTCCAACGAGGCGATCGTCTCGATATTCATTGTGGCTTCCGAATCGCTATCTTTTCGGCTCCAACACTCCAGTCGCGGTCCCCATAGACATACGCGCTGAGCACGTAACGCCCAGTGCAGTTTTCAGGGATCGGAAAATCGATCTCGAAACCACCCGACTCGATCGATCGCTCCATGCGATGCACCACCAATTGATTGCTGGCCTGATAATTCAAATCCATCTGCTGATGGTCCTCTTGGGTTCCTCGATACGATCGCAAGGCCACGGCGTTATCTGGAACCCGATCGCGTGCCATGGCCAATTCGACCACCAATCGCCCGGCGATCCCCGAGTGACCCTCTATCGCAACCGACTCCCCACTGGTTCCTTTGCTCGGCACCTTGAGATCCAGCGGGGCAGGATAAGGGATCTTCAGGAGCGGATCGCCCAGCAGGTTCATCAAGCGGACATGCTCGCGTCGTTCGAGAGTCAGATCATGATCGCTCGGGTTCAAGGCCTGTGCCATGTCGGTGACGATCTTACGATAACGCTTGCGCACATCAAAACCCTCGGCTTGCTTCATCGAACTTGCGCTCTCCTCGTCGTCGATCCATACGCGACGCTTGGCCTCAAAGACCAATTCGCCGAGTGTTGGGACGCGATCCCGAAAACATCCGTTGATCAGCTCGCTTGCGAATTGGCTCAGGCCATAAGGCATCGTCACGCGCGATCCACCTATCACCGCGATCGGACCTTGTGGCTGCGCCAACAAATGCTCGGAAAAGCAATCGACCCGCGCGTCGTAGGCTCCGGTAAAACACGCTAGCATCAACGCGATCGGGGGACGCGTCGGGCAACGAAATTTCGATGCGTCGGCCGGCTGACCGATCGGCAACCATTGATCGGCCACCAAGTAATGATCGAGTTCGTTGACCTGGCCATGCCCGATGTAAACCCAAAATAGCCCTCCTTGATTGATCCTATCGATATAAGCATCCCGAAGCTTCCATGGGTTGGGACAGTAAGTACTCGTGCAACTAGCAACCGTCACGTTCATATGAAAGTGAGCCGGTATCCCCTCGGTCAGGAACCTTCGCGTTACGGTTTCAATCGCCGCATCGGCCAGAAAGCCAAAACCTCCGACCCCGGCAGTCACATGGACCATGTCATTCCATGGCCCAGGTCCGATCGCTTCGTAGTCAATGCTTCGTCGCAGCATCCTGGCTAGTTCCTCGGGAGTCTTGGCCGGAAGCCGTCCGATGGCCAGATCCGGACAACCATCGTCGTTGAAATCCCCGTAAAGCGAATCGGTACAGAGCTCTTGGGTCGTCGTCTCCCCGAGCCGTATTTGGGTGTCGATGAGCATACCAGGGGTCAGAGCGCGCCATCGATTCGGTGAGACCTCAAGGGCCGCATCCCCGCAGAGCACCAGGGCCGCAGGAGGCGAGCCGGCATCGGATGCTGCCACCGCGATCCGCTTGCGCAACTCCTTGGCACTCGGGACCGAGTCGACCTCGATGAATCGGTACTGCCCACTCCTGTAAGCCTTCCACTCATCGAGCGACTCAGACCATTGCTCGGGCCGAACCAATATCACCGCCGGCTTGGTACTGGCTGCCTGCTGCGCACCGGCTGTCTGCTGCGCATAGAGCTCGCGATCCAGATCCCAATAGGCCGCCGCCAAGCACGCGGCTGCCTGCATTCCCAATAGACTCAGCCGCTTGAGCCAAACCCAACCCCAAGACCCTGACGGCGAATTCATCCGGTGTTTCATCGATCGGCTCGCGTGTGCTGTTGGCGAATGGTGCTAGGCCCTTGGCGGGATCCGTCGGACTCTTCCGAGCGGGTTTCAGGGTATCGATTCGGGTGGTGCGTTGCAAGATCCTCATCGACCCTCGCACTCCCGAGGACAACTTCTCAAAAAAAAAGAAAATCATCCAAGATCCGACCTCGAAAAACGACATGCCATCAGAGTCCACAAAGCACCGTTACGCTAAACTAGACGGTCCCTATGTTGCAACTGAATTGCCCCCACTGCCAAGCCATCCTATCGGTCCATCCATCGCGAGCTGGAGAAATCAGCGAGTGCTCGATTTGCCAAGGGAGGTTTCTCGTTCCGGTCCCGATGGCAAAGACGGCTGCCCCGTCGTCCTTGGACTCTTCTAACCAGGGCGGGATGGATCCGGAATACCGGGATTTCGTCGACAAAAAACTCTCCGCTGGAATCTGCGGAATTCTCCTCGGTGGCTTTGGCGTTCACAAGTTCATCCTGGGCCTCAACAACGCCGGTCTGATCATGCTGGCCGTGAGCCTCTCGGGACTCGTCGTCGGTCCTTGCTTGATCCTTCCCCTTTTCGGACCGGCCATCATGGGGTTGATCGGACTGATCGAAGGAGTCCTGTACCTGACGAAATCTCAGGACGATTTCTATCAAACCTATGCGGTCGAGAAGAAGGAATGGTTCTAGCCCGGCAATCTTAGCTGAGGGCTTCGATCATGTCCAAAGTCGCCTTGCGCACCGATTCGGTCCAACGGGTGGCTTGGTAGGGAGAAGTCTGGTAGCGAGTCTGTTCGTAGGCGAAGATGATGCCTCGCGAGCTGTTGACAATGGCCCCTAGCCCTCGCGTATCGAGCCCGAGCTTGACGTCCTGGGCCGATCCCCCTTGCGCCCCATACCCGGGTATGAGGATCCAGGTGCTAGGCATTCGGGTGCGCATCTCTTCGAGCTGTTTGGGATAAGTCGCCCCGACGACCGCTCCGATATCGCCGTAACCTAGTTCACCGCGCGTCGCAAACGACAACGACTCGACGGTGTCGGCAACCTTCTGGCTTACCGTTCGACCGTCTTCGAGCGGCTGATCCTGCAAGAAACTGCTGCCGGGGTTCGAGGTCTTGACCAAGACAAAGACCCCAGAGCCA
Source organism: Pirellula sp. (assembly GCA_021300015.1). Taxonomy (GTDB): domain Bacteria; phylum Planctomycetota; class Planctomycetia; order Pirellulales; family Pirellulaceae; genus JBKCUI01. Next base: position 15,507 of record JAJTFB010000001.1, on the reverse strand, counting down.
CTCGATGCACAGCGCTGGGTAAAAGGTTCAAGGGTATCGGCACCTAAATACGGGTTGATCGTCAAGGCGTCAGCACCCCAGGGGCTGTAGGCAGGACTGCCCGGTGCTCCGGCGCCCAAATACGCGTTTGCGTAGGCCACGGCGGTTGTGCCGATATCCCCGCGCTTGGCATCCATGACCACGAGCAGTCCTCGCTGGCTCGCGTAGCGCACGATTCGGTGCAGGGCAAGCATCCCCAAGGGGCCTAGTTCCTCGAAGAATGCGGATTGAGGTTTGACGATCGGTACCAAGTCTGCCACTGTATCGACAATCTCGAAACAGAATTTCTCGATCGATTCGATGATCGACTCCGGGCTTGCTCCAGACTTGGGCTTGAGCGACTCGGGCAAGGAACTTGCGCGGGGGTCGATCCCCACGCACACCGGATTCTTCTTTTGACTTACGGCTAGGGCCAGTCGCTGTCCAAACGGGATCATATCAAGACTTCTTCGGTGGCAGGAATTCCAGGAGTCGCTTCGGGACCGGTTCGGTAAGGTGCTTGGGCAATTCGACTTGGTCCTTCTCGTCGGTCTGGGTTTTCTCTTTGTTTGGGTCTGGTTTCGCTTGGTCGTTCGAATAAGGAGCCTGGTCGCTCAGGACCATAACCAAGCGGATCGGAGTAAAGCGTTTTGGGATTTTATCGGTGTAAGCTTCGAAGACCAACCCGGAGTTGGCCGCATCGCTTTTGACGGCCACATCGAGCGTTGAGGTCATGAAGTTCGCCACGCTGACGAGTTCGCCTCCGTCGCCCAAATACGATTCATTTCCAGTGTCGGGGTCCTTGTAGATTTTGCTGCCGGCAAAGACCCAGTCCCAAAGCATCGGTTTTTTGGTGCCGGTCTGACGGATCCAGTTCTGTGCCAGGATCGCTTGAGTCTCCCCTTTTTCGTCGTGCCAGAGCGCATAGACGCGAACCGTCGTGCCGCTAGCTGGGGTGAATTTGGGCTCGAACGCAACGGGCTTACCCGGAGAGCCCCCGACGGCCAAAAGCGATGCATGGACGAATCGAGATTTGGCAAACACCGCGACGATCGACTCGTGCTCTTTGGTGCCTATGGGGCAAGCGAACATCTCCAGAGGAGCGTTGCGTTGGCAAATATAACCATCGACGATCACCGCTTGTTCGTCGCGATGGATCCAGATCCTACCGTCCTCGACCACCTTCTTGCATTCGGGAGGATCGAGGAAGCCCTTCTCGATGCGTTTGAGGATTTCGGGCTGCTCTACCCAGCCTTCGTCCTGGCCGAGGACCAAGCCGCATCGAAAGGTTCCGAGCCATGCAAAGAAAAAAAGTGTAAAGATTGTCGACAAGACGACCTTGGATCGTTTGAACATCAGATAAACACCTAGGATTGTCAACATACAACAGAGGTTCTTTCGGCAATGGTGCACCCAAGTAGGGGGGCTGTCGATTCCAGGAATCATCCGAAATGAATCTTGCATCTGAAATTTCTGGAACAACAATTGGGCCTTGTTGTCGCCCGATATACTAACACGTTTTTCTTCGTTGGACGAGATCCTATGGACTGGGTAAAGCCCAAGCATCGTGCAAACCGCGCCAAAGACGAGACCCTTGGCGATGCAGACAATCAATCGGCCATCCAATGGCTCGAAAAGCTTTGCGTCGACAACGTGGCTATGCTGCAAAGTTCCCTGCCCGTCGAGACGAAAAAATCCAAGCACAAGCCGTCCGACTTTCCAATCCACCAATACCTCCAGGCCATGCTCTGGGGGATCGGCAACTGGGAAGTGGCTAAACCGGCCCATCGAGAGTTCCTCCAAGACCTCGTCGATGCCTTCGGCGAAGAGCCCTTCGGCTACAGCCTCGAAACCCACTTGCGGAAAACCAAACGCTCCAAGCAAGCTCAGGCCGTGCCCGATGAGATCCGGGCTCAGCAGGTCGCACAAGCGACCAAAATCGGCAATTGGATCACCCAGCAACTCCCCAAATCCAGCTATGACCCCTACGTGGCACTGACTGCCACCGGATGGCTCTACGCCCTTCCCGAAGTCGGCCGAGATATCCCGCCGGCTCTGTGGCTCGAAGTCCTCCAGTCGACACTCACCCAAGTCGATCGAGCTTGGGAACAAGGCCCATCCGAAGGTCTCTTCCCATGGGTGATCTGGGCTTGCGAAGTCCCCCTGGCGCTAGCCAAGCAGATGTCGCACCTGGGAGGCAAAGATCGCATCGTCAGCGAAACCCTCAACCGACTCGCTCTGTTGATCGAACAGACTGCCGAAGACCCCCAAAACCTCCTGGCCTTCGGCGCTCAAGACCTCAGAGCCTTCGTCGCCTCGTTGATCCGCAGCCGTTGGGCTGCAGACAACGTCGGAGCCCGCAAATGGTATCCCCCACAACGTCGGGGCCTAGCCAAACTTCAATCGATCATGCTGCACCTGACCGACCCCACCGGTCATGCCATGCTCGATCAGACCGATGCCAGTCGCTACGAGCCAGAGTTCTGGGCGTCGCTGATGAAGCTGTGCAAGGAACATAAAAAAGTTCAGCTCGCCACGGCCGTCGCACTGCCCGATGAAATCGGAAAAGGACAAGGTTTCAAACCGGCGAAACTTCGCAAAGACAAAACCAACGACGCAAGGCTTCCGAACCCCAGCCACTACTGGGAAAACAACCAACTGGTCTCGATGCGCCGAAATTGGCGCAAAAAAGACTGCCAACTCGCTATCGACTTCTCCCGCGATTCGATCTGGCTGGATCTGTGCGATGAGGCCGGCAACCGAATCCTCTCGGGCGACTGGGATATCGGCCTTGAATACCGCGGCAAACCCGTCAATATCGATGTGGCTTGGAACGAAGTCTGCTGGTTCTCCGACGACGATGTCGATTACCTAGAACTCGAATGCGACCTCGAAGGGACTTGCACGATCTACCGCCAAGTCATGCTCATGCGACACGAAGCAATGGTCTACATGGCAGACTCCCTGCTGGGAAACCCCGAGGACCTCAAGGCCGACTGGAAGACCACCTCGACTTGGACCCTCGATGCTGCTGCAAGCTTTGTCCCACAAGCCAAAAGCAACGAAGGTCGAATCGAAAGGCACTTCCATGACGAGAGCACCGGTGAGGATCGATCCGAAACCGTCGCACTGCTTTTGCCTCTGAGCCTCCCCGAGTGGCGACGCGGGAGCACCCAAGGATCCCTCAGCGGCCAGGATGGCAAAGTCACCCTCGAAGCACGCACCACCCGAACACGACTCCTCAGCTCGATGCTCCTGGCCGTCGGATCCAAAAGCCGCTCCCCAAAATTCACTTGGCGAGCACTCACCGTCGCCGAAAATCTACACAAGGTTTCCGACGATATCGCCCAAGGCTGCCGCGTGCAGATCGACGACGACCAATGGGTCTTCTACCGCTCCTTAGCGCCCTGCTCTCGCCGCACCCTCATGGGCCTGCACCTAGGCATGGAGTTCTACGCCGGCCGATTCCTCCGCGACGATGGGACCTACGAACCATTGGTCGAGGTCAGCCCAGAGTAAGCCAGCCCAGAGTAAGCCAGCCCAGAGTAAGCCAGCCCAGAGTAAGCCGATCATGTGCGGAAGACTGACCCTTTTCACCTCGCTGCTCGATTGGCTCGCCGAGCTTTTCCCCGCCTACAGGGACCTGTGGCCGGCCCGAATCGCAGGCCTAGCCGACGAGCGATCCGAGCTTTTCCAAGCTCGCTACAACATCGCTCCGACCCAAGATGTCCTGGTCATTCGGCAATTTTCTCCCAACGCCGAACCGAAAATTGAAGCCATGCGCTGGGGCCTTGTTCCTGCTTGGGCCGATTCGCCAAAAATCGCCTATAGCATGATCAATGCCCGCTGCGAGACGATCGAAGAGAAACCGTCCTATCGGCCCCTGATCGACCACGGACGTTGCATCCTCATCGCCGATGGCTACTACGAATGGAAGACGCTCCCTGGCCCAAAAGCCAAACCGATCAAAGAAGCCCATTGGATCCACCGACGAGACGATCAACCCCTGGCCCTGGCAAGTTTGTGGACATCCAACTCCAAAATCCAAGACCCGACGGCAAGCTCTCAGGCGTTCCTCTCGACGAGCATCATCACGACCCATGCCGGCCTGGATACCTCCGCTGTCCACGATCGAATGCCTTTGATTCTCAATCATCCGCTCGATGTGCACCGATGGCTCTCGGCCGATGCAAGCTGGAAATCCATCAGCGACCTTGTCGGTCCGGCCATCGAAGGAACCCTCGAGTCGACTCAAGTCTCGAGCAAAGTCAACTCGGCTCGAAACCAAGGCCCAGAGCTTATCGAGCCCCAAGCCATCGGTCACCCTGAGGGCCTGTTTTAACCTTGGGCCTCATCGGCCGATTGACGCCGAAGCTCCGCAAACGCCTGCAAGACTCCAAAGAGGTCTTGAGAGATCTCCACATCATCGTCACTGAAATCCTCGATCCAAGCTAAGTCGTACGCTAAACAGGCCTTGAAAGCATCGAGCAAATCCGACATCGGAACGCGAGCACGCGACTCCAACGACGAGGGCTCCGACCCAAGTCCCCCCGTAGAAGCAACCCCGGAAACAGCTAATCGGGTGTTGCTTACCGACCGAAGAGCATCCGCTGGACGCGAGAGAGTGAAGGAACCCGGAGCCGCTGGCTCGACGGTAAGAATGCTTGCGTGGATCGAATCGACCAGACTGGACGCAGGAGCAGATGGTGTCATGGGGACTGGATTTCTAATGAAAAGCGAAAAACAAATAGCAAATGTTGTCATTTCAAGCCCGGATACCGGCGTCCCCTGCCGCTCCGTGCTCCCCTTTATTATCGACTGAAATTCTAAGTTCACTTGAGCAAAAAAGATCCCCAAAAGCCGAATCGTTCGCGGGGTTGGCAAGACAGGTAAAATGAGTGGCTACGAGAATCCCCCAATCGGCTTTCGCCTAATGCTTGACAACTACCCCCCTCTGCCCTAGATTCCCAAGTTCCCCCACTTGGCGATTGCGGTTCTCGTGGCGGATTTCTGTCCCAGGTTACGGTCCAGGATTGACTTGTATCGACCTTCATAAGGCATTGACTGCCCCTACAAACGACTCCCACCAATCGGCTATGAAAGATCTACCCGCGATCGCTCGTTACATGCGGCTCCCAGAAGAGCAGCTGCGGTTCCCAGTCGAGCTTTTTCATCAAGGGTTCGAGCCAAACTATTTGGCGACCTACAGGCCCGATGAGCTCGGTGGCCTCGATGGAAAAACTCTCGCACGCCTCAAACGATCGGTCGTCTACGAATCGAACCTATCGGATCATAAAGATCAAATCGTCATCGGCCTCCAAAAAGATGGCCACTTCAACGATGCAGTCGCCGATGTCCTCGTCCAATGCACATCGATCTCACAAGTCGATGCAATCGCCAGAAATCTTCGCGGAAAAAAAACCGCCAAAGCGTTTGCCGACTCCGACCCAAATATCGAAAAAGTCGGACAAGCGATTCTGCTCTACCGTGGCGACAACATCCAGGACTTCCAAGCCTGGGTCCAAAGCCAGACAGGGCTCGATCCCCAAGAAGCCGATCTCCTGATCCCCAAAGTCAAACGCTGGTTGCAACTGCTCCTGAGCGAAGACGCTCAGTTGATGCTCTCACTCCAACGCACGCTCCTGAAAAACGCCATCGTGAGCGTCAAGGTCCTGCCTGAGCCTTCTCAAACCAACAACCAACCCGCCGAGGATCTACCACCCGCCCAGCCCCCCGCAGATTCCCCAATCGCGGAGACAAGTGCGGAGACAAGTACGGAAGCGGTTGCTCAAGAGATCTCCGCTCCGGAGATAACAGCAAGTGAACCACCGGCTGATCCTCTCGGTACAACGCTCGAATCCCCAGAAGCCATCGCCTCCTTCAAAAGCGATCGCAAAAAGCCCCGAGAGATCCGAACCAAAAGTCTCAGCGACAAACAACTCTCACCCCGGCAACGACGCCGACGCTGGTTGAGAGGGATTCTCGAATCCTACAGCAAACTGCGCAAGCCCATCCGAGATCTGACCCCCTTCCAGGTCCTGATGCTCTCTCGCGGACTGCGATCCCAGATCATCCAACTCCAATTCCAAATCGATTCGAAGCACCTTGTGCAACTTTGCCGCGATTCGCTCTGCCCTGGCCGGCATCCGATGCACCCACTGCTGATGGAAGTGGCCGACACAGGACTCAAAGAATTCCTTCTGCCGAGACTCCAACAAGATGTCTTGGCCATCCTCGAAGAAGATGCCAATCAAGCCCTGATCGAATCGGCTGTCGAACACCTCGAAACGGTCATGCTCCAACGGCCTGTTCGAGGGCACCGGATCCTGATGATCGATGCAGTCGGCCAAAAAACCGCCGCTGTATCGATCGTCGATGCGCAAGGCAATTTGCTCATGACCGGTGATATCGTATGCAACTCCTCGAAGTCCGATGTTGTCTCCCAAAACGTCGCTCAACTCGGACAGTGGGTCCATGAGCATCAAGTCACCCTTGTGGCCCTGACCAACGGGCATGCCCGTCGGTACCTAGTCCACTCGGTCGCCGAACTGATGAAACAATCGGCCGAAGGAAGCTTGTTCTGGACGTTTGCCGATCGCCAAGGCGCCGACGCATTCTGCACCTCGAGAAACTCACTCGTCGAACTACCAAAAATATCCCGCCGTCACCGGGCCGCAGTTTGGCTAGCTTGGAAACTCCAAGACCCCTTGCGACAAATCCTGAAAATCGAACCAGCCCGATTGCGCCTCGGATCCTACCAACGGGAACTGCCCCAAGCCGAACTCGAGGCAGCACTTCAAGAAGCCATCTCCTCGGCGATCACCAAAGCCGGCGTCGACATGTACCATGCCGACATCGAAGTCCTCAAACGGATCCCCGGAATGGACGACCCCACGGCAAAACGACTCGTCGAGGAACGCCCCAAGGGGAATCTCAACGATCGTGACGCGCTCGGAAAACTTCTCAAGGAGTCTCTCTCCGAGAGTCGTGCTCGACAAGCTATCGGTTTTCTTCGAGTCTACCAAAGCAATAACACTCTCGATGGTACCATCATCCATCCAGAAGACTACCGACTCGCAGAGCGGCTCGTCGAGCACGCCCAATTGCCAGCCCCTGCCTCGGCTCCCGAAGGCTGGTCGAAACCCGACTACGATAAAATTGCAGCCGCCATCGCTGCGGCTCAATCCATGGCGCTCGATGCTCCAAGCTCCGAATTGGTCGAAGCTTTCGGGTTCGATTCCCATGCCGACGAGATCAATCCCAACTTCGGCGTCATCGAATCCCAATCCGATGCATCGGAGAGCCCAGCAGACGCAGCAGATGAATCGCACGCAGCAGTCGCACCAGATGCAGTAGCCACGCCAACGAGCCAAGCATCGGAAACCACCGAAACCACCGAAATTCCTAACACGACAGAATCCTCTGCAACTTCAGAAAATCCTGAGGTGGCTCAGATCGCTGAGGTCCCAGCAGCCCTCGAGGAGTCGGCCCAAACTCCCGCCCCGAGCGAGACGCCCCCCGGAGCTACAAGAACTCCCGTCAGCATGCCCGAGATTCCCGAAAAGCCAATGGAACGCCCTGCCTTGGCCATCGACGCCGATAAACTCGCTCGAAGCTGGCAAGTCGGACGCTCCAAACTGCTCTCGGTATCCCGCGCTCTGCAGTTCCCTTTCGCCGATGGGCGCGACTTCCAGTATCCGGTCCCACTCCGAAGCTACGTCCCTACGATGGAACGCCTCGAACCGGGTTCCATGCTCTCAGCCTTGGTCATCGGCATCGCTAACTTTGGCGTCTTTGTCGAACTTGGACCAGACTGCACAGGACTCATCCACATCAGCCAACTCGGGCCCTCGTTCATCGAAGACGCCCACCAGTTCGTCCAGGTCGGCGATGTGATCCCAGTCTGGGTGCTGCACACCGATGACAAAAAGAAGCGCGTAGCATTGACCACCCGAGCGCCAGGCTCCGAAATCGAATCGAATCATCGCGATACGGACAACCAACGCCAGCAGAACGATTCGAGAAGCCGTCCGGATCGACAAGCCTCTCCCCAAGACCGCAGAGGACCCGGTCGGCCAAACGTCGCCGGAGGATCCTCACAGCCTCGTGGCGATCGACCCAACAACAACCGCCCCGACAATCGCGGCCCCGACAATCGCGGCCCTCGGCCCTCTGGCGATTCGCGAGGATCCTACCGCAAACCCGATTCGAACCGTCGGTCCAATTCGGGCCAAGGCTACTCCGAAAACAGCGAAGGACGTTCGAATCGGCAAGTGAAAATCTCCCGGCCGGTTCCCGAAAAACCAATCACCGAAGCAATGCAGCAGGGCAAAGAACCCCTCCGCTCCTTCGGCGACCTGATGCAATACCTCAAGAAAGGTCCTAACACCCCAGAAACCCCTCCTCCACCCTCGTCGCCTGCGGACCCTAACCCAAGCAACGAGACTCCAAGCGGTACACCGGAAGGAGCTAACAACCCAAATCCCGGGACCGATGATGTCTGAGTTCGAGGAACGTTTGAAGAAAGCTGTTGCTCGCGGGGCAAGTAAGGCCGAGTCGCTCTTGTCCGAAGAGCAACGCAAGAAGCAAGAAGCCGAGGAGCACAAGCGACTCCATGGCAAGTACCGCTTGGAACTCTCCGAGCGCATCGAATCGGTCGTGAAGAAACTCATCGATCTGTTCCCGGGCTTCCGCTACCAATCGGTCTTCGGCGAAAGCGGTTGGGGGAGTGCTTGCACCCGCGATGATCTGGTCATCGAAAAAGGGATGCGTTCGAACAAGTACTCTCGGTTCGAGTTGGTTGTCCGACCGGTCAACGAGTTCTTCGTGCTTGATGTCCAAGCCAAAGGAACCATTGCAGACCGCGAGCTCCTGACGCGTGCTCTGTATCAACCTCTAGGGCAAGTCGACATCGAGCGCTTCAACAAAGCCGTCGACGACTGGGCGATCGCCTACGCCGAACTCTATGCTACGAAACGCGGCTAGTGGATCTCAGTGTAAATCGATTGTCCCCAATCGATCGGCGCTATAAGTCACCGTGACCCGTGGGCCAAACAGCCGAAACCCGTAAAACGCCGCCGCTAGCGCGTCGTGTAGAGCTATTGGGGACAATAGCTCTACACTGGAAGACGCCGCCGCTAGCGCGTCGTGTAGAGCGATTGGGGACCATAGCTCTACTTTGGGGTAGGAGCTAATGGAGTAGGTTTCGGACTCGGAGGCTTGTTTCGGCGGCACCGCTCGCTACAGTACCTGACCTGATCCCAATCCCTTGCCCACTTCTTCCTCCAGGAAAATAGCTTCCCGCAACCAACGCACGGCTTCTGCGGTAAAGTCTCCTTGCGATGTGCCATGTCCGGACCACCTGATTCTTCCTCGAATATCCAACACGTCGAATGGACCCTGACTCTACCCCTTCTTGCGATCATTGTCCTGTTGCGACAAGGGGCAGCGCAGCATCCCTCCAAGCGATCCAGCGGTGGATGGAATCCAAGAAGCAAACACCCTTCGATTGGCAACTCCAGGCTTGGTCGGCGCACGCATCGGCCCACCACGGACTGATCCTAGCTAGTACGGGCATGGGGAAAACCAAAGCCGCATGGTTAGGGCCATTGGGCAATTGGTTCGAATCCCCACTCCCGGAGTCTCTCTGGACGCAGCGCAAGCGCCAGTCCCCTGCCCCGCCCTTGCTGGCCTTGTGGATCACCCCTCTGAGAGCGCTTGCAAACGACACCTGCTTGGCACTCCAGGAATGCATCGACGGTTTGAATCTTCCTTGGTCCCTCGAGCAACGCACTGGGGATACATCCAGCGCGACCAAACTGCGCCAACGCCAATCGCCCCCCACCGCGATGGTGATTACCCCGGAGAGCCTTACTCTGCTGCTGTCCTATCCGGAGTCCCTTGAGACCTTTAAGCATCTGCGCACGGTCGTGGTCGATGAATGGCATGAGCTTCTCGGATCCAAACGAGGTATTCAAACCGAACTGGCTCTTGCTCGCCTTCAGCGCATCGCTCCGAACATGCTTCGCTGGGGCGTTTCGGCGACTATAGGAAATACCGAGCATGCACTGTCCTCGCTCGTCGGCCCGGCTCCCCTACGCCCCGTTTCGGTCATCCGAAGCGATCAGCGCCGAGCGATGGAGCTCGAGATCCTCCTACCCAAGTCGATCGATCGGTTTCCTTGGGCAGGTCACATCGGGCTTGCGATGCTCTCGAATGTCATCGAGAAAATCGACGCAGCGAACTCGACCCTCGTTTTCACCAATACACGCAATCAAACCGAACTTTGGTACCAAGCCCTCTTGCGAGCTCGCCCGGATTGGGCAGGACGTATCGCCGTGCATCACGGATCGCTTGCCCCTGAATTGCGGACCTGGGTCGAGCAAGCGATCGTCGATGGCAAGCTAGTTGCCGTCGTGTGCACCAGCAGCTTGGATCTTGGCGTCGACTTCGCTCCGGTCGACCAAGTGATTCAGGTCGGATCTCCCAAAGGAACCGCCCGATTGATCCAACGCGCAGGCCGCAGTGGACACTCCCCGGGTCGCACGAGCAAGCTGGCTTTCGTCCCCTCGCATGCATTCGAAATCATCGAACTCCAAGCCGCCCGCGAAGCAATCGAAAATCAGCAGATCGAACAGCGAGGCACCCTCGATGCCCCCTTGGATTGCCTAGTCCAGCACGCGGTGACCGTAGCTCTCAGCGCCCCCTATTCGAAATCACAATTCCTCGACGAGGTCCGCTCGACCTGGGCTTATCGGAACCTTCCAGACGAACATCTCGATTGGGTCTTGGACTTTGTAACCACCGGCGGCTGCCTGCATGCCTACCAAGACTTTCATCGCGTCACACTGGAGTTTGGAAAGTACTCGGTGCGCGATGTGGCTATCGCTCGACGTCATCGCATGGCCATCGGTACGATCACCTCCGACATGATGATTCAAGTCCAGTACATGTCCGGAGGTAAAATCGGATTTGTCGAAGAATCGTTCGCTGCGAAGCTCAAAAAAGGGGACAAGTTTCTTCTCGGTGGCAAATTGCTCGAAATGGAGTGGATCCGCGAAGGAACCGTTTGGGTTCGCAAGGCCAAGGGCGATCCGACTGCGGTGCCCAGATGGCTCGGTGGGAATATGCCTCTTTCGAGTGAATTGGCCGAGGGAGTCCGGCGACTGATCGACCAAATCGCCTCCGGGCAACCCGTCAGTCCATCGCTCGAGTCGCTCTCGGAACTGATGCAGTTGCAAAAACGCTGGAGCCATATTCCAAGACTCGATGAAGTCCTCGTCGAGCGTTGCAATAACCGCGATGGCGATTCGATCATGCTCTATGCCTTCGAAGGACGCTCGGTCAGCGAGGGGATCGGTGCTCTGCTGGCTTATCGTATCTCCCAGGCCCACCGCAATACCCTCTCGATCGCTGTGAACGATTACGGAGTCATGCTCTATTGCGCCGAACCGATGAATATCGAGCTTGCAAACATTCCTCAATACCTCGATCTTGCCAATCTGGAAGTCGATATCCTCGCGAGTTTAAACGCCACGGAATTGACGCGCCGAAGGTTTCGAGACATCGCGCGCATCGCAGGGTTGATCCATTCGGGTACACCCGGTAAATCCAAATCGATGCGTCACCTCCAAGCGTCGACGACCATGGTCTTCGATGCCCTCAAACAGTACGATGCACAGAATCTGCTGCTCTGGCAGGCCAGCGACGAAGTGCTTGCCGACCAGCTTCAAATTCAAAGGCTCAAAGGAGCCATCCGTCGGATGCAAGCCAATCGCTGGGTCTATCGGCTCGTCGATCAATGGACCCCCTTTTCCTTTCCGCTGATGGTCGAACGAATCCGGGATCGGATCGGCAATGAGTCCCTTGCAGATCGGATCCGCAAGATGCAAAATCAGCTCGAAAAAGCTGCGGTCGAACCCGAAGCGATCTCCGCGAATCCGACTCGTAGCAAACGTGCAGCTCAACGGAAACTAAATCCAGATGAAAACACCGAGGCTTGAACACCGTGAGGCTTGAATACCGTGAGGCTTGAACACTGTGAAGCTTGAACACCGTGGACATGCTCTCGAACTCTATGCCAGCGGGGCGATCCGATCGGACACCACATTGTTCGTTGCCGATCTGCATCTAGGAAAAGAAACGGTCTTTCAAAAGTCCGGACTGGCTATCCCCTCGGGCGCGACCCAAGCGACCTTGCAACGCTTGCAAAAGCAGATCCATGAGATGGAAATCACACGTCTTGTGGTCCTTGGCGATTTGCTTCACGCCGCAATCGGCTGGACCGAGTCCCTCGAGTCGATGCTCAGCGAAACGATGCAATCGGCCGGTGGTCTTCGATGGGAGCTCGTCGCAGGCAATCACGATCGACGTTCCCACCAGCAACTGCGAAGACTCGGGTGGATCGTCCAGGAGCCACCGGTGATCGATGGGAAGATGCGATGGCTCCATGAGCCCGATGCGATAGATACGGCCAGTTCAACGCAAGAGAATCGAGCGTTTAACACGACGCTGTGCGGCCATTTGCACCCGAGTTACATCGTCCCAGTCGACGCCAAAAGGACCGCGAAGGTTCCCTGTTTCTGGATCCGACCCGACTCGATTGTCCTTCCGGCTTATGGAGGCTGGGTCGGTACCCATGCGATCCAACCGAGCCGACAGGACCGGGTGCTACTGTGCGTCGAAGGGGACCTGATCGAGTGGAAGCTCCACTGACCGATCCAACACCGAATAGGGTTCGATATGGACAAAGGCATCGGCGATTCGTAAACCTGCCGATTTGAGGCTGCTGCGAACTGCACCTCCGATGCGATGTCCTTCGTCGACCGTCGCATGACCGTCGACTTCGACATGGATTTCGACAAACAACGCAGTGCCACTTTTTCGGATCCTGCATTTCTCGACGGCCCGGACACCAGGAATGCCGGTAGCGACCGAACGGACCTGCTCTTCGACCTCCTTAGGAGGTGCCGCATCGAGGATATCGCGCGAGGTGATGTACAAGAGTCGCAGTCCACTGTAGGCGATCACTAAGCAGGCGACCAAGGCGGCCCAATCGTCGGCCGGCTCATACCCAGGGCCTCCAACCAAAGCGATCGCGATTCCGATGAATGCCGCGATGCTCGAAATCGCGTCGGCACGATGATGCCAAGCATCGGCTTGCAGGGCAACACTGTCGGCTTGCTCCCCAACGCGATTGGTCCATCTAGCGAGGGTTTCCTTGACTCCAACGACTAAAAGCAGGATCAAAAGGGTCGACCAATGGGGCAAATGGTGCGGGGTCAGAATTTCGCGGATCGCTTGAACGGCGATGATTCCCGCGGCGGCCAAAATCCCTAAAGCTGCGACGACCCCTGCAAGGGCTTCGGCCTTCCCATACCCATAAGGATGCCGTTCATTGGCCGGGGTACCAGCGACTCTCAGGCCACCCCAGACGACCAAACTCGACACGATGTCGGCTGTCGATTCGATCCCATCGGCGATCAGCGCATAGGAGTTCCCAAAGACTCCCGCAAGTATTTTCAGGCAGGCAAGCGAGGCGTTGACTGCCACGCCGACCAAGGGAACCGAGGAGATAGACGCAGGGGCCGTCATCGGCTAAGACTTGCGCCGGTCTTCGGATTGATAAAGCGCCAGGTTGCTCTCGAAAAGCTCGCTGGAGATCACGAAGTTAGGGGCCTCAGACCGGTACCGTTTGCAATGCTCGGCGATCAGTTGGTAGAGGTAGCGAAAGGCATTGCGAGGAGTCTTCAACGATTGCAACGCCGCGATGAGTCGAGTCTCCGAAACATCCGCCCCAAAAAAGCTCTTGGGAGCTGGGGTTGTGCCGGGGATGGCGCAAGCCTTCATGCGGGAGGCCAGCAGATCGTAGAGGGCTTCACCCGTCCAATCGAACGAAGCGACCACGTTTTGCTTGTCGAGTCGAGCCCGTTCATGGAACTCTCGCGTTTCTCGATCCGCATAGGGTTGCAATTCGCTCGGCAAGAGCATCTTGACTCCAAAGCTCTCATGCTTGAGCAGTTTGTTGTCCATCAAAGGCCATACCAGTTGCTTCATCCGATCGGCTTGCCCGTTGACCAGATCCGGTTCGTCGACACGATCGATGATGACGATCAAGCCTGGATAACCCAGAGTACGCAGAATCAACTGCAGTTTTTCCAAAAGTGCATAACGGTCGTCGGAACGTTGGGCTGTCGGTGAGGGTTGCTCGTCGATCTCCTTGGGGTTGAACTCCAGGAGCATCGGTCGAAGCTGGCTCGATTCACGCTCGAGCACACGAACATTCCTGCGAATTTTCTGTGCGAGGCGATGTCGGCCCCACCATCGCAAAGCGTACCAACCCCAAGCAGCAGCAATGGCGGCAGGAACCCAGTAGAGGCAAGTCAGGAGCGAAAGCGTTTCGGACTTGACCAAATAGAACAAGACCCAAGCGGCAAGGAGGCTCAAGAGACACCCGAAGACCAAAGGACCCCATGTGGCCAACGAACGGAACCTTAACCGTCGTTGCAAAGCGCCGAAGCGATCGCGTACATTGCTGGTCTTGGAGTGATCGTAGATGGCCGTCAGAAGCATCAAGTCGCGACGTTGACCACGGTCGAGTCGCTCGATCGGAATCGGAGTGTCGCTCGCACCACCTATGGCGGTCGTTACTGTCGTGGCATGGTTGGGCTGAAGGATTCGGTCGACAAGTTGCGTGACGGCCTCGGAGAGGATCGCATCCATATGATCCCAGAGCCGCAGCGAACCGAGGACGCGATCGGGATTCCCACGTGCGCGTCGAGGTAGGTGTTCTTCCAGCGGCCCCAAGTACGCATTGAAGTCGTCGTAGCAAACCAGAAATACCTTGCGCTCAGGATCTTCCGAATTGTGCTTAGCGATCTGATGGATCAGTTGCAATCGCATCGCCGTCTTCCCGGATCCCTTCGCCCCAAAGACGATGGCCGTCGCAGGCTGCTTGGAGTCACCGACGACCTTACTCCACGAGGGATGGAAGGTGCCGGAGATGCAGAAATCACGGAAGACTGTATCGGTCTGCGCATCCTCGTCGACAAAGGGATTGCGTGCTAGTCGGTGATGTTCGAGGAACTCTTGTTCTGTCATAGAAGTCGCTTCTTGGTGGTAAAATCCATAGGTTCCCTCCATCATCCTCAAAGAAAGCTTCTTAAGCAATCCTAAGAGTGCGACTCGGCTCGGGAAGTTCTTGTGAAAACCAGCAAAAGCAAAGTTCCAAGGATCGCGCTTAGGGCCGAACCGACCAAGGTGCCGATCTTCCCGGCCCCCTCCAATGCAGGGTAATCGTCGACCGGGAACGAAAGCGCATTGAGGAACAATGCCATCGTAAATCCGATTCCACCTAGACATGCCCCTCCAAGGAAAATCGGCCAATTAACGCCACTCGGGAGCTTGGTCCAACCCATTCGGACAGCCAAGAAACAGGATAGGAATATCCCCAAGGGTTTGCCGAGCGCAAGCCCCATCGCCACGGCGATC